>NZ_KV840177.1:0-130385 GCF_001839145.1 Staphylococcus sp. HMSC62D11 | reverse complement strand
CACTATCGGAGTCCGCATCGCTGTCGGAGTCTGCATCACTATCGGAATCCGCGTCACTATCGGAGTCCGCATCGCTGTCGGAGTCTGCGTCGCTATCGGAATCTGCGTCGCTATCGGAGTCCGCATCACTATCGGAATCTGCATCACTGTCGGAATCCGCGTCACTGTCGGAGTCTGCATCACTATCGGAGTCCGCATCGCTGTCGGAGTCTGCGTCGCTATCGGAATCTGCATCACTATCGGAATCCCCCGGTTGATCCGGTATTACAGGTTTATCTATACCGTCACCATTACCACTTCCTGCATGATATTCTACTTCATTATCCCATGCCATAGAAACTCTAGTGAAATTAGAATCGTAACCATATAATGTTGAACGTAAATACAAATTGCCATTACTATTCGGATCAACATGACCATTAATAACAACTACGTATGGAGAATTAATTTGATCATCTTCAGTATTAAAGTTGATTTGATATATTCCTTTTTCAGGGAAAGTAATTTTGACGTCACTTGTAACATCTTCATAATTTGATGGATCAACATAATAGCTGTCTGTTAGATGCGCTTTTTCTTTAACTTTATAAACTTTTATTGATGTATTCTGCTCATCTATAATTACATTACTATTGGTACCCGGTATTGAACCGCCTCTTAAATAAGGATCCACTACAGTATCACTACTAGGATTTACATATACGGTTTGTCTATATGTGTTATTCACCTTATCAATTTGATCAATAGTTCCTTTGATTGACAAGTTACGAAACTCTCCATACTTTTCATAATCAACTGTCACAGTTTTCTTTGCAGTTGTTTGGCCAATAGATGTCTCTAAATTCACTTTACCCGTATGTGTTACATTTTTAGGATCAATATACCCAGGAATTGATATCTGTCCTGTAATATTATTTTTATTTGTTACATAATCTGTAAACGTATAAATTAAATTTCCTTCTTCATCGATTGTCCCAGTAGCTAATATTTGGTCACCTGCCATAATATTAGGTGCTTTAGCAGTAGCTGTTACACCATTTAAGTTTAATGCTTGAGGAATAGTAATTTTAATACTATCTCCTGCTTGAACATCATCTGGGGCTTGGAAACGATAATTTAAATTTACATATTCTGCTTTATGTGGGTAAATCGTATCTGCCGCTTCAATTGTCGCTGTTACATTTGAGAGTTTATTCGATATGTCTGAAGTCTGAGTAACGTTATTATCTGTATTTGTTGCTTCAACTTTTGCTAATCTTCTTACTTGATGATTATTGTTGTATGTTACTGTGGATGTATTTAGGTGACTGTTACGTGGTTGATTTGAAGACTGATTGTCATTGGTTGCTACTTGGGATAATACGTTGTTATTACCATCTTGCTTATAATTTGTTTTGGTTTGTGTTGTTGCATCATTGTTTTCCTGAGTTGTTTGATTGCTAGTAGTTGTATCTTGTTTCGTTGCAGGTGATACATCGGTGGATGTATTTAAAGTAGAGTTATTGTCTAGTGCTTCAGTGGCTTTATTTACTGTACGATGGCTGTCGCTTATTTCATTTATTGCTTGTGCCTCGCTATTTACATTGTCAGACTGAGTTATTTGTTTGTTCTGCGTTGTTGCTTCCTGATTTGATATTTCATTATTATAATTATTATCATCTTGAGTGTCACCAGTAGCATCATTATTATGCTGTATTTGTTGTTTTGACAAATTACGCTCCACTTCTTCAGCTTCAGCTTCTTTAGTCATTAACATTGTCAGACCAATAATACTACCTACCAGTATGGATGATACGCCAAATTTATGCTTCCGAATTGAAAACTTTTCTTTCTTTGTTAGTTTCATTTAATCTCTCCTTTGATTGATATGATTATGCCCCTAATTTAAACGTGTACTAATAATTGTATTATTTATAGAATAAGACTTTAATTAACGTTTATGCAATAAGATAGCATTATACAGGCAAATTTCAATAAAATCAATTATTAAGTTTTTGAATATACACAAAAAATGACTCATTTTACACTATCATATAAAATGAGCCATTTCCAAAATTTAAATTTGAATAAGCAAAATATTTAATAAAGGTAAGACAAACATAAAACTATCGAAACGATCTAAAATACCACCATGTCCTGGTAAAATTCTTCCTGAATCCTTTACACCAAAGTGTCTTTTAAAACCAGACTCAACTAAATCTCCAAGTTGACCAAACATACTTAATATAATGGTGATGAGCAAGATGAGCCAAATATTCATGTTAAAATCCACAAAGAATATCATAACTAACGGCACGATTAAACTGCTAAATAATCCTCCAATAAAACCTTCAATTGTTTTATTTGGACTGATAACCGGCCATAATTTATGCTTTCCTAATAATTTCCCAAAAATATATGCACCTGTATCTGTAAGCCAAACAACTAAGAATGCATAGAGTATGAAATGTAAACCTTCTGAACGCGTTTCATAAAAATACATGAAACCAATGCCTACATAGGCAACTGACATTAAACAAAATGCTGCATCCATAAAACTAAATCGATTCTTTGATAAAACAGTATAGCTTAATAAGATAAAACTCATTGCAATTAAACTTCTGAGTTGAATCATTTGAACCCATGCTCCCGCATCTTGCGGTAACATGATAATTATTAAAGCAATAGCACTAAAAATGCCTGGAATAGATAAAAACTTTATCATATTCATATTGAGCAATTCTTTCAGCGCAATCAACGCTAATAAGAATGCAAATAACATGAGAATAAATCCACCCTTTAATAAAATGGGCAGAAATATAAGTAATGCAATAATTGCCGTCAGTGTTCTAACTTTCATAAAAGACTCCTTACTATAATCCTCCAAACCGTCGTTGGCGAGATTGATATATTTTTATGCACGATTTCAATTCTTGCTCATCAAAATCCGGCCATAACTTTTCATTAAAAATAAATTCACTGTATGAAACCTGCCAAATTAAGAAATTACTGATCCGTTGTTCTCCAGAAGTTCGAATTAATAATTCAGGTTCTGGATATGATTTAGTCATTAAATGACTTGAAATCATATTTTCATTAATACTTTCTTCATCTAAACCTTGAGCTTGAAGTTCTTTATAAATTGCTTTCACACTATGTACAATTTCTGCTCTCCCACCATAGTTAATCGCAAAAATTAATCTTAATCCTGTATTATGTTCTGTTTTAATTTTGGCTTCATTAATAGCCTTTATCGTAGACTCTGGTAATCCTTCCATAAATCCAATCGTTTCTACTTTAACATTCTTTTCAATCAACTCTGGCAAGAATGTTTTTAAAAAATTAACAGGTAAACTCATAATATAGTTAACTTCACTTTCAGGTCTAGACCAATTTTCTGTTGAAAAAGCGTAAAGTGTTAAATACTTAATACCAAGGTTATTGGCTTCTCTTGTTATTTTTTTGATTGTTTGCATACCTTCATAGTGGCCTTTTATACGCGGCATCTTTCTCTTTTTAGCCCATCGACCATTCCCGTCCATGATAATTGCTACATGTTCAGGTATATTACGCATGTCTAAATCAATATCATCTGTTATCTCAATCTTATTTCTATTTATTAGCTTCTTGAACATGGTCTTTCCTCCGAGCCTGATCATCTCTGTAGTATTATAAATATCATTATATAAGAAATCATCTATCATTTTATCATACTCATTCATGGCATTGAATAAGCAAATAGAAAAACTGTACCAAAGTCTGATGCAATATTTCTCTAAAAAAGGTACATTTCTTGTTAAACCTCAAGTGAAATAACACATGCAGCTTGATACAGTTAAGACTCAGACTATTCGTGTTTATATCTAATTTTTGTAATAAATCTGTTGAAATTAGTTTTAAACAGACATAATATCTTTTTCTTTGTCTCCAACTAATTGATCAATTTCTTTGATTGAATCATCCGTTGCTTTTTGTACATCATCACTTTGACTTCTTAAATCATCTTCAGTGATGTCGCCATTTTTTTCATCTTTTTTCAATTGATCATTAATATCACGACGAATGTTACGGATTGATACTTTTGCATCTTCTCCAACTTTTTTAACATCTTTAACTAATTCTTTACGACGTTCTTCAGTTAATGCAGGAACTGTGATACGAATCACTTCTCCATCACTTGTAGGGTTTACACCCAAATTCGCAGCGATAATTGCTCTTTCAATGTCTTTTACCGATGTTTTATCATACGGGGAAATCACTAATAAACGTGCTTCAGGAACATTAATGCTGGCTAATTGTTGTACAGGCGTAGGTGCACCATAATAATCAACTGTCACACCGTTTAAAAGATTAGAGTTTGCTCTACCTGCATTAATATTCGCAAGTTCACGAGATAAATTTTCAATTGATTTGTTCATTCTTGCTTTTGTATCTTTAATTATGTCAGCCATTTTTTTACACCTCAAAGTTTTCGACTATAATATTATATACTTCACTATATATACTATATGCCATTTATTAAAATTTCAATATGATTATTTTGTTATTAACGTACCAATTTTCTCGCCCATTACTGCGCGCTTAATATTGCCTTCTTCCATAATGGAGAATACATTTAATGGAATATTGTTGTCCATACAGAATGACGAAGCAGTAGAATCCATAACTTGTAATCCTTCTTGTAACATTTGAATATGTGTTAAATGTTCATATTTAACTGCATTAGGGTCAACTTTTGGATCAGCAGAATATACGCCATCCACGTTATTTTTGCCCATTAAAATAACATCTGCTTCAACTTCAGCAGCACGTAAAGCTGCGGTTGTATCAGTTGAGAAGTATGGATTGCCGATGCCAGCAGCAAAGATGACTACCCGCTTCTTCTCAAGGTGTCTAATTGCTCGACGTCTAATATAGGGTTCAGCTACTTGTTTCATCTCAATGGATGTTAATACTCGAGTATCACAATCAAGTTGTTCTAAACTATCTTGCAAGGCAAGTGCATTCATCACAGTTGCTAACATACCCATGTAATCTGCTGTACCGCGATCCATACCTAAGTCGCTACCTGTCTTACCTCTCCAAATATTTCCACCACCAACAATGACTGCAATTTCACAATCCATTTTGGCAACTTCAGCTACTTGCTCAGCAACACTTTTAATGATAATTGGATTAATGCCAAAACCTTTTTCACCAGCTAGTGCTTCACCACTTAATTTTAATACGACACGTTTATATTTAGAAGTTTGAGTCATTTTTTTGTCCTCTCCATTAAAAAATATGTAACAGATACAAGTAAAGAAGACACGGTCGCGTCTTCTAAAATAAATATAATCATTTATATTTAGAAAACCTCAAAGGTGCCTTCTTCCTTGTAAACTTTATGACGGGTTATTTCATTTGTCCTTTAACTTCGTCAGCAAAGTTTTCTTCACGTTTTTCCATGCCTTCGCCTACTTCATAACGTACGAAGTCAACAAGTTTTCCACCTTTTGATTTTAAGAAAGCTTCAACTGTTTGATCTGGATCTTTAACGAAGTTTTGATCAACTGCACAAATTTCTTGAAGATATTTACGTAAACGACCTTCGACCATTTTTTCAACGATATTTGCTGGTTTACCTTCATTTAATGCTTGTTGCTTTAATACTTCTCTTTCATGATTGATTTCATCTTCACTAACTTGTTCAGAAGAAACATATTTAGGGTTAATAGCAGCAATGTGCATTGCCACATCTTTAGCTGCTTCTTCATCTGTAGAACCTTCAACTACTGATAATACACCAATGCGTCCACCCATGTGCAAGTATGCACCAAATGCATCGTTATCTGATTTTGATTTTACTGCGAAACGACGGATGCTTAGTTTTTCACCAATTGTTGAGATTGCTTCTTTCATTTTTTCATCAACAGATTGACCATTTGGTAATTTAGTTTCCATTAATGCATCTACTGACTCAGGTTTAGTATCAAGAATTTGATTAGCAATTTCTTTTACTAATTCTTGGAAACCTTCGTTACGTGCTACGAAGTCTGTTTCAGAGTTAATTTCAACGATAGCTGCTTCATTGCCTTTAACTTCAACATGTACTAAACCTTCTGCAGCGATACGGTCTGCTTTTTTAGCTGCTTTAGCAATGCCTTTTTCACGTAAGTAATCAATTGCTTTATCGATGTCACCATCAGTTTCAGTAAGCGCTTTTTTACAATCCATCATACCAGCGCCAGTTCTTTCGCGTAATTGTTTAACAAGTTTTGCTGAAATTGCCATTCATTATTCCTCCAATATTTTCATTGTAATAATCAATATACTTAAATATTACCATTATTAGTAGTGATATTTCCAATACTCTATTGTCATTTAAATATTTTTTCACTTTACTGCCGACTCAATCAATTTGATTTGAAAAAAAGGTGATAAGCATCACATCTTATCACCCATTTAAACTATTTCTTAGTTTGATTCAACAGAAGTGTTTTCTTCAGTTGTTTCTGCATCTTTAGCTTCTTCTTTTTCATCTAAATCGATGTTTTGCTCTGCAGCTACTTCTTCATTAGATACACCTTGTTGACCTTCTAAGACAGCATCAGCCATTTTACCAGTTAATAACTTAACGGCACGAATCGCATCATCGTTTGCTGGGATAACGTAATCAATTTCATCAGGATCACAGTTAGTGTCAACAATACCAACGATTGGAATATTTAATTTACGTGCTTCAGCAATCGCATTGCGCTCTTTACGAGGGTCAACAACGAATAATGCTTGAGGCATTGATTTCATATCACGGATACCGCCTAAGAATTTGATTAAACGGTCATATTCTTTTTTAAGTTCAACAACTTCTTTTTTAGGTAAAACGTCGAATAAACCATCTTCTTCCATCTTTTCGATTTCAGAGATACGTTTAATACGTTTAGAGATTGTTTTATAGTTTGTTAAGATTCCACCTAACCATCTTTGGTTAACGTAGAATTGTCCAGCACGTTCAGCTTCTGCTTTCACTGATTCTTGTGCTTGTTTTTTAGTACCTACAAATAAGACTTTACCGCCATCTTCAGATACTTGTTTAATGAAGTTATAAGCTTCTTCAACTTTCTTCACTGTTTTTTGTAAGTCAATGATATAAATACCATTTCTTTCAGTGAAGATATACTTTTTCATTTTTGGGTTCCAACGGCGTGTTTGGTGACCGAAGTGAACACCAGCTTCTAACAATTGTTTCATTGAAATAACTGCCATGTTTCATTTCCTCCTGTTTGGTTATTTACCTCCATAACAAACTAATATAAAGACAATCCTCGGATTGCACCCTTTATATATTCATTTATTATGTGTGTATTGGCTTTATAGCCGAAAATTAATATATCATAAATAGTACGTCAAAGCAATACTTGAGTACATATTTTGACATTTTAAATTTATCATATTGTGTATGACTTCCTTACTAATACGTTACTTTATTTATTTCGCTCTAATTCATCAAGAAATTTTTCTTTTTTAACTTTAATAAATGTACCCTTCATTCCTAAGGATCGAGATTCTATGACACCAGCACTTTCAAGTTTACGTAATGCATTGACAATAACTGAACGTGTGATGCCTACTCTATCTGCTACTTTAGATGCGATTAATAATCCTTCATTTCCGCCTAATTCTTCAAAAATATGTTCAATAGCTTCTTTTTCAGAATAAGATAAAGAATTGATAGCCATATTAATTGCTGCTTTATCACGCGCTTCTTTTTCTACTTCATTGTGTTTCTCACGTAAAATTTCCATACCAATGACTGTTGCAGCATATTCTCCTAGAACCAAATCGTTTTCATTAAAGTCATCTTTAACTCGACCTAAAACAAGCGTCCCAAAACGTTCTCCCCCACCTAATATTGGGAAAACAGTTGTTCTGCTATTAATAAATGTTTCTCTATCTTCTGGTGGGAAAACAGTCAACACGTTGTCTATATCTATATTAGATTGTGTTTGTTTTACTTCCATAAGTTGCTCTGTATATTCTTCTGGGATATGTTTGCTTTCTAACATTTGATTAATGCGTTCGCTTTTTAATAACTCATTTAAACTTGAACCTAATATCTTACCTCTTCGTGATACTATAAATACATTGGTTACAGTCACGTTACTAATCGTTTGTGCAACATCTTTAAAATCAACTGCAATACCTTTATGTTTTTGTAATAATGTGTTTAACTCTCTCGTTTTCGATAATAAGCTCATAATTTTTCTCCTTTATATATATTATAAAATAAATGCACTTAAATCTTTGTTTGTTGAAATAGACTTCAATTTTTCATCCACGTATTGCGGTGTAATATCGACGACTGCATTAGGCATATTTGGTGCTTCAAATGATAAATCTTCAAGCATTTTTTCTAAAATTGTGTGTAAGCGACGTGCACCAATATTATCCGTATCTTGATTAACTTGATACGCAATTTCTGCCAATTTCGTAATTGCTCCATCTGTAAAGTTAACAGTTACTTCCTCAGTTTTCAATAATGCTTCATATTGTTTAACTAATGAAAGTTTAGGTTCAGTTAATATACGATAGAAATCATTAACCGTTAAACTTTCGAGTTCTACTCTAATTGGAAAGCGTCCTTGTAATTCTGGAATCAAATCGCTAGGTTTAGAGACATGAAACGCGCCAGCACCAATAAAGAGCATATGTTCAGTATTAACAGTACCATATTTAGTTTGAATCATGCTACCTTCAAGTATTGGTAAAATATCTCTTTGGACGCCTTGACGAGAAACATCTTGGCCACTACTTTGATTATTTGTAGCTACTTTATCAATTTCATCAATGAAGATAATCCCCATCTGTTCTGCAAGTTCTATTGCTTCTTGATTGGCTGTTTCTTGGTCGATAAGTTCATCGGCAAAATCATCGGCTAGAATATTTCTTGCTGTTTTTACTGGCACTTCTCGTTCAACCTTTTTCTTAGGCATCAACTGATTCATCATGTCCTGCATTTGTTGATTTTGATTTGTACCAAGCATTCCTAAGGCCCCAGGATCTTGCTCTACTTTAATGCGCACCTTTTCGTCTTCGAGTTTTCCTGCTAGCAATTGCTGTCTTATTTCAGAGCGTTTAGTTTTAATTTCTTCTGTTGGTGGTTCTTCCTCATCTTCTTGGTTATTTCCAAAATTTGGAATGGCACCACCAAAAAGATTTTCTAAAGGATTATTGCCTTGTGCTGCTTTCTTCTTCATACTTGGAACTAGCAATTTAACTAATTTATCATTTGCTTTGGCCACAGCTTCATCTTTAACCATGGCTTTTTTTTGATTTTTAACTAATCTAACTGCTACGTCTACTAAATCTCTGACCATGCTTTCAACATCGCGTCCCACGTAGCCAACTTCAGTAAATTTTGTTGCTTCTACTTTGATAAACGGGGCACCAACAATTTTAGCCATGCGCCGAGCAATTTCCGTTTTACCCACACCAGTTGGCCCAATCATTAAAATATTTTTAGGCGCGATTTCTTGTTTTGTTTCTTCATCTAATAAACTTCGTCTGTAGCGATTTCTTAAAGCAATGGCTACTTTTCTTTTAGCATCATCTTGACCGACGATGTATTCATTAAGTTGAGAAACAATATCTTTGGGTGTAAGTTTAATCCCATTTGTATCCATTTTGTTACCTCCATCAATTTAACTCAAATCATGTGTAGTATTATTTTTATAGTGTTTCAACAATGATATTATCATTAGTAAAGACGCAAATGTCAGATGCTACTTTAAGACTTTCATAAGCCATTTCTTTAGCAGACAAATGTGCTGCATGGCGTTTTAATGCGCGACCAGCACTTAATGCGTAATTGCCACCTGAACCAATCGCAATAATGTCATCATCAGGTGCAATAACTTCTCCTGTACCACTCACCACTAAAATGCCACTTTTATCCATAACAATCAACATTGCCTCTAATTGGCGTAGTTGTTTATCACCACGCCATTCTTGGGCAAGCTCAACAGCTGCACGTTCTAAATTACCGCTAAATTGTTGTAATTTAGTTTCGAATTTTTCAAATAAGGTAAAGGCATCCGCGACACTTCCAGCAAATCCTGCTAAAACTTTATCATCATATAACCGTCTAACTTTTCGTGCTGTTTGTTTCATGATGACTTGTTGCCCTAGCGTCACTTGGCCATCCCCAGCCATTGCTGCTTCACCATTATGTCTTACAGCATATATTGTTGTTGCATGTATTGATGTACTCATTTAATTACGCTCCTTTTTTGCTCTAGGATGAGCATTTAAATACACTTTTCGTAATTGATCTTTTGAAACATGTGTATATCGTCCTGTCGTCGATAAATTAACATGTCCTAATAAAGACTGAACTGTCCGTAAATCTGCGCCTTGATTAAGCAAATGCGTTGCAAAGGTATGGCGTAGTTTATGAGGGTGTATGTCTGTAACACCCGCCGTACGTTTTACAATATCATTTAACACATAGCGCACACCACGTTCAGTTATCGGTTGTCCATTCATATTTACTAATAAAAATGGATGGTCATTCTGTTTTACAGGACCAAATTCTAATAAGTATTGTTCTATGCTTTGCTTACAAAACTCTCCAAAAGGAAGAAAACGCTCTTTGCTCCCTTTTCCTAGCACTTTAACTCCTGGCAATGTTAAATCAATGTCCATTTTCTTAATATGGACAAGTTCTGAAACACGCATTCCAGTAGAATAAAGCAATTCTAATATTACTCGATCACGTAATCCCTTTTTAGCATCGTGTAATACCGTTTCAAAAAGTGCATCCATTTCTGCCTCATAAAAAAATTGTGGTAAGTACTGCTCTTTTTTAGGGTGTACTAACTGCACAAATGGATTAATAACAGTTTCGTCCTGTGTCATCCAATATTCATAGAACGAACGCAACGTCGAAATTTTGCGTGAAACTGTTGTTCTTTTCAAATTTTTATTATACAAGTAGCTCAAGTAATTTCTAGCATCTTTATATTCAAACGTTGATAAAGTCAACATCTCTTGTGCTAAAAATTCATTGAATTGCATCAAATCATCATGATAGGACTTAATCGTATGGTCGGAGAAATTTCTTTCTACTTTTAACATATATAAAAACGCTTTCTGAATCTCGTTCAACAAAAATCCCCTCCATCATATGCATTGTAGCATATTACATGAAGGGGGCTAAAATAATTTGATATTTTATTCAAAATTTTTTGAGAATTTGTCAAAATTAGTTTACAATTTAAGACTTGTTTTTGTATAAATTATAATGTTTTTTTATACTTTTCAAGATATTCTAATGCACGGTTTGCAAGTGTTTCATACCGCTCTTTTTTATCTTTTATACGCTTTTCAAGCACCGGCAATAAGCCAAAATTAGCATTCATTGGTTGGAAGTTTTTGTCATTTTTCGCATGAGAAATATAATAAGCCATGCTACCAATCATCGTTTCTCTAGGGAAAATCACTTCACCTTTTGCAAGTAATTTATGTGCTAAATTGACGCCAGCAACAAGACCACTCGCCGCACTTTCAACATATCCTTCAACACCAGTCATTTGACCAGCAAATTGTATGTGTTCATTCCCAATAAGTTCATATTTTTCATTGAGTACATCTGGCGAATTAATAAAAGTATTTCTATGCATTACACCATATCTTACAATTTCAACATTTTCTAACCCTGGAATTAATTGAATAACCTCTTTTTGTGCGCCCCATTTCAAATGCGTTTGGAACCCTACAATATTGTAAAGCGTTCCTGCGGCATCATCTTGTCTAAGTTGCACAACTGCAAATGGGCGTTTCCCAGTCTTAGGATCTTCTAACCCAACCGGCTTCATTGGACCAAATAGTAATGTTTTACGCCCACGTTCTGCCATAACTTCAAATGGCATACATCCTTCAAAATATTTTTCTTTCTCAAATTCATTAACTGGCGCAACTTCTGCTGCTAATACCGCATCATAAAAACGGTTGAATTCTTCTTCAGTCATCGGACAATTTAAATAAGCAGCTTCACCTTTGTCATAACGTGATTTTAAGTATACTTTGTCCATATCAATTGAATCTTTTTCAATGATAGGTGCAGCAGCATCATAAAAATAAAGTTGATCTTTACCAGTTATATTAACGATTTCTTGCGCTAAACTTGAAGTTGTCAATGGTCCGGTGGCAATAATTGAATGCCCGTCAGGAATTTGTGTTATTTCTTCATTTAATACAGTTACATTGGGATGACTGCGTAATGCGTCGGTAACATAACCAGCAAAATCATGTCTATCTACTGCTAATGCACCCCCAGCAGGGACTTTAGCCTGATCCGCTGCTTTAATTATTAACGAATCAATCCTTCTCATTTCTTCTTTTAACACGCCTACCGCATTTGTTAATGCATTTCCACGTAAAGAATTGGAACACACGAGTTCAGCAAATTTATCTGTATGATGCGCTGGTGTTTGTTTCACTGGTCTCATCTCTATTAAATTGACATTAATCCCGCGTTGGGCTAATTGATACGCAGCTTCAGAACCTGCAAGTCCAGCACCAATCACATTGACTGTTTGTGTCATTTCAATCCTCCTATTTTAGCCATACTTTATTCTTAGGCTTTATTGATAATACTATTTTTGAGCTTCTTCTTGATAATCACAATTAGAACAAACTACTTGACTACTGCGTCCTTTTTTCTTCTCTACTAAATAATGCTCACATTTTGGACAGTCTCTTCCAATTGGTTTATCCCATGAAATAAAATCACATTCTGGATAATTAGAACAACCATAAAATATGCGATTTTTCTTAGATTTTCTTTCAACAACATCGCCTTTTTTACAAGTTGGACATGTAACACCAATTGTTTTAACAATTGCTTTAGTGTTACGGCAATCTGGAAAATTAGAGCATGCCATAAATTTGCCATAACGCCCCATTTTAATGACCATTGGAGACCCACATACTTCACAATCCTCGCCAGCAGGTTCATCTTTAATTTCTATTTTTTCCATTTCTTTTTCTGCTCTAGCGACATCTAGTTTAAAACTATTATAAAAGTCATCAATAACCTTGCGCCACTTCATATCGCCTTCCGCAATTTTGTCTAATAATGTTTCCATATTAACTGTAAATTCAACATCAATGATTTCAGGGAAGTATTCTTTCACTTGCTCATAGACAATTTCACCTAATTCTGTAGGCACAAAACGCTTACTATCTAATTTGACATAGTTACGTTTTTGGATTGTGTCTATTGTTGGCGCATATGTTGAAGGTCGACCGATTTTTAATTCTTCTAACGTTTTGACTAATCTAGCTTCGGTATAACGTGGAGGTGGTTGAGTAAAGTGTTGTGCTGGCTCTATTTGAGTTGCAGTAACTTTATCTCCTTCTTTAAGATTTGGCAATTTATTTTCTTTATCATTTTCTTTATCGTCTTTTGCTTCTACGTATAATGTCATAAAGCCTTTAAATTTAATCGTTTGACCGTTCGCTCTAAATTTAATGTCATTTTGCGTTACATCTAAGGCAACGGTATCAAGTATCGCTGGGGCCATTTGGCTTGCAACAAAACGTTCCCAAATTAATTTGTACAAACGATGTTGATCTCTTGATAAATATGATTTCATTTCATTAGGCGTACGCATTGCACTTGTAGGACGAATTGCTTCATGGGCATCTTGGTCCCCCTGTTTACCTTTGGCTTGACGCTTAGATACATAATTGCTGCCATAATTCTCTGTAATATATGATTTAGCTTCATTTTTAGCAGCGTCTGATATTCTAGTAGAATCTGTACGCATATATGTGATTAAACCAACAGTACCTTGCCGTTTTAAATCTATACCTTCATATAATTGTTGTGCAATCATCATTGTTTTACGCGCTTTGAAATTTAATTTACGCGCTGCTTCTTGTTGCAATGTTGAAGTTGTAAAAGGTTGTGCTGGATTTCTAGTTTTTTCCTTTTTATTCACATTTGTTATTTCAAACTGGTCACCATCTAATTTAGCAGTTACTTTATTAACGTCATCTTTGTTTTGTAATTTAAATGGTTTATTTTTATAATGTAAAAATTTAGCCGTGAATTTGGATTTTTGATATCTAAATTCACCTTCAATTGTCCAATATTCTTCTGGTTTGAAATTGCGAATTTCATTTTCACGGTCTATGACTAATCTTAAAGCAACAGATTGTACACGCCCTGCTGACAATCCTTTTTTTACCTTTTTCCACAATACAGGTGAAATGTTATATCCTACAAGTCGATCTAAAATACGTCGTGCTTGTTGCGCATCAACTAAATCCATTTCAATATCTCGTGGATGTTTAAAGCTTTCTTTCACCGCATCTTTTGTAATTTCATTAAATACGACTCTATTTTCTTTTGAATCTTCAAGTTCTAATATGTTTGATAAATGCCAAGCAATCGCTTCACCTTCACGGTCGGGGTCACTAGCAAGAAAAACCTTTTTAGCTTTTTTCGCATATTTCTTTAATTCCTTTACTACCGGCCCTTTACCGCGTATCGTTATATATTTCGGTTCAAAGTTATCATCAACATCCACGCCCATTTGGCTACGTGGTAAGTCACGTACGTGTCCCATTGAAGCGATAACTTTATATTTTTTACCTAGATATTTTTCAATGGTTTTTGCTTTTGCAGGCGATTCAACAATGACTAAATTATCTGCCAAAGTGATTTCCCCCTCGCTGAACTAATTACTAAAGATAAATGATAAACGCTTAATTTTGTTTTTGTCAATCTTTTAATGTTCTATTTTTCATTTTATAACGATATTGTTAAAAAAATTGCATAAATTAAGATACTATATTTTTTCTATCTGAGCACACATTATTTAATAATTTCAAAAAACTTTATTAATATCATAATCCATTAAAATATCTTCAGCTCCTGTAACAATACACGCTCCTTCTCGTGCACGATATAAATTACCTTGTGTAAGTGGATTAAATAGATCTCCTGGAAGAACATAAACATTTCTATTTTGGTCAAGTGCATGTGCGATTGTAATCTGACTACCACTACGTTTTTCAGCTTCGGTAATCAGTACACCTTTAGAAATACCGCTTATTAAGCGATTTCGTTGTGGAAAATGATATTTCGTTACTGGTTCGAAAGGTAAATATTCACTGATTGATAAGTGATGAGCTTCAATTTTTTGACGTAAAATATATGTTTCTTTAGGATAATGTGTGAGATGTCCAAATCCAAGCACTGCGATTGTCGCATGATGGTGTTGTATAGCTAATTCGTGTGCCATGCTATCGGCTCCTTTGGCTAAACCTGAAACAATCGTGAAACGACGATTAAATTGGCTAAATAAAAAGTCTAAAGCTTTGTAGGAATAACTTGTGGCTTTACGAGAACCGACAACGGCTAATGTAGTGTTTGAATTAAGGAGTGAAATATCACCACGATAAAATAGGATTGGTGGAAAATCATAAATTTCTTTTAATAAGGTAGAATAACATTGGCTATTGATAGTGATAAATTTGACAGAGGCATCGTATAATGATGTTAAAATATAATCTTCAGAAATCCGTTTGTATTGTGCAGCTATGTCTCCGAACCATTTTTTAATTTCTGTCTTCGATAATAAATTAAGTAAATCATCCTCTGAAAATGATAAAAAGTTAGGATACGCATGTATAAGCCGTTGAAATTGAGGCGCTTGTATACCACTATAACGTAATTTTAATAAAACAATATCGTCCACTAGGCCACTTCCTTTTTTACTCATTATAACTTGCCAATGCAACAATCTATATCTCAATTGTTTAACAATTCTAGCTTTAATTTAATCTAATTGAAACGAGTAAAAATGCTTATTTCTATATCAGTTTGTTCTATATAAATGACTGATTGTGATGCATCTACATAAAATAAACAGTCTAAAAATAAAAGTAACAGATTAAAATTGTGATGCCAAAACCTTTTCTTCAATATTATCTCCACAATATAGTTAATATGATATGAAACATCATTTGAAAGTATTAAAATTGAAGTTTCTATTGGCAGCCTATATTGACTCTTATTCATAAAACACCTCATTCATTTAGTTTATAAATGAGACAAAAAGGCCTTATTTAAAGGGGCCCCAACAGAGAGGATTTCGAGAAGAAATTCGACAAACAAAGCAAGTTGGGGTTCGGCTATCTTCTATACAAGTCGATAATTCAAAGTCTTGTAAATAAAGAAGAACCTAAAACATAATGATTGTGCTTTAGGCTCTCAACTCCATATTGGCAGTAGTTGACCGGATTGAAAATGCGCTTATAATAAGCTTATTTTAATTCTAGTCCATTTTATAAATTATCCTATTTTCTTAAATAGAATTTATACAACCATGGTCGCAAAGGCTTAATGAAATCGCCAATATATTCCTCTACAAACGCATTAAAGCCTTTTTTAAATTGTTGCACACCATAATCCTCCGCCTGTGAACTAAAATCACCTGTTATACCATAAAAATTATAACGATGAATATGATGAGACTTGGCAAAACAAATCATATCCCATTGTAAACGATATGCCCCCATATATTGGTTGTATTTAGGATTTGAACCACTTAATAAATAATACATCTCATGATTGTTATAGACATATAATGCAGCTGCTAAATCAAGAATATTACCATCTTCCTGTTGTAAATCTTGAGTTTTAGCAATATTTTTATCGATACTTGCTAATTGTTGTGTTAACTGTTGATATTTTGTTTTACTTTTTTTAGAATTTGGATTAATTTCTAAAGTTTCTTTTACATCGTTTAATAATATTATTAACTTTTGTCGTTGTTTTTCAAGCCGCGTCAAATAATCAGCTAAATTGATATACGCTAATTTAATACATCCATTGTCATGATAAATCTTTTGCATTTCTTCAAAGTATGACTCTTCTCTGAAATTGAAGCCATGTTTTTCTTCAGCCATTTTAAACAATCGATAAAATCTATCCGTCTCTTCTATAGGTAAGGTAATGACTTCAACACCCATTTCAAAGGTTTTGTTAATATTACGTCTTGTTTGATAAGACATTTCTTTTAACAATTGATCTTCAGATTTTTGTTGTAAATTAAGTACTGAATGCCATCTAATTTGGCTCATATAGGAGTATCCAACGCTAAAACCTTGATGTTCATATCCTAAACGATGCATCGTATCAATCAACTTTTCATTGTTATACGTATGAATAATTTCCCCCTCTGCATTACGAATATTTTCTAAAATATAAGGGTCAATAAGAACAAATAAACCACGCTGTTTCTTTAGGTAGCGCGTAAGATGCTTAAAGAAAAATTTAACAAGCGATAAGTCATTATAATCCATCACAGGTCCACGATGACTATAAAAATATTTAAATATTTTGAGTACCCGTGCTTCTGTTAATAGACATGCGGCTATAACTTCCCCATAAATATTTTTCACACCAACGAGATGAACGCCTTTATGCTGCTGCTTACGATATTCATATAGTTGTATTGATTGAGTATAATGTGAAAAGTGTTTTGATACATAGGTATTAAACTCCTCACAAGTCAAAGTTGTAAAATTCATGCTGCACCTTCTTAATTATCGTTATATATATATATATATATATATTACTATATATTCAAAAATTAATACATATACATATTTAATTAAAAAATGCCCAACAAAAAAACAGATAGATGGCTTATTAGTCATCTATCTGCTAATCAAATATTATCTTTATTAGACAGTTATTTATCTATTGTTAATAATTGTTCATAAATGCCTGCTTCTTTAGCAGCTGCAATTAATGTTGTACCAATTTCAGATGGTGTATCAGCTGTTTTCACGCCACATCTATTTAATGTTTTAATTTTTTCAGCTGCAGTTCCTTTTCCTCCTGAAATAATTGCACCAGCATGTCCCATACGTTTTCCTGGAGGGGCCGTTTGACCACCAACAAAACCAACAACTGGTTTAGTCATATTTGCTTTAATCCATTCTGCTGCTTCTTCTTCCGCAGTACCACCGATTTCACCAATCATAACAACCGCTTTAGTTTCTTCATCATCATTAAATGCCTTAAGTACATCGATAAAGTTTGTTCCATTAACTGGGTCACCACCAATGCCTACAGCAGTTGTTTGACCAATACCTTCTTCAGTTAATTGATGAACTGCTTCGTAAGTTAATGTCCCAGACCGTGATACGACACCAACATGACCTTTTTTATGAATATAGCCTGGCATAATACCAATTTTACATTCATCAGCAGTAATAACGCCTGGACAGTTTGGTCCAACTAGACGCGTTTTTCTGCCTTCTAAATATCGTTTCACTTTGACCATATCCACTACAGGAATATGTTCCGTGATACAGATTACCATATCTAAATCGGCATCTGCTGCTTCTAAAATAGAGTCTGCTGCAAATGGAGCTGGTACGTATACTACAGATACGTTAGCACCTGTCTCTTGTTTAGCTTCAGCTACAGTGTTATATACTGGTACGCCTTCAACAACTTGTCCACCTTTACCTGGTGTTACCCCTGCGACAATTTGTGTACCATAATCAAGCATTTGTTTTGTATGGAAAAGGGCAGTAGACCCTGTAATACCTTGCACCATTACTTTAGTATTCTTATCTATAAATACACTCATCTTAGTGTTCCCATCCTTTCCTTACGCTTCTTTAACAAGCTTAACAATTTTTTGAGCACCTTCAGCCATAGTAGCTGCTGGCTCGATTGCTAAACCTGAATCATTTAAAATCTCTTTACCGCGTTCAACATTCGTACCTTCTAAGCGCACAACTAATGGTAAAGTTAATTCTACTTCTTTCACTGCTGCTACAATACCTTCTGCAATAACGTCACATTTCATAATTCCTCCGAAAATGTTTACAAAGATACCTTTAACATTGTCATCACCTAAGATAATTTTAAAAGCTTCAGTAACTTTTTCTTTCGTAGCACCGCCACCTACGTCTAGGAAGTTAGCTGGATTTCCACCAAAATGATTAATTGTATCCATTGTTGCCATTGCTAAACCAGCACCGTTAACCATACAACCGATATCTCCATCTAATGCGATGTATGATAAGTCATATTTAGATGCTTCGATTTCTTTTGGATCTTCTTCTTCTAAATCACGCAATTCTTGAATATCTTTATGTCTGAATAATGCATTATCATCAAAGTTAATTTTAGCATCTAAAGCTAATACTTCACCGTCTCCAGTTGTTACCAACGGGTTAATTTCCACAATAGAACAATCTTTTTCTACAAATACGTTATATAAAGAAATTAAAAATTTTGCAGCTTTGTTGATAGATTCTTTAGGAATATTAATATTAAATGCAATTCGACGCGCTTGGTAAGGCGATAAACCTACCACTGGGTCAATCGTTTCTTTAAAGATTTTTTCTGGTGTTGTTGCAGCTACTTCTTCAATTTCAGTACCGCCCTCTTCAGAAGCCATTAAAGTGATACGATCGGTTGCACGGTCAATAACAAAACCGACATAATACTCTTTTTGAATATCGCAACCTTGTTCTATATATAAGCGTTTCACTTCTTTACCTTCTGGACCAGTTTGATGCGTTACCAATTGTTTACCTAATAATTCATTTGCGTATGTTTCAACTTCAGAAAGTGATTTAGCAATTTTAACACCACCTGCTTTACCTCTACCCCCAGCGTGGATCTGTGCTTTAACCACATATACATCTGAATTTAATTCTTTCGCTTTTTCCACCGCTTCTTTAGCAGTAAATGCGACACGTCCTTCTGGAACAGCTACGCCCATAGAACGAAATATTTCTTTACCTTGATACTCGTGGATATTCATCTTCCATCCTCCTGTTTCTTAGGTTAAGTTCTACTCAATTATAAAAAATGAAAGCGCTATTGTAAACTGTAAGTCATTTACTTTTTGCAATTTATTTAAAATTCTAATAATTATAACATAGATTTAACTGGTTCAAAGGTTCTTCGGTGTATAGGTGTGACACCATATTGTTTTAAACCTGCTAAATGTGCTTTTGTACCATATCCTACATTTTTATCAAATCCATAATATGGATATACTTGTGCGTAGTCACGCATTAAATGATCACGATATTCTTTTGCCATAATACTCGCTGCAGCAATGGATACACTTTTGGCATCTCCTTTGATGATAGCTGTTTGTGAAATCGTACTATCTATTGACATTGCATCAATTAATAAATGTGTTGGACGAACTTGTAGTTGATTAATAGCACGTTGCATCGCTACTTGCGTTGCTCTATAGATGTTTAATTGATCAATTTCAGCTGCTGAAGCAATTCCATAGGCATAACCCCTAACATTAGCCATTAAATCTTGATTCAGCTGTGCTCTATTAACCGCCGAAACTTTCTTTGAATCATTTAATCCTAAATAATGATGATTTGCATTTAAAATAACCGCACATGCAACTACTGGCCCAGCTAATGGACCTCGACCTACTTCATCGATACCACATATTATAGCGTCTGGTTGTTGCTGCAATATTTCTTGTTCATACTTCATCATTCTTTGATAATTCTGCTCTAACTTTAACTCTTTTTCAAGTTGGCGCTGTCTAACACGAATTGCTTGCTTTACACCTTTACGTTCATCAAGGTGTAAAGCATGATTTGAAAGTGCTTCTAATGTTGTTACCTTATTTAACTGAGCTTTAGCTTCTTTAATCGTTATTTTCATGTGCAATATCCCTTTTCATTTCTGAATATAAATCAAAACAGTAGGTACCCATTTTGGCATTACGTAAATCATTAATGAGCAATTCAATTACCGCTTCATAATCAACCTCGTTCCCTTTTTGTAATAATCCTCGACGCCGTCCAATTGCATCAAACCATTCCAAAATTGCTGCGTCTTCTTCTACAGAAATATGATAATGTTGGCGCAGTGTTTCGATATCATGTTGGATAAGAAAATTAAGTCCGAAGATAGCTACATCATCTAAATGTACAATACTATCTTTGATTGCACCTGTTAAGCTGAGCTTTTTACCTACAAGTTCATCTTCAAATTTTGGCCATAAAATACCTGGTGTATCAAGTAATTGCAATACTTTTCCAACTTTAATCCATTGTTGTTGCTTTGTAACACCTGGTTTATTACCTGTTTGCGCAATATTTTTGCGCGCGAGTTTATTAATTAATGTCGATTTCCCTACATTAGGTATGCCTACAATCATTGCCCTTATTGCTCTTGGTTTAAGACCTTTAGCTTGTTCTTTCGCAAATTTATCTTTGGTTGCTTCGATCGCTGCTGCTTCAACACCTTTTAAATTTTTACCATGTTTTGCATCTACAGCAACTGGATAGAATCCTTGTTCAACAAAATAGTGTTCCCACTTTGACATTTCTTTTAAGTTAGTCATATCTTTTTTGTTTAAAATAACCACACGTGGCTTTTGTTTGATGACATCATCTATCATTGGATTTCTTGAGCTATATGGTATTCTTGCATCTACTAATTCAAACACCACATCTACTTTTTTTAGTTGTTCCGTCACTTCCCTTTTTGCTTTTGCCATGTGTCCTGGATACCATTGTATTGCCATCATTGTCACCTTACTTCCTATGTATTGTTAACTGTTTGATTATACTGTATATTCACAGTGCTTCCCAACATTGAGAAAGAATTTATGTCAACTATCACTTTTATTTTATAGAATTTAACTGTAATAGTAAAAATTTAATGTTATGTTTAAATGCATACTCCTAAGTACAAATACTTTTCATCGTAACCAGCATCCCCTACAATTTAAACAGAGTCACAAAATCACAATAACAAATTGACTTAATCGAGGCTAAGTTATGACAAAAAAGTTACTCATGATTATGCTATTTTTAACACTTGCTATTATTGGACATACATATATTCTTTACCGCTTCATTCACGATGGTATTTTGTTTACTGGTCCAAATGATGGCATAGAACAAATGATTCCAATGCAAATGTATCTATATGACAAATGGAGTCAAGGTCAATTTTTCTATGCTACTGACTTTGGTCTAGGAGGAGACTTTTTTAGCGATTTAAGTTACTATTTTTCAACTAATTTATTGTTCATTATAAATGCCATCATAATATATATTACTAACTTAATAGTATCGTTACCTACCGGAAATGTTACTTTTTGGACCATAAATGCAATTGTTATATCAATTGTCAAAGCTACAATTGCGATGCTTGTTACATATTTATTTAGTATGCGAATTGTTAAACATCGAGTGAACAGTAGTTTAATTGCTTTTCTCTTTGTTATGTCACCATTGTATTATCGTTTTACTGTCTATTGGCCATTCTTTAGTGATGTATTTATCGGATTACCTTTATTACTTTATGCAATCGAACACATGCTACAACAAAAAAAGATAGGTCTGTTAATTTTAGCCATTACCATCATCATGATAAATAACTTTTATTTCGCCTATTACTTTTTACTCATTGGTGCAGGTTATTTGCTTATTCGCATCACCTTTCCACATAAAGATGATAGGATGAAACGCATAACAGCTTTATGGTTATCTGTATTGTGCGCGTTTCTAGGTTTAGCTAATGCCTTATTTATGTTTTATTATAGTGCTCAAAGTTATATTAACAATCGCCGTATTCCGTATAAAGATCATGTTCCTGTATTCGAATCTTTAAATATTAATAATAATATCTTTATTGACAATTACTTAATCATCTTGTTATTTATCACGATACAAGCATTGCTAACATTTAAACTATATAAGCACTATTATTTTAGACTTTTTGCATTTTTAACGTGTATTACTATCCTTTTTAATTTTATGCCTATCGTAGATCAAATATTTAATGGTTTTTCGGCACCACAAAAACGTTGGCATTTTTTACTAGCGTTTAATTCTGCGATGGTTATCGGGCTGTTTATAAAATATTTTAGTACAATTCGTATAAAAACGTATATATGGACAAATATTGTAGCACAATTAGCTGTTTTTATTAGCGTCATTGTTTATCATCAATATGTCCCTTGGTTAGTTTTAGTGCCCATAGTTTCTTTGATTGGATTATTCACTCTAATCATAAAAGATGCTACATCACGTTTAATAATAAAGCAGATTTATGTATTTTCCATTATTTCATTAAGCATTCTTGTTTCTGCTGTTTTTATTAAAAATCAAATTTATTTTAAAGATCACGAACAGCGTGCGAATAATATGTATATCCATTCTAGCCTATACAATTCTGAGTTACAACGGCAGCTTTTATCATATATGACACATACAAAAGAGCCATGGGAGCGTATTGATTGGCGTGTCAATGAGCAAGATAATACACCTATGTATCAGAAGTTTAAAGGCTTAAGTCTGTATTCAAGTATTTTTCATCATAATATTTTAGATTTATATTATGATGACTTGAAAATTAATTTAGCCGAAGAATCATTAAGTCGTTATCAATCTACTAATGGACGTCAAAATATTGCAAGTTTATTCTCTGTTCGTTATATGATGTTAAAAGATTATCAAAATAATTTACCTGCCTATTTTCAAAAGATAAAATCAAGTGGACAATATGCCATATATGAAAATAAATTGAATTTACCTGCAGTGAAAGTGACCAACCATCTTTATAATGACCAGTCAATAAAAACTTCGATTGATAGAGAACATGCCATGTTAGATGGTGTCATTGTACATAATGGTGGAAACAATTATCATAAGCACAGTAAAAATTTATTAAATAAAGTTTCACAATCATCCCAACATATTCAATGCTTATCTAATAAACATATAAAAGTAAACAGCCAACAAGGTGGCACGATTAAATTACATTTACCCAAATCAATACGTCAACACTACACTGATTTTTATCTCACTATGTATATTAAACGTGGTCAACCCGATAGTAATTATAGTGTAGCTATCAATGGTTATGTTAATCACAGGTTGTATAATCAATCTACGTATCGCACAGGCGTCAACACACAATTGTATCGCACGCAACCTGATGAGAATGGTAATATTAGCATTCAGCTCACACCTTCTGGTACATTTGATATGAAGTTAATTTCGTTACATGGTGAAAATTATCATAAGTTAGTTCAGACGCATCGTCAAGCTAATTTTGACCATCGTTATCAAGATATTCACGATGGCGTTCGTATTACTTTAGCTCCACATTCACAAGGAATGGCGGTTGTTAATATACCTTATCGTAAAGGTATGATGGCGTATGTAGATGGTAAACGTATCAATCCAATCAGAGTAAACACCATGATGACAGGTATTCCTGTTAAGAAAAGTACAACTTCAATTATCATTAAATATTTACCACCACATTGGATAGTCATGCTGCTGTTATCATCAATAAGTATCCTTTGTAGCATAATGATCACACGTATTTTCACTAAAAAAAGGAAAGATGAGGAATAACGTGATGCAAAAAAGAACTGTTCAAGCGATGAAGACATTTGTAATGATCACTTTAATCTCATTTATAGCAACACTAATCATTTATTTTCCTTTTATTAAAGATTGGATAAGTAAGGGATATGTATTTAGTGGTGTTGGTGATGGTTTTAGACAAATGATGCCTTTTCAAATGTATTTATATGAACATTACACACAATTAAAAGGATTTTATGATCACTCATTTGGTTTGGGTGGCGATTATGTTAAAAGTCTTGCCTATTATTATTCGCTATCGCCAACAATGTGGTGTAACTTTATCATGATATGGTTGGGCGAACGCTTATTACATTGGAATCCTCATGTCATTGGATTTTGGCCATTCAATCAACTTATTGTTGCTTTAGGTCGTTCACTATTGACATTTATTTGTGCATTTTATTATTTTAGATATTTAAAATTAAAACAAGCACCCTTGATGATAGCCACGATTTTATATGGCGCATCAACTGTTGGTCTTTATTATAATTTCACGTGGTCATTTTATGGAGATTTATTAATTTTTTTACCACTCTCATTGTGGGGGATGGAAAGATTTTTTCAACGTGGTAAGATAGGCGTTTTTATCGTCGCAATAGCTATAACATTATTTTCTAATTTCTATTTTAGTTATTATCAAGCGATTGTTTTAGGAATATATTTCTTATTACGTATTATTTTTGAATATCGCTATGATATCGTTACACGTTGGCAAAAGTTTTATCTACTTATGTTTGGTACGATACTAGCACTATTTTCAAGTATCATTGGCTTTTATACGGGAGTATCATCCTTTTTAAATAATGACAGACAACAAAACTCTGATTTTAAAATCAGTCTGTTTACTGATTTAACACAGGATAATTATTATATTTTTTCTAATGGCTTTTACATCACAATTTCGATTATTGCACTTGTCGCTTTGTTGAGCTTCAAGTTGTATAAGCATTATTATTATAAATTATTCGCAATCATCACTTGGTTTTTATTAATCGGATCATTAACACAATATTTTGATAGCGCATTTAATGGCTTTTCATTGCCTCAAAGGCGTTGGGTATACTTCTTAGTGCTTTCAACAAGTGCTTTAATAGCTTTATATATCCAACATATATCAGAATTATCGATAAAACAGTATTGCTTTGCTGCTATTCCTGTATTTATCTTTGGCTTATGTCGATATCTATTTGCGGAACATTTTGTCAATTGGATGCTAATCTCACTCATACTTATTATTATCTTAGCCTTGTTAGTTTGGAGAAAAAAATGGCTTTATCATCCATTGGTTTTACTTGGTATCGTTGTCATCTTCTTTGTTCAACAAGTCGTGATGACAATTGAATCAAGTAAACGTACGATAGGTCCATACTCAACGACGATGTCAACGATCACAGATCCAAGTTATTATAATACGAAGCTTGCAAAAGTAATTCAGCAGATTAATCACAAAAATAACAATCCACTACATCGTATTGATTATATGTCATTCTATGCTTTAAACTCACCATTTATTTATCATTATAACGGCATATCCTTATATTCAAGTATTTTTGATGGAAGTATCTTAAACTACTATGATCATCTTATGCAAATCAATATGCCGGTTGATAAAAATAGTACATATCGTTATTTGAGTAATCGTGCGAATTTAGAAGCACTCTGGAATGTTCAAGATCGTTTTAGACATCCAAATGATCTCAATATACCCTATGGATTTAAAAAGATAGACACTATTAAAAACGGTAATGATACATTAATCCATTCTAAAAACACAATAAATTATCCTGCAACTCATGTAACAAATAAAGTATTTAATGCGTCAGATTTAAAATCACCGTTAGATAGAGAGCAAGCCATGTTACAAGGCATCGTCCCTAGCGATGGTTCAATTAAAGCAAACACAGCGTTTAAAGCTAATCAAAATTTAATAGATGAAGCAAAGCGGTCTACTCATAATGCAACTTGGCTAAATCATTCTCGTTTAAAAGTAGATAAAAATAACGGTGGCGTTACGTATACTTTACCTAAAAACGTAGCTAAAAAATATAAAGATTTATATGTTGAAATGGATGTTGAGTTGCTCACACCTGATAAAAATCATGAAGTTGGTGTAAATGAATATGTCCAAGATCGTAATGAATTAACTTACAAATATCGTCGCTTTGTTACACCGGTCACGATGCGTATAAAAGCGGCTGATAAGCTAAATATACATCTATCTCAAGGAACTTATCGCTTATCAGTTAAAGGAATATATGGCGAAGATTATTCGTCCATGCAACAATCAGCAAAAGACTTAAAAGCTGTTAGTGTAAAAGAAAATAAAAACGGTTATACGATTTCGAAATCAAAATCAACATCTGGCTATGTCGTTCTCCCTATGGTTTATGCAGATGGCATGAAGGCTACTGTGAATGGTCGCAACGAAGATGTTAAGAAAGTAAATGGTATTATGACAGCAATTCCAGTTAACAAAGGAGACACACATATCAGATTAACCTATACACCTCCACACTGGCATTTACTTTTCATCATGAGTATACTTGGAATATTTTTAAGTATTGCATTTCGTTTTTGGGTTAAAAGAAAAGTATAACAAACCGGGACAGAAAACCTAAAATTTATAAGGAGCGGCACAGATTCATAATCAAGTCTGTTCCGCTCCTTATTATAGGACTAAATATTAACATGTATCTGTGACTTTTTATTCTATGAGCACTTTTATAGCCTATTTCAAATTGAAAAACTTCCAGCCTCTGCAAACCATACATGAGGCTGGAAGTTCTTGTATATGACAAGCATTACACTAACCCTTGTCTTATCATTACCTTCGATATGCTGATTAACGAATTTCTTGGATTCTAGCAGCTTTACCACGTAAATTACGTAAGTAGTATAATTTAGCACGACGAACTTTACCACGACGTTTAACTTCGATTTTTTCGATTTTTGGCGTGTGTAATGGGAAAGTACGTTCCACACCAACACCTGAAGAAATTTTACGAACTGTAAATGTTTCAGAAATTCCTCCACCACGGCGTTTAATTACAACACCTTCGAAAACTTGGATACGTTCACGTGAACCTTCAATAATACGTACGTGTACACGTAAAGTGTCACCTGTACGGAATGAAGGTAAATCTGTACGTAATTGTGATTTTGTTACTGCTTCAATTAACTTATGATTACTCATTATAATTTCTCTCCTTCAACCTATGTTCTTGCCTAGACAAAAGTATAGCAGCGGATCATAGTGATTTTTAGTGTCTTTTCACACTTAAACTATGTTAGCACATGGTCAGCCTTTTTTCAATTGCTTTTTAAAGCTTTCTATTATTTCTTTATCTTGTTCACTTAGAGGATAAGCCGTTAATAAATCCGGACGCTTAAGATATGTGCGTATAAGTTTTTGTTTGTGTCTCCATTTTTCAATGTGTGCATGATTTCCTGATAATAATACGTCGGGTACAGTCATACCTTGAAATTCTCTTGGACGCGTGTATTGCGGGAATTCTAGTAAGCCATCTGAAAACGAGTCGTCTTGATGAGATTGTTGGTTACCAAGGACACCAGGAATTAAGCGCACAATAGCGTCCGTCATAGTCATAGCTGGTAGCTCACCACCTGTTAAGACATAATCACCCATAGAAATTTCATCTGTAACAAGATGTTCTCGAATACGTTCATCATATCCTTCGTAATGACCACAAATAAAGACAATATGCTCAGTCGAGCTTAGTTCTTGCGCAATCTTTTGTGTAAATGGACGCCCTTGAGGACACATCAGGATAACACGTGTCTCATCATTATGCTGAATATCTTTCATTGCATTGAACACAGGTTCTGGCTTCAGCACCATACCTTGCCCACCACCAAAAGGGTAGTCATCAACTTGATTATGTTTATTGACTGCATAATCTCTAAAATTAATTGTATTCACATTGATGATTCCTTTATCCTGTGCACGTTTTAAAATCGAATGGTTAAGCACGCCTTCAAACATTTCGGGGAATAACGTTAAATAATCAATTTTCATTAATCTAACAACCCTTCTAACGGTGTAATCATAATCGTTTTATTTTCAATATCAACATCTTTAACTACATCAGCAATATAAGGAATCATATATTCCTTATCGCCTTTTACTACCCAGACATCATTCGCACCGGTTTCAATAATATTTGTGACACGCCCAATAGGTATTTCTCCATTAAAAACCGTACATCCTATGATGTCAGAATAATAAAATTCATGCTCTGCTAATTCAATGCCTTCATGATCTCGCTCTTGATACAAATAGTCACCTTTATATGATTCAACATCATTGATATTATCAAATCCTTCAAATTTTAGCATGTGGAAGCCTTTATGAATACGATATGATGTCACTGTTAACTCAACATTGTCGTTATTGTGCTTTAAGGTTAATACTTCTCCTGGTTGAAAACGCGTATCTGTAAAATCAGAATGAGATTTTACTTTTACTTCGCCCTTAATACCATGCGTATTTACAATCTGTCCAACTTCAACTTGCATTATCTTCGCTCCCTCGGTCATTAAAGTTATGAATGCCGCTAACTATATACTTTTACCTTTTTAAAATAGGCCGAGACAGTTATGTTTGTCCCGGCCTTTATAAAATTCAGCAATTATAGTACAAGCTAATTATTTAGCGTGTTTTTGTTCGTCAAATTTTTTCATAATACCTTCTTTTGATAAAATATTATGAACTGTATCTGTTGGTTTTGCACCATCTTTTAACCATTTTAATGCTAATTCTTCATCGATTTTAACTTCTGGTGCATTAACATGTGCTGGATTGTAAGTACCGATTTGTTCGATAATACGTCCATCACGTGGTGCACGTGCATCTGCTACTACGATACGATAAAATGGATTTCTTTTAGAACCTAAACGTGTTAAACGAATTTTAACTGCCATTGATAAAACGCTCCTTTAAATTTCAATATTTATTTTCTACAAGAATAAATATTAACAGGTCTATTATACTTTGTAAAGAGTTTTTTCTTTACCAATTTTAACTCTGTAAATGTATCTCACTTTTTTGACCAATGTGCTATTAAAAGTGTTGTTATCATAAAGCTTAAATCATCTGTTAAATTTGAAGATAATATTATCTCAATGCCATCGCTTATTAAAGTCTATTATAAATGATTAATTTTAGTTCGTGTTGCTGATTGAATACTTTTACCGATTGCTGCTCTTTTTGTATATATAATTTTTCATTAATCTGAATAGGTCGTTGATATTTTACTTTGAAGGAAGACCATGTCAGTTGATAATTTTGAAAAATATATTCACAAACAAGTTGTCCTGGCACAATATGTGAGTGTAATGGATTTTTATCATGAACAAGCCTTAAATATGTGTGTACCATCTTTGAATCAAACTGCACCGCTACCACCTTCTTTAATAAAGGTTTGCTCAATTTCAACACATACCTCTTCTTGTATAATAAGCTGTAAACAAAACTGATATTTTGTAATATTCTTGATTTGACGTTGTGATATACACGTTAAATGTGCATGGTATGACTGATCGACAATTAACTCTTTATTTTTAGCCACACGAGTTTCAGTTAATATGATTTTATCGTTAAGAAACTGGCTAAATAAATCAAAATGAGGCCATAGTTGTGCACACATCAATACAGGTACTTTGCCGGTATATTGTTGTTGGAATAAAGCGCAATATGCACGTACATCCCCTTCAATAAATTGAATGGTTTTAAAAGTGTTCTCGTTGTAAGAGGGCCGCATTACCCATTCCTCCTCCAATGCCCATTGTAGCAATGCTCGTCATCTTATCTTCCATATTAAATAAGCGTGTTATTAGCGCTGCACCACTCGCTGCGTATGGATGACCAGTCGCTATCGCACCTCCCCAAATATTGAGTTTATCTATAGGTATATGTAATTGTTGCTGACAAGCTAATACCTGTGAACTAAATGCCTCATTAATTTCAAATGTATCAATATCATTTATAGAAAAAGGCGTTTGTGTTAATAATTGTTGGACAGCAGCAACTGGACCAATGCCTAGCATGGTTGGATCAACACCTTTTGTTACAGCTTGCTTAAAGACGAGTCCTTCGCTAAATCCAAATCGTTTTGCGAGTTGTTTCTCTAAGACCAATATCAAAGCTGCACCATCATTTTTCATACAACTATTTCCTACAGTTACCGTTCCTCCTGGCAAAAGTGGCTTAAATCGACTAAATTTAGCTGGTGTTAATCGTGGTTTTAAACTTTCATCTTGCGCAAAAGTTTGTCCTTTTGAGTGAATCGGAACAATCTCTTTCTTAATTTTACCGTTTTGATAAAAGGATGCAGTCTTCTGATGACTGCGAAAAGCAAATTCATCTTGTTCATCACGGCTTATATGATAATGTTGCGCTACATTTTCAGCCGCTTGAATCATTGAAACATCTTGATTATCAGGTGCAAAAGAAGCACGCTCATAAAATTGAGGTAAGTTAGTATCATAAACTGATTGAGGTCTTTTAATTTTCCAAGGCGCACGACTTGTACTTTCAACGCCACCAGCTAGATATACTGACCCTGCACCACATTGAATCATCCGACATGCATAAATGACACTTTCCAACCCCGAACCACATTGGCGATCCAATGTTAAACCAGGTATGCCGTATTCTAAATTTGCCGTCAACAATGATTTACGTGCCACATTACCTCCATTCCCTACTGTATTACCAATGATAACATCCTGAATATGACCACATATATTGGGATATTTATTCTGATAAAATTGAAATAGTGGAAGTAATAATTGTTCTGGTTCTAAATGTTTAAGTTGACCCGCATATTTACCAAATGCTGTGCGTTTGGCTGCAACAATAACGGCTTCTCTCATGTAGATAATTCCCCTTTTATGTATTTTTCTTGCATCATATGCCGTGCTATTTTACCGCTTTCTGTATAAGTCATTTCTTTAACACGTTGTACGATTGAAGGTATTTCATATCTTGTCACTTTTGAAATTAAATACTGTCGAATATCTTGGTAAGTTAATGCAACCTCTCCCGTATAAAGCAAAACTGCTACTTCACCAAATTTAGCATGCGGTCTACCAATGATGATTGCTTCATCTATATCCGGATGATTATGTAACAGCCGTTCAATACGTGCCGGATAAATATTGTTACCACCAATGATTAAACGTTCATTGTGCCGACTCATTAAATAGAGAAAGCCTTGTTTATCCACATAAGCAAAATCTCCCGTCTCTAGCCAATCAATATGATTGTAGTTTGTATGATCTATATAGCCACTGAAAGCCATTTTACTATTAATGGATAACATACCAATGCCTTGTTTATCTACGTGTGTCAACTTTATATCAACACTTTCACATATCTTTCCAACCGAATCTAATGGCGCATGACGGTTATAGTTATAACTGATAAAACTTGCTTCAGAAGTACCAAAGAATTCTACAACATGAACCGATGGCATTATATCTTGAATACGACGATAAAGTGATGTAGATAATTTTGCGCCACTGCTCAATATCGTGCCTATTGAAATATGCGACAAGTCATAAGTAAGGATTGTCGACAACATGGTAGGTACAACAAATAAGGCCATTGTTGACTGATTTGTGGATTCAAGTGATTGAATTAATTGCTTAGCATCAAAATCATCTTGCCCGCTAAAAGTACGCCCACTATAAAGTGCATACATACATGTGTAAAGTGTTAATGAGTGCTCTATTGGCCCAGGTGCCACTAAAACATCATGATTTTGACTGATGAGTGTTTCGTTCATTTTATAAGACGCTATCCAAGAAGGTTCATTTCTGTAATAAGCTTTTGGTAACCCTGTTGTCCCTGAAGTAAAACCAATGTGCAATAACTGATTAGGCTGTTGTATTAACGTATCATCATCATAGTATTCCGTTTTATGATAGCCTGAAGCATCAATAATCATATGAATATGACATTGAGTTGTTACATCAACAACCATAGACTGGTGCCATTGCGAATTCATCATTACTGGAATACCTCCAAGTTGATGCACCATAAAATAATGTACTATTCTCACCATTGACGATGGGTGCATTAAGCCTACTCTTTTATTATGTATCGAGTAAGGCATCTCACCACATGCTTGTATTATTTTATGATTAAGTTCTTTATATGTTAAATGATTATTATTTATGATTAATGCACGATTATGAGGTTGTGTTTTACTATATTGCGTTATTTTTGTCATTGTTTCAATCATTATCATCACCATATTGTTAACTATAAATAATTTCGTGTTTACAATTATACATGATGCTATTACTTTTTGGCTAAAAAAACATACTAAGATTACAAATGGGGACATAATTCCAAAATAAGCGCATAAAATGATTTGAAATTAAAAATCGTCTTTATGCTCCTATGATAGTAGTTAAAAGCACTGAACATTGTTTTAATAGCGGTTAATATAAAAAAAGCAGGCAATTTCTATTGAAAATTAATAGAAATTGCCTGCTTCAACTTGTTAACAATTATTTATGTTCCAGACTGATTTTAATCGGTTTAAAATGGTAAATTCATACCTTTTAGCATATTTTGCATTTGGCTACGTTTACCCTTTTTACCCTTGCCACCACCAGTAAATTGTTTCATCATTTTCTTCATATCATTAAATTGTTTCATTAAACGATTGACCTCTTGTAATGAACGTCCAGAACCTTTGGCAATTCGCTTTTTACGTGATACGTTTAACGTTGCAGGATTTGCTCTTTCCATTGGCGTCATGGATTGAATAATTGCTTTAATATGGTCAATTTGCTTATCGTCCATATTTAACTTATTCATACCTTTCATCTTGTTCATACCAGGAATCATTTTCATAATATCATCTAGCGGTCCTAAGTTTTTTACCTGATCTAATTGGTCTAAGAAATCCTCTAACGTAAATGAGGAATCACGCATTTTTTTCTCTAAATCTTTCGCTTTTTCTTGATCAACATCTTGCTGCGCTTTTTCTATTAAACTTAGAACATCACCCATACCTAAAATACGTGAAGCCATACGTTCAGGATGGAACAGCTCTAGTCCATCCATTTTTTCACTCATACCGACAAATTTAATTGGTTTTTGTGTCACTGAACGAATAGATAACGCTGCACCACCGCGTGTGTCCCCATCTAACTTTGTTAATGTCACACCAGTTACATCTAGCTGTTCATCAAATGATTGTGCTACATTAACTGCATCTTGACCTGTCATTGCATCGACAACTAACATGACTTCATCTGGTTTAGAAATCGCTTTAACTTCTTGTAATTCATTCATTAATGCTTCATCGATATGCAAACGACCAGCTGTATCGATAATGACAAAATCTAAATGTTCCTCTTTGGCATGTTTTAAAGCATTTTCAACAATTTGTTGTGGCTTAACTTGATCACCTTCACTGTATACTGGAACATCTAGTTGTTTACCCACTGTTTGTAACTGATCTATAGCAGCTGGACGATAAATGTCTCCTGCTACAAGCATTGGCTTTTTATTGTATTTTTTACGCATTAAAAGGGCTAATTTACCAGCAGTAGTTGTTTTACCTGCACCTTGTAAACCTACCATCATCACTACAGTTGGTGGTTTGTTTGCCATTTTAATCGTCGTATTTTCACCACCCATGAGCTGTGTTAACTCATCTTGGACTATTTTTATTACCTGTTGACCAGGCGTTAATGACTGCATGACATCTGAGCCTAATGCGCGTTCTGACACAGTATTAATAAATTGTTTTACAACCTTAAAGTTAACATCTGCTTCTAACAATGCGAGTCGTACTTCACGCATCATTGTTTTAATATCAGCTTCTGTTACTTTTCCTTTACCACGCATTTTTTGCATCGTGGCTTGCAATCGCTCGGACAATCCTTCGAATGCCATGATATTGCCCTCCTTATTTATTCTAGTTCTTCTAATTGTTCAATATAGTCTTTTACTTTATCTGGTTGATGTATGACTTGCTTCATTTGATAGTATAGTTGACGTCGTTGTTCAAATTTTTCATATAGTTTAAGCTTCTGCTCATAATCTTCTACTAGATCACCAGTTCTTCTTATATTATCATAAACTGCTTGCCTGCTCACTTCAAATGTATCCGCAATTTCGCTTAATGAAAAATCTTGTAAATAGAAGAGTTCCAAGTAATTGCGTTGTTTTTTGGTTAATAATGCTTGATAGAAATCAAATAAATAATTCATGCGTAACGTTTTGACTAAATCATAATCACTCATGGTTATTTCCCTCATTAGCTGCTGTTTCTTGTTGTTGCTCAGGTATTTCTTCATTTTGTTCAATCATATCGGCAAATAAACCATATACATAGCTTTCAGGATTGAAAGGTTGTAAATCGTCAAGTTGTTCACCTAGACCCACGTATTTCACTGGAATATGCAATTCATTTCTAATGGCTAAGACGATACCACCTTTAGCAGTACCATCAAGTTTCGTAAGCACAATACCTGATACATTTGTAACTTCTTTGAATGAACGGGCTTGTGATAACGCATTTTGTCCTGTCGTAGCATCCAGACATAGTAATGCTTCATGCGGTGCACCTGGCACAGCTCTACCAATAACACGTTTCATTTTATCTAATTCTTGCATCAAGTTCGCTTTGTTTTGTAAACGTCCAGCCGTATCACAAATTAAAATATCCACGCCTTTATTTTTCGCTGCATTAATAGCATCATACATGACAGCTGCAGGGTCTGAACCTTCACTTTGGCTTACAACATCAACGCCAACACGCTCTCCCCATACTTTAAGTTGTTGAATAGCGCCGGCTCTAAATGTATCTCCAGCAGCGAGCATTACTTTTTTGCCTTCCATTTTATAACGATATGCTAATTTACCAATAGTTGTTGTTTTACCAACACCATTAACACCAACCATTAAAATAACATTCAAGCGACCATCTTCGAGATTCATCACTTCTGATTGGTCATCCTCTTGATGATAAATTTCGACAATTTTTTCAACAATTACTTCTCTTAAATCAGCTGTGTCTTGAATATTACGTCGTTGTGCTTCCGTACGCAATTCATCAGTTAACTGCATTACCGTATTGAAACCAACGTCAGCAGTGATTAGCATTTCTTCTAAAGCTTCAAAGAAATCTTCATCTACTTTACGATAGCGTGCTATAAGATTATTTAATTGTTCTTGGAAATTTTGTCGTGACTTTTCAAGACCAGCTTTAAATTTAGCACCAATTTTTTGTGCCTCAATTTCTTCAAAGTCTTCAATTGATATTAAGCCATCTTCATCAAAATCAGCTTCGCTCAATTTTCTCGGTTTCTTTTTAGCTGGTTCTGAATCAGCTGGACTATCGGCCGATGTATCTGATGAGAGTTGTTGTTCCTCATCACTTTTATCTGTTAAATCTCTTTCTTTATCATCATTAGGCTTACTAGAAAACTTATCTTTTAATTTTTTAAAAAAACTCATTCTAGTTCCTCCTTCATTACTTCATCTATAGTGTTTAAGTTTACGCTAACTAAATTCGATACCCCAGATTCTTGCATCGTAACACCGTATAGTCTATCAGCATATTCCATCGTACCTTTACGATGTGTAATAACGATAAACTGTGTTTCATCTGATAATTCATTTAAATACCGGGCATAGCGAATAACATTAGCTTCATCAAGCGCTGCTTCAACCTCATCTAAAATAACAAAAGGTGCAGAACGAACTTTCAATATTGCAAAGAGTAAAGCAATCGCACTTAATGCACGTTCACCACCACTAAGTAAAGATAGATGTTGTAAATTCTTACCTGGCGGTTGCACAATAATATCTACACCTGCTGCTAAATAATCATCTTCGGTCAATTCTAACTTAGCATGTCCACCACCAAATAGCGATTTAAAGACGTTTGTAAAATGTGTTTGTACTTGATGGAATGTTGCTTTAAAGCGTCCTGCAACCTCTTGGTCCATTTCTGAAATAATTTGTTCCAGTGTTTCTTTAGCTTCTCTTAAATCGGTACGCTGCTCATTTAAAAAGGTATAGCGTTCATTGAGTTCCTCAAATTGTTCAATTGCATTGATATTGACATGTCCTAGTTCATCGATAGACATTTTTGTAAGTTTAACCTTTTTACGCAATGACTCAATCGGCTCTTCAGCTTTATATAAATCACGTGCACGCTCAACAGTCAATTGATACTGTTCATTAAGGTGTTCAATTGCGTGATTAATCAGCACATCAAGTTTAGATTGCTTTGCTTTAATATCTTGGTAATAACTCTCTATTGATAAAATATCTTGATGATAGCTTTGTAATTGCTGTTCGCTGTCTTCAATATTATTATTTAATAATTGTCGCTGTTCTTTAAGTTCCGTTAATTTATCGTTTAATATGGTTCTTTCTTGTTGTTTATCATTGATTTGAGCTTGTAATTTATCAAATACTTCTTGCCCCATCATTTCATCTGAATTAAATAATTTAATTTTGTCAGCAACATTGGTCATTTCTTTTGTTGTTTGTGCTTGTTGCTGTGTGAGACGTTCTAAAGCATCACGTTGCGTTTGAATGCGCTCTTTGATAACTGCAAGATCTGAACGTTTTTGGTTCAATGTTTGCTGTGTTTGAGTCGTTGATGCCTTATCTTCTTTTGTTAATTGCGTATAATGCTCAATGTCATTTTCTAATTGAGTTAACTTTGTTTGTATTGTCTGTAAACGCTGTTGTTTCTCTACTAAGGTTTGACGACTATTTTCACTTCGGTAGCCATCATTTTTCTCAAACTCAAATTCTTCATGTTCATCTTTTAAATGTTGTTCTTGTGTTGTTAAGCGGTCTAATGATAATTCGTAATTGTGTACTTGCGCTTTGAATTGATTAAACTGTTGACTTACTTCTAAATATTGATTACCTAACTGTTCAGTTTGCGATTTCTGTTGTTGTAACGCTTGTTCAAATTGTTGAGTTTGTCTTTCATATTCTTGTAGTTGTGCACGCATTTGACTTAATTCATCTTTTTGGGTCAATATGCTTTTCGTTTTACGAGCGCCTCCACCAGTCATAGAGCCGCCTGGGTTAACAATATCTCCCTCTAACGTCACAATACGCGTCCGATAATGAATTTGACGAGCCAAATCATTCGCGTGTTTTAAATTATCAATAATAATCGTGTTTCCTAATAAATTCTCAACAATATTGCGATATGATGCATGAACATTAACCGCATCTGCAGCAATATTCACAAACCCTTCTGCTTGTTGTGCAGTTTGTTTAATTTCTTGCGCAACTCGGCGAGGTTGTATCACATTCAGCGGTAAAAACGTTGCACGTCCTAAGTTACGTTGCTTCAAATATTGAATTGCATGACGCCCATCTTGTTCAGATGTCACAATAATATGTTGAAGTGAAGCACCTAGAGCCGTTTCTATCGCTTGAGTTAATTGCGAAGGTACTTGGATAACTTCGGCTACAGCACCATGGATTCCATCTAATGCTTTATCTTTCGCTTTTAGCACATGTTTGACCCCATTAAAGAAATAAGTATAATCCTCTTCTTGAATAGCTAAACTATCAATTCTTGACTTTAACTTATCTGTATAACGATAGGCTTGATATAATTGATTTTCTTGTTCTGTTTGACGTTTTTTAGCTTGGGTCATTTGTTGCTCAAGGCGTTTAATTTCATTTTCAGCATGGGTTAACTTTGATTTAGCTTGCTTATATGCTTTTGTAGTTTCTGCCACATCATTTTGTATTTCTTTTAATTGGTTAAACGCTTCTAGTAATCGTGAATCAAGACGTGATTTTTTAGCTTCATTTTCACTAATTGTATGTTCTAAAAAGCGAATATCATTGTTGACATCTGATTGTTCAGACATCAAAGCGTAGTAGTCGTTTTTGATGTTCTCTAATTTTTCATCATGTTGTTCATCCGAAGAATATAACTGACTCTCTAACGTTTGAATTATTGAATTTAACTCTTTTTGTTTCTTTTTTAGTGTTTCAAGTTGTTCCTTTGCTTGCTGTTCTTCTATCTTTAGCTTGTCTAATTGTTGTTGCAAATTGTCCTGTTCTTCTTCATAACGGGCATTGGTAGCCGACTGATTCTTTTTGCGCTCTTCAAGTACATTCAATTGACCAGAAAATTTTTCATAATCTTCAGTTGTCTGTACTAAATCTTTATTTAACTGTTCCAGTTGATTGTCTATATGTTGACGAGTACCTTTATATTTTTGTAATTGTTGTTTTACTTGTGCTTGACTGCTTTCCTTTTGAGCTTGTTGACTTTTTAGCTCGTTCAAGCGTCCATCCAACTGCTCATTGTCTTCAGTGTAAGTATCGATATCATAAACAGTAACGATGACATCGCTTTCTTTCATTTCTTTCGTCAATTGCAAATATTCTTTTGCGATGGCAGCTTCTTCTTTTAAAGGCTCAACGCGTCCCTCTAAATCATATAGAATATCTTCCACACGTGTGAGGTTATCTTCAGTTTGATCAAGTTTCTGAACTGACTCTGCCTTACGCTTTTTATACTTTAATACTCCTGCAGATTCTTCAAGAATTTGACGACGATCTATTGGTTTCGCGTTTAAAATTTCATCAACTCGACCTTGTGAAATAATGCTAAAAGCATCTTTACCTAACCCAGAATCTAAAAATAAATCTACAATATCCTTTAATCTAGCACGCTCATTATTTAAAAAATATTCACTTTCACCACTGCGATATAAACGTCGAGTGACAACGACTTCATCTGCATCTATTTGCAAATCTTTTTTGGCATTATCCAAATGTAGTTTTACTTCAGCAAAATTTTGTGCCTTACGATGTTCTGCACCAGAAAAAATAATATCTTCCATTTTAGAACCACGTAAAGATTTGGCTGATTGTTCACCCAACACCCATTTAATCGCATCGGTAATATTACTCTTACCGCTTCCATTTGGCCCTACGATAGCAGTGACGCCTTTATCAAACTGTACATTTGTATGTTCTGCAAATGATTTAAAGCCAATGGCATCTATTGATTTTAAATAAACCATGTTAATCTCCTCAATCTTTACCTCGTTGTTAAGTTATAAACATAAAGCTTGTTAACAGCTTATTTTAAACATTGTCGAAATGCCATTATTTATGTTGTCGCATAATATGATATGCGCGTTCAGCTGCTTTTTGTTCTGATTCTTTTTTAGTCTTTCCTTGACCATGTGCTATCGCTTGTTGTTCTAATATCACTTCAGATGTAAACAAACGGTGATGTGCTGGCCCTTCTTCTTTAACAAGACGATACATCACATCCCCTTTATTTTGACTATGAACAAATTCCTGGAACTGCGTTTTAAAATCTACAACTCCAATAAGTTCATCATCTTCTACATAAGGGAAAATTACTTTTTCAGCAAAATGCCAAACAGCTCCTAATCCTTGATCCAAATAAAGTGCACCGACAAATGCTTCAAAGGCATCAGAAATAAGTGAAGGGCGTGTGCGACCACCCGTTTTTTCTTCTCCTTTACCTAATAATATTAATTGGTTTAATTGAATTTTATTAGCAAATATTACAAGTGAGGGCTCACATACAATTGTTGCACGCATTTTTGTCAAATTGCCTTCCGGTAAGTTCGGATGTTTATCAAATAAATAACGTGAAACCGTCACTTCTAATACCGCATCTCCTAAAAATTCTAATCGTTCATTATGCTCCAAACGATTCATATTAAAATCATTAATAAAGCTAGAGTGAGAAAACGCTTGTTGGTACAATTTTATATTATCAAAATGGATACCTAATTCATTCATCTTTTGTTCAAACCGTTGTCTGAAATCTTTAATCATCTCATCTTTTTTTACGTTAGCCACACAGATACCTCCTAATTCAGTGTATAATAAAACACTTCACTCCCTATTTTAAGTGAATTAAATTAAAAACTAAAGAAAAAATCTGAGCCATCTCCTCGACGACCCAGATGTCATTTTATTATTTTTCAAGACTGTTAATATATTTAACAGCATCACCAACAGTGTTGATTTTTTCTGCTTCTTCATCTGGAATTTCAGTACCAAATTCGTCTTCTAATTCCATTACTAATTCAGCGATATCAAGTGAGTCAGCGCCTAAATCATCTTTAAAAGATGCGTCTTCTGTTACTTTATCAGCATCTACACCTAAACGGTCAACGATGATATCCTTTACTTTGTCGAAGTTTTCCACGTCGATTCACCTCCTTTAAAAAGTCCATTCATAGACTATTACATTTTCCCATTTTAAAAGCCAAAATACAAGCTAAAGTTTTATGGTAATTTTAAAATGCTGCTTGAATTTTAGACATAGTTAAATCTGGTTATTCTACTTAGCATGACGTAAATATTTTAAATGAACATGCGATATATACTTTACATATACATGCCGCCGTTAACATGAATGGTTTGACCTGTAATATATTTAGCTTTATCTGATGCTAAAAAGGCGACAGTATTAGCGATATCAGTATCTTGACCAAATCTAGCTAATGGTATTTGTTGTAGCATTTGTTCTTTAAGATCATCGTTAAGTGCGTCGGTCATATCTGACACAATAAATCCTGGGGCTACTGCGTTAACAGTAATGCCTCGTGAAGCAAGCTCACGTGCAGCAGATTTAGTCAAGCCGATCACACCTGCTTTAGTAGCAACATAATTCGCTTGTCCTGGATTTCCTACTGCTCCAACAACACTAGATAAATTGATAATTGCACCACTGCGTTGACGCAACATTTGTGGCGTCACTTTTTGAATACAATTGAATGTACCTTTTAAGTTGGTATCAATCACATCATCCCATTCTTGTTCTTTCATACGCATTAATAAATTATCTCTTGTAATACCAGCATTATTAACAAGCACATCAATCGCGCCAAATTGTGCTACAACTTCTTTTATCATCGCTTTTACTTCATCACCATTTGCTACATTTGCTTGTATCGCAAAAGCATCCACACCAAGTTCTTTTATTTCGGATACGACTTCCTCTGCTTTTTCTTTATTGCCAGCATAATTTACTGCAACATTGTAACCTTCACTTGCTAATTGTAATGCAATGCTTCGTCCAATTCCGCGAGAAGCACCTGTAACTAATGCACTTTTAGCCATTTTGATTCCATCCTTTCACATCTTCTATAGTTTGAATTGACGTTAATTTAACATCTCGGTTAATTTTTTTGATTAACCCTGATAGTACTTTTCCTGGTCCTATTTCAATAAAATGATCGACACCTTGTGCAAGCAACCATTCAATAGATTGAATAAATTGTACTGGTGAATATAATTGCTTAACCATATTTTCTTTAATCACTTGTGCATCTGTCTCACCCAGTGCATTCACATTTTGTACTACTGGGAATTTGGCATTCTGCCATTCAAATCGATCAATATATGTAGAAAATGCATCTTCAATGACCTGCATCATTGAAGAATGAAATGGTCCAGAAACAGCTAAAGGCATTACGCGTTTTGCTCCTAAAGCTTTTCCTTCTTCTACAAGCTTATCTATTAAAGTTTTATGGCCAGATACTACAATTTGTCCTGGACAATTAATGTTTGCTGGTTCGATGATTTCATCTTGTGTAGATAAGGTTTGGCATATGTGGTTTACCTCTTCATAGCTTAACCCCAAGACAGCTGCCATGCTACCTACACCATTAGGAAAAGCTTGAGCCATTAATAGACCACGTTTGCGCACAATTTTTACAGCATCCTCAAAGTCAAGTACGCCGGCTGCCACTAAACTAGCATATTCGCCTAGGCTATGTCCTAACGTATAATCTGCATCAATATGTTCTAATGCATGCAGTAATGCAATACTATGCGTAACAAGCGCGGGTTGCGTATATTCTGTTTGACTTAATTTTTGTTCTTGGTCTGTAAACATGGTTTCGAATAAATCAAAATCCATCACTTCTTGGGATTGATTAAGTATCTTCGTTGCAGCTTCATTATGTTGATATAAATCTTCAGCCATACCAACTTTTTGCGCACCTTGACCTGGAAAAATTATTGCTGTTTTACTCATCGTTTGCACCTACCGTTTCTCGCATTGTTTGCACAATATGTTGTTCCCCTGCAATTTTTGCTTGTCTAATTGCAGAGTAAAATGCTCTAGCATTTGATCCTCCATGTGCTTTGACTACCGTACCATCAAGGCCTAATAGCACCGAACCACCGTATTCGGCATAATCCATTTTTTTAGCAAAATGAGCTAAATCTTTCTTTAACACTAAAGCAGCTAATTTATTTTTAAAGCTACTTAATAATGTTTCTTTTAACATCTTGCCAATTGACTTTGCTGTACCTTCAATATTTTTTAATACCATGTTTCCGGTATAACCATCGGTAACAACAACATCTGTCCTGCCATCCATCAACGTCTTAGCCTCAATATTACCAGTAAAATTAAAACTACCATCATCTTGTAATAATGTATAAGATTTTTTCGTTAGGGTATTGCCTTTAGCTGCTTCTGTACCAATATTCAATAATGATACTTTAGGTTCAGCAATACCGCGTATTTTTTGTGCATAAATATTACCTAATTGTGCATATTGCAATAAATGTTCTGGCTTAGCATCAGCATTCGCGCCTACATCCAAGAACACAAATCCTTTACCATTTATTGTTGGCAAAGTAACAACAAGTGCTGGTCTTGCAACACCTTTAATACGTCCAACAATAAATAATCCCGCTGACATTAAAGCACCTGTATTACCAGCAGAAACACAACCATCTGCTTCGCCATTTTTCACTGCTTCAGCCATGCGGACCATAGAGCTATCTTTTTTTCGTTTAATTGCTCTTACAGGCTCATCTTCCATTTCAATTTTTTCCGTACAATGCCTAAATTCTATACGTTCATGATTGAGTGTATATTGTTGCTTATCCCCAAATAGAATGATTTCTAAATCTTTGAAATCTTTAATTGCTTGATCAACTGCTTCTAAAACAATACCAGGTGCATCGTCGCCACCCATCATATCAATTGCAATTTTAACCATTATATTCATCCTCGCTTATATAGAACATTTTAAAATGACCTTTAAAAACTAATATTTCTTTAACATATGATGTAACATCAATATGATAATAGTTTTCACTATGCTTTACCACTTTAGCGCGTGCTCTTACTGTATCATTTAATTTCACTTTCTCGACAAACGTTACATTACTTTCAGATGTTAATACAGTCGGTTTATGAATTAAAGCAACACATAATGAATTCGCTTGCGCAAATAAAATATGTCCTCGTGCGATATTATTCTTTGAAAAGACAGAATCTGAGGCAATATGAATGATTGATTCTGCCTCGATATTGGGATTCATCTTAATGATATCACCAAATATTTCATTTGCTTCTAGTGATTGTAAATGTTGATAATTTTGTTCAGCAACCAATTTAATTCGCTTGCGCAACTCTGGAATTTTGAGATGTGTACGATCTAGTCGTATCGTCTGTATACTGACGCTGAATTGCTCACAAAGTTCATGATCAGTGATAAAAGGGTTATGCTCAATCGCTTGTTGAATGGCGATGCGTCGTTCATTTTTTTTCAATTTCATGCCATCCCCCCCTTTTATTTAGTACCAAGTCTTAAACATCTTCACATATCATAACATTTTATATTTAAAAAGCTCAACAAATAACCTAAGTTGAGCTTAAAATTTGCATATGTCATTAGTCAAAACTTGTATGCAACAAATGGTCTTCTATAAAGCTGCGTAAATGATGATATGTTGCTGTAAAAAATTCACCGGATTGTATTAATTCAGATGCCTCATCTCGGGCAACTTCTAGCATGCGATAGTCTTCAACTACATTGGCAACCATGAAGTCAGGTAAACCACTTTGTTTGACACCGAAAAAGTCACCTGGACCTCGCATTTCTAAATCACGTTCACTTAGCTCAAATCCATCGTTCGTCTGTGTCATTATCGTCATGCGTTCAATACCAGTTTCAGTCTTTGGGGAAGCGATTAATACGCAATAACTTTGATGTTCACTACGACCCACACGACCACGCAATTGATGTAATGTCGACAATCCAAAACGATCGGCATCATAAATCATCATAAATGTCGCATTTGGGACATTCACGCCTACTTCAACGACGGTTGTTGATACTAGTATATCTATTTGATGACAACTAAATTGATTCATTACGTCGTCTTTATCTTCTGTTGATAATTTCCCGTGTAATAGTCCGACACGTTTAGCTCCATAATAGTGCTGCAGCGATTCATAAATAGCGACAACATTTTGCACATCTTCGAGATGTTCAGAACTCTCAATCAACGGACAAATCACATAAGCTTGGCGACCTTTTTGTAACTCTGAAGTCATTTGATGTAATACTTGTTCGTATTGCTCGTGTTTCGCCCAGCTTGTTTTAATAGGCTTTCGTCCTTTAGGCAACTGTTTAATAGAGGATACGTCCATCTCTCCAAAAACAGATATAGCTAATGTTCTTGGAATAGGTGTTGCAGTCATAAATAAGACATTAGTCATTGCACCTTTTTCTCTCAGTAATTGTCGTTGATTAACACCAAAACGGTGTTGTTCATCAGTGATTACTAATCCTATGTTATTAAACTGAACATCTTCTTGAATCAGAGCGTGTGTACCAATTACACAGTCAATCGTACCTTGTGCTAATTGCTCTAATAACAGCTGACGTTTCTTACCTTTAACCGAACCAGTTAACAGTGCAACATTCATACGTTCACCAAAAAGTTTAACTAAGCTTTCTGCATGTTGCTCAGCTAAAATTTCCGTTGGCACCATAAGTGCAGACTGATATCCAGCTGTTTTTAATGCATACATACAAATCGCAGCAACTACTGTCTTTCCTGATCCTACATCACCTTGCAATAAACGATGCATTCGAATAGGTGCTTTTAAATCTCTAAATATTTCATTCACACTTTGTTTTTGTGCATCTGTTAAATCAAAAGGCAACACATCTATAAAGTCTTTAACTTGCCTTAAATCATAATTAATTTCTATTGCATTATCTGCGGCCTTTTCTAATCGGTTCAACCACTGCATGCGCAACTCAAACATGAACAATTCCGTAAAGGCATATGTACGTCTTGCACGCAATAACGCAGCCTTATCTTTTGGGTGGTGTAAAATTTTAATTGTTGATTCGAGAGATTCTAGCTTATATTTTGCTTTTAGATCCTCAGAAAGCCATTCATGAATTGTCACATCACGAAGTGCTTCACGTATCATATCTCGCATATTTTTTTGTTTAATCCCATCTTTAATACGATAAATGGGTTCGAGTTTGTCCTGTTTACTGTTAGACTGATTAAAGAACATACGGTTACCATTTATTTCTTGCTTAGCACGATTCCATTTCCCTTTAACCGTAACTCGTTGATTTAAGGCGATTTTATTTTTTAAATAAGGTTGATTGAAAAACACACATTTAACAGCAATATTGTTAATCATTAAATGTATCGTTAATTTTGATTTATTACGTCCAAAAAATGCAACGGTTGGCATTGAATAAACTTCACCCTCAACTGTTACCATCGTTTGATCTTCAGCCATCGATAAATCAACTACTGTATTGTCTTCATAGCGTGTAGGTAAATACAACACTAAGTCACCAACTGAATATATATTTAGTTCATTTAATATTGCTATACGTTTAGGGCCTAGTCCTTTTATATGAGACAATGGATACGGGCTCTCTATTAAATTTACCTTAGTCATATCAATCACCTTATTATATCTAAATTATGACAAGCTTTATTTATATTCGATTCGTTTATTTTTCATATTATTCACTACACTTATGTTACCATCTTATGTTTTAAAATAGAAAGAGAGCGCACAGATAAAAATTCTGTAACACTCTCATCATATGAGTTGACTTATGGATACACATCGTACAAATAATACAAATCTCACTATATATCATTTAAATTGTCAACCGTTCACTAATAAATTATCTTCACATATCTGCAATTGAGAACAGATGGTTACAGACTACTCAACTGATAATAAATAGTTGTATATTGGTTGACCACCATCATGGAGTTCAACCTCTAAGTCTGGATAACTTTCCTCAAGCCATTCCGAAAGTTCATCTGTTACGGCTTGTGTTGCATCTTTCCCAGTTATAACCGTTAAAATTTCGCTATCATCTGTTAGCAATTGCTTTAATAAGCCTTGTAATGCAGCAAATTCATCGGCATCACTAATCACAATCTTATCTTCTGCTAAGCCCATAAATTCATCTTTTTTAATTTCAACACCATCAATTTTAGTGTCTCGAACTGCAAACGTTAATGAACCAGACTGAATAGTTTCAAGTGCCGTTTCCATGTGCGCCTTATTATCTTCTAATGACGAGCCTTCATCATATTGGAATAAAGCTGCGATGCCTTGAGGAATGGATTTGGTTGGAATTACGATTGCCTCAGCATCAACGATACTTGCTGCTTGTTCACTAGCCATTAGAATATTTTTATTATTTGGCAAAATAATAGCACGTTTACATTGTGACTGTTCGATTACTTTAACAATATCTTCTGTTGATGGATTCATCGTTTGTCCACCGCTAATAATGTGTGTTGCACCCATCGATTTAAATAATTCTGAAATGCCTTCACCCATAGAAATAGTAATAATTGCTGTTTCAACTGTTTCGTGCTTATCTTGTTTCTTTTGATTCCCACTAGCTTCTTTGCGAATTACTTCTCGATGTTGCTCACGCATGTTCTCTACTTTTAGCTTGATTAATTCACCATACTGTTGTCCATAGTTAAAAACGTCACCTGGCGTTTCGGTATGTACATGAACTTTTACAATTTCATCATCGTTAATGACAAGTAACGAATCGCCGAATTTACTCATATCACTTCTAAATTCTTGTTCATCGAACGGCTTTTTGTCTTTGCCAAAGCGCACCATCATTTCTGTGCAGTAACCATAAATAATATCTTCTGTATTAATTACACCATGGAAATCATGTTCCTCATTGACAAATGTTTCTGTATCTAATTTAGGTGCCTGAGCTTCAACTTGCTCACCTTTAAGTCCTTTTAAAAAGCCTTCATAAACACATAGTAAACCTTTGCCACCGCTGTCAACAACACCAACCTCTTTTAGTACTGCTAATAAATTAGGAGTGTTATCCAATGATTTTTTAGCTTCTTCAATTGTATGTGTCATAATTTCAATAATATCACTAGTCTCTTCCGCTTTTGCTACAGCACCCTTAGCAGCATCTTTAGCTACAGTTAAAATTGTCCCTTCAACCGGCTTCATCACTGCTTTATAAGCTGTATCTACCCCCGCTTGAAAACTAGCTGCAAATTGTTGTGCATCTATGACTTTAGCATCTTCGATATTTTTACAAAAACCTCTGAATAATTGAGACAAAATAACGCCTGAGTTTCCTCGTGCACCCATCAATAAACCTTTAGAAAACGTTTTGCCCAATTCTCCAATATTTTGAGAAAGATTATTTTCAACTTCTTCTCTTCCAGACGTTATCGTCAGATTCATATTTGTGCCTGTATCACCATCGGGTACAGGATAAACGTTTAATGAATCTACCAAATCTGCATTATTAGATAAATTTTGTGCCCCTTGTATAATCATATCGGCAAATAATTTACCATTTATTTCGCTAATCATTATGATTGTCCTCCTAAACCTTCTTGCCCTTAGTATTCACTCGTACACCTTGTACAAATATATTAATTGAATTTACCTTTACATTAAGTGCTTGCTCTAATGTATATTTCACTGTAGATTGAACATTATTAGCTACTTCAGAAATTTTCACACCATAGCTAACAATGATATACATATCAACATCTAAAATACCATTGTTTTCATGAACTACAATGCCTTTAGCGTAATTTTCATGACCTAATATTTCAGCAATTCCATCGCGCACTTGCTGTCTGGAAGCCATGCCTACAATTCCATAACTTTCTACGGCTTTACTACCGACCACAGATGCTATTACTTCATTTGAAATATCAATTTTGCCATATTCGTTTGAAATTTCTAATGTCATCTTAAAGTCCTCCTGATTATTGGTTAAATATAAAATGACGCATGCTGAGATGATGGCTAAACATTGTCTTATGACAAGCCATTACATCTCTTTCAACTTGAATTTAACTTGGTCGACAAACTCTGACCGATTCATCTTATTTACTTATTCATTTTGGAACTTTGCTATTTGCTTTAGCTATGTCCTCACATTCACTATACTTTAACTTATCTTTAAAAGTATCATACTATATAACTCCACAGCTAACAATTATATCACAAAAATTTGTAAACGATAGATAATAATGAAAATCAAACGAAATTTTCTTGCTTATATAGTGTGATTATGGTATCTTATTCAAGTATATAAGTATCTAAGTGTATTTATATTTATTAAAGGAGGTACTTTGATGGGTAAACAATGTTACGTAACTGGTCGTAAAGCATCAACAGGTAATCATCGTTCACACGCTTTAAATGCGAACAAACGCAGATGGAACGCTAACCTTCAAAAAGTTAGAATCCTTGTAGACGGAAAACCTAAAAAAGTTTGGGTTTCTGCACGTGCTTTAAAATCTGGTAAAGTTACTAGAGTTTAATAAATATAATGCACACATTAACATGATCATATGTGGTGACCATGTTAATTCACTAGTTTGATTATCTAGTCATAAAGGAGCACATCGTTTTAAGCCGATGTGCTCCTTTTATGTTTACTTTTATGTTTACTCTTATGTTAATCATTATCGCGACTTCTTATTTGCAATACTTGTCCTTGATGTATGTCGATCCATGCATATGGATGATTAATTTCATTTGAAATTGTTAAAGTCGAACCAATTTCTAATTGTCGTCGTTCTAAATTGTATTTAAAGCCTTCTAATGAAAGTACGACTTCACCGTTGACAGGTATAAATGAAATATACGGGAAATGTTCATCTTTAACTAATTTGTGTCGTCCCATTTCCAACAATTGAATGACATTTTGGGCATCAACCATTTTAATAGTAATTCCGTGGCGACGATAATGTTTTTTTAGTAATATCTGAAGTGCTCCCATAAAATGATCTAAACGTCCACCCGTAGCGCCATAGATAAAAATATCCGTATAGCCATATGCTACAGCTTGCTCCACTCCCAAAGCTAAATCCGTATCATCTTTCTCTGCTTTAACAGGATGAATATCTAATTTTTCAATTAATTGTTGTCGCTCATGCTCGCTAACTGAATCAAAATCTCCAACCGAATAAACTGGGTTTATTCCATGTTCGACCAATATAAGCGCACCACGGTCAATACCTGCCCACGCTTCATTACGATACTGTTCTAATACACCTACAGGTAAATGTCTATCCGCACAAAGCAAATTGATTTTCATGACGTCTCAACCTTTCAAATCTTGAGTTACAACTGCATAGTCATGATGTTTAAAGAAGTAAGAACCAGCGACAAACATTGATGCACCAGCTTCAGCACACAGTTTAATTGTTTGATCATTAATGCCACCATCGACTTCAATATCAAAATCATAGGAATTGATTGCTTTAAGTTCTGCCAATTGTTGAACTTTTGTAACACAACTTTGAATGAATTGTTGTCCACCAAATCCCGGGTTTACTGTCATCACTAAGACATAGTCAACAATACTTAACACCGGTTTTATCAGTTCTACTGGTGTACCTGGGTTAATTACAACACCTGCTTTAATATTTTGTAACTTAATGAGTTCAAGTGCACGATGAATATGTGGCGTTGCTTCAACATGAACAGAAATAAAATCGGCCCCAGCTTGAGCAAATTGTTCTATATAACGTTCAGGTTGCGCAATCATCAGATGTACGTCAATTGGTAAATTAGTCTCACGTCTCACAGCCTCTAATACTGGAAACCCAACCGAAATATTAGGCACAAATTGACCATCCATCACGTCAAAGTGAAGACCATCAACGCCTGCTTGTTCTAGTTTGTGAAGTTCTTGATTTAATTGGCTGAAATCAGCTGATAATAACGATGGATATAATTTTTTCACTAGTATCTTACCTTTCTGTCTGCAATTTCATTATAAAGTTGTAAATAATGATCATATCTAAATTGTGCAATTTTGCCTTCTGATAGTGCAGCTTTTACTTGGCATTGGGGCTCATTAATGTGATTACAATTTCTAAACTTACAATGTTCACCATACTGATTAAATTCTACAAAATAATGTTTGATTTCATCTTTCTCAATATGATTAAAATCTAAAGCACTAAATCCTGGTGTATCGGCAATATATCCTTGATTACGATCAAATAATTCAACATGTCGTGTTGTATGTTTACCGCGATTTAAAGATTTTGAGATATGATTTGTGGTTAATTGTAAATCGGGGCGATAGTGATTGATAAACGTCGTTTTTCCAACGCCAGACTGACCACTCAATACGATTAATCCTGATGGCCATTGTTGCATCATTGTTGCTTTATCATCATCTATACCAACAAATTGAGTCATATAACCTATTTGTTTATATATGTTTAATACTTCTTCAATATCTTTAATTTGTTGAGAATTTGCTAAATCTCTTTTTGTTACTAAAATAGATGGATGAAGTTGATAAGAATGTGCAATAACGATAAAACGGTCTAACAATTGTGTTGAAAATTCCGGTTCTACGGCACTCATCACGATAACTAAACCATCAATATTGCTAACTGGCGGACGTTTTAAAGCATTTTTACGCTCTCGAACATGCTGAATATAACCTTCCGTGTTATTTTGTACTTCAAAATCTACAATATCTCCAACCACTGGTGAAAATTTATTTTTTCTAAATAATCCGCGTGGCTTAGTATTAAACCGATCACCATTGACATCTACTTGATACACGCCACTTATTAATTTAACGATGCGTCCTGTTTTCAAACTGACACCTCTCAATTTTTATGATACGAGGTTATTATATCAAAATGCACCATATTAATATATCTGTAATTCACTTATTATATAATATTTTGTTGTCTAGACATTAAAAAAACGGATAAACAAAGTTAACATTATCTTTGTTTATCCGGTAATCATATAATGGTGACTCAACACTTAATGAAATTAATAATCCACATCTTTATCCAATACAATTTTATTGTCAACACGCACTGTATAGCCTGCCGTTGTTCCTTTTTTTATTTTCAAAGAAATCGTAGTGGTTTTATCATCTTTAATTTTAAAACTTCGTGCAACTTCTGACGCTTTATGGTCCTCATCACGAATGTAAATATCTACTGTTTGGCTTTCATCATCTTTTCCAGAGTATGGAATATCTACTGTTTCAGAATGGGTTTTAACATCATCTGAATCACCATCTTCATCATTTTTATCCTCGTCTGAATCTGTATCTTCGCCTTTTGAAACTTTCAATTGAATCGTCGAACCTTCATCTACTTCTTTATCTTTTGGTGATTGTGAAATGACGTTTCCTTTTTTGACACTATCACTTGCTTCTGTAGTTACTTTAACTTTTAAACCATCTTCTTCTAATTCTTTTTTCGCAGTTGAATAGGCTTTGCCCTCATAATCTTTAACAAATACTTGTCTAACACCTAGGGATTCAATTAGTTCAATATGATGATCATTAAGCCTAACCTTGCTGTCAGCTGGTAGATTTTGTTTTGCTATCAATCCTTTAGCCACTGTGCGACTGTAATCTTTTTTGATAGAGATATGATTCAAACCTAATGACTTTAATTTTTCTTGGGCTTTTGCCTTTGTCATTCCAACAACATAAGGCATTGTGACCTTTTCAGGACCTTTTGATAACACAATATCTACTGCATCACCTTGATTGATACGTGAACCTGCTTCTGGCTTAGAGTTAATGATTTGATTTTCCGCATACTTATCACTATAACTTCTAGATATATTGCCTAACTTCAAATGTTTCTCTTTGAGTAATTGTTCTGCTTCTTTTTCCGTTTTACCACTTAAATCTGGTGTTTCTTCATATTTATCTCCAAAGACACCCCATGCGATAAAACCAGCTAAACTAGCAATTAATAATATTATGATTAAAGCAATTAAAAATTTTTTCCCTTTTGACGATTTTTTCTTTTGAGGAACAAAAACATGCTCCTCTGCTGATTGAAATTGTCGTTGATTTACAATAGGTATTTGCATTGTTTGCGCAATTTTACCTTTATTGTCAGATTCTTTCATTTTACTTTTAATATCATTTTTATCGATAGCCAATGTTTTTACAGTTTCTTCTTCGTGTTGATATTTATCCTCATTTGCACGGCTATCGATAAGTGCACTACTCAAATCATCCATCATAGCTTGTATATTAATATAACGATCGCTTACATCTTTTTCCGTCGCTTTTAAGATAACATTGCTAAGTGCTTGAGGTACATCTTGTCTAATATCTGTAACGTTCGGAATTGCATCTTGGATATGTTTAATTGCAATACTAACTGCCGTTTCTCCATTAAAAGGTGGCTCACCAACTAACATTTCATACAATACGATGCCAATCGAATATATATCGGTTGATTCATCTGTTGGCTCACCTTTTGCTTGTTCTGGTGATAAATATTGCACGGTACCTAATACGTGATTTGTTTGAGTTAATGATGTCTCACTTAGCGCTTTTGCAATCCCAAAATCAAATATTTTTAGTGTTTTATTTTTATCGATTAAAATATTTTGGGGTTTAATATCACGATGAACAATTCTTTTATGATGCGCTTCCTGAATTCCATTCAATATTTGTTGCGTGAACTGAATTGCAGTATCAATGTTAAGTGGCCCGTGTGTATGTATATATTCAGATAACGTTGGTCCATCAATATATTCCATAATTAAATAGAAACAATCGTCTTCTTCATCAACATCATAAACATTGACGATATTTTCACTGAAAAGTTGCGTCGAGTTATTCACTTCACGCTCGAAACGGCGAAGAGTTTCTTCCTTTTCGTTTGGTGGAATAGAAATTGCCTTAATCGCTACTTGACGTTCAAGAATCATATCTTCAGCCAAGTAAACCATACTCATTCCGCCGCCACCAAGCTTATCAATCACTTTATAACGATCACTAATTATTTTTCCGATCATACTTTGTCACCTTCTATAGCTGCAAGAATTACACTTATGTTGTCTCTAGATTGATAATCAAGTGCTAATTGTATGAGCTTATTTCCTAACTGTTCTATAGTTAACTCTTCTAAAAGCGCATCCTTGATTACGTCATTTCTTATATAATCTGTCAATCCATCAGAGCATAATAATAAATAATTATAGTAATTGATTCGCTTAAAATAAATATCAGGTGTCACATGTTTATCTGTTCCCATTACACGTGTAATAATATTTTTTTGCGGATGATGAAATGCTTCTTCTTCAGTAATTTGACCTGTCATCACTAGATGATTAACAAATGAATGATCCTGTGTAAGCTGTTCTATCTCTCTTGAATTGACGACATATGCTCTTGAATCTCCAATGTTAGCAATAACGACTTTTTTCTCAAAAATCAAGGCACAGACACATGTCGTCCCCATGCCTCTATATCCTGGGTCTTCTTGTGCATAATAATATAATTCGAGATTAATTTGTTTTAATGTTGTACGCAACCACGTTTCAGCTTGAGACTCTTCAATCAAATTTTCTTGTTCAAAACGCGCTTGAAGTTCATTTGTTACAAACTGACTCGCTATTTCACCCGCTTGGTGACCACCCATACCATCACATAATACTAACAATTGCTGATGCGTTTTATTTAAAAATATACCACCAGCATCTTCATTTTTATCTCTATGTTGACCTGTATTAGTGAAAAATTGTGCGTTTAGCATTGTCTCTTACCTCGTTTCTACTTGTCGTTCCTTTGCTCTTAATTGACCACATGCAGCATCAATATCTGAACCTTGTTCTCGTCTTATTGTAGCATTTACACCCAATCTTTTTAATTCTTTTTCAAACTTAAAGATATCATCTTTTGATGTTTTTACATAATTTCGCTCTGGAACATGATTGACTGGGATTAAATTAACATGACAGTTTAGATTTTTAATTAGATGTGCTAATTCTCGTGCATGTTCAAGTTGATCATTGACGCCACCAAATAAGCCGTACTCAAATGTAATACGTCGGTTTGTTTTTTGTTGATAATAACGAATGGCTTCCATTAATTTATCAACATTATAAGCGCGATTGATTGGCATTAATTTAGAGCGTACATCATCTTTCGCAGCATGCAAGCTTACAGCAAAGTTAATTTGAATTTCTTCATCTGCAAAGTCATAAATGCGCGGCACAATTCCAGAGGTAGATACCGTAATGTGACGTGCACCAATGTTTAGACTATTATCATCATTAACTATTCGTAAAAAGTCCATCATTTCATCGTAGTTTTCGAATGGTTCACCAATGCCCATAATTACAATTTGTGATACTCGTTCCTCTGTTGCATCGAGCGCTTTTTGTACCGTAAGTACTTGTGACACTATTTCTCCAGCCTCTAAATTACGTTTTAAGCCACCTAAAGTAGACGCACAGAATGTACACCCAATGCGGCAGCCCACTTGTGTTGTTACGCATACAGAGTTGCCATAATCATGACGCATTAATACGGTTTCTATTGTATAACCATCTTGCAGTTCAAATAGAAATTTAATAGTGCCATCTTTACTTTCTTGTTTAACCACTGTCGTTAATGTCGTCATAACAAAATGATCTGCCAGTAGTTTACGCAAATCTTTGGATAAGTTAGTCATTTCTTCAAAAGAATTAACCCGCTTTTGATATAACCATTCATAGATTTGTTTCGCTCTAAATTTTTGTTGCCCCTGCTCAACTAGCCATTGTTGCATTTCATCAAAACGCAACGAATAAATCGATTGCTTATCAAAATCAGGTAAAAACTTATTCTTCTTCTTTTTTTGAGTGGTTATCATGCTTAACTTTCCTTTCTTTTTATCTTCGTGATAAAGAAGCCATCTGAATTAAAATCTTGTGGCAAAATTTGAAGGGTTTTGATTTGCTCACCTGTTTGTGGGTGTATCATTGGCTCAAATTCGAAATCTTTATTTTCCTTTAAAAAACTATAAATTACATTTTCATTTTCTAATTGTTCAATAGTACAAGTTGAATAAATAATTGTCCCACCAGGTTTTAAATGATGTTTTACATTATTTAAAATGTTTAATTGCAAGTCTACTAGTGCTTGTGTGCCTTCTTTGGATTGCGTATATTTAATTTCTGGCTTATGTCTCAGCACTCCTAAACCACTACATGGTGCATCCACCAAGATTTTATCATACATCTCTGTATATGGTTGAGTTGCATCATGTTGAAATGCATGTACGTTGTTTAAGCCTAATTTTTTGATATTATATTTTATTAAATTAATTTTATGTGCATGGATATCTGTAGCATCGACGCTCCCTGTTGGAGCTAAAATTTCTGCCATGTGACATGCTTTACCACCAGGCGCACTACAAGCATCTAACACTTTATCATGTGCTTGTAAATTTGCCAATTGTGCTACAAACATAGAACTTTTATCTTGTATGGATATTAAACCTTCTTTAAATGCACGTGCCTCAATAACGGGGCGTCCTTGTATATGCAAGCAACTTAATATATCAGAATCCTTTGTAACCGTGTACCCGTCTTGTTCTAATGCATCAATAATATCATTTATTGACGCTTTAACAATATTAGCCCTAACAGTCGTCTCTGTGGGTGTGAGCAATGCTTGGCCTATACGATGCGTTTGAGCTAGGCCATAATGAGTTACCCAATGATCAACAATCCATTTAGGCAAGCTATATGCAATTGACATTCGCTTCTTTTCATCAGTTATATCATCCACATTAGGTAAATCACTACGCATTATCTGACGTAAAATAGCATTAACAATATTACCGTTGTGTGGCCCACCTCTATGTTTAGCTATTTCAACAGCTTCATTGATAATCGCATGATTAGGTACTTTATCTAAATAAACATATTGATAGATGCTCATCCATAGTAATTGTCGCACCCAGCCTTTAATTTTCGTTTGTACAAAAGGTCTCAAGTAATAGTCTAGTGTGAATTTTCGTTTAATTGTTCCGTATACAAGTTCAGTGTATAACCCTTTATCAACAGCTGACAAGTCTTGAGAGCTAAGCACATCATTGATTTCTAAGTTACTATAAGCCCCTTCATTCAATATCGCATGGATACTATCTAGTGCATGGCGTCTTACAGATTGTGTCATATTAATTTCTTCCCAACTAAAGAGGTTTGAACACCACTTAAGTAATTTGAAACGGGCATACGTTTTTTACCAGCCAACTGCATATCCGTTATTGCAATAGCATCATCTGATTGCGTACCAACAATGATTGCTTGCTTTGTTGTTGCAATGATTGTTCCTGGTTCCCCAGCTTTATTTTTAATGATATGTGCAGCAAAAATTTTCATATTTTTATCATCCATTGTAGTATATGCAACCGGCCATGGTGCAAGTCCTCTAATATGGTTATGAATCTCTTGAGCGTTGCGCTGCCAATCAACACGTTCGTCGGCTCGACTAATATTTGAAGCAAATGTTGCCTTAGAATCATCTTGAGGAATACTCTGATTCTTTCCTTCTAAAATGTCCGGCAATGTTTTTTGTAATAAATCTGCACCTAAAATGCTTAATTTATCATGCATAGTACCAACGTTATCATCTTCAGTAATACCAATAGCTTGTTGCGCAATGATATTACCAGCATCAAGCTTTTTCACCATGTACATAATGGTTATACCCGTTTCTGTTTCACCATCAATAATGGCTTGATGGATTGGTGCGCCTCCTCGATATTTAGGTAATAAGGAGGCATGAACATTGATTGCACCATATTTAGGTTTTTCGAGTAATACTTCTGGCAATAACTGACCAAAAGCTGCAGTGACAATTAAATCACTATCCAACTGTAATAATGCTTCCAACTCTTCAGAACCTTTTAGCTTTTCTGGTTGATAAACTGCAATATCATGTTCGAGCGCCACTTTTTTTACAGGTGGTGGTGTCAGTACACGTTTTCTACCTACTGGACGATCAGGCTGAGTAACAATGGCAATCACTTCATGTTCCTTGATTAACATTTCTAATATTGTCGTTGAAAAATCTGGTGTGCCCATAAATATGACTTTACTCATTATCAAAATACGCCTCCACTTCTTTGTCAGTTAAAATTTTTTGTGCTTTATTTGTAAATGCTATGCCATTCATTTGGTCAATAATATGTTGCATCATGCGTGCCACATCATCATAAGCCGTTAATTCTAGAGTATTTCCCTGTACATCATAACTTTGAACCACAATCATCTGACTACGTGCTACTTCACCATAAATGCCGGGTAAACTAATAGAGCCTTCAAGATCAATGACCTGTTCGTCAGAAGCTTTTATAATAGTAGGATTGATAAGTTGTAATAAACCTTCCATTTCCATATCAACGATAGCCACTTGCTTATCTATCCCTATTTGAGAAGCGCATAAAGCTGAAGCTTCTTGTTGATATAACGTGTCTTCAATATCTAACAATAGTTGTGTTAATGATTTATCAAACTCAGTCACTCTTTGTGCTTTCCTTTTTAATAAAGGATGCGTCGATTTGATTAATGGTTTAACTGTCATGTATAGACTCCTCTTTAAAATTCATCATATCATTATAACTTATCTAACAAGAAATTGCGACCGCTGTTCAAATAACACCATCCATTTTAACATATGTCTTTAACCTGAAATGAATTATTTCTTAAATGCGTTGATTATTGTTCCACTTAAAACAAGCGAGCAGGACAGAATTCATTATGAATTCGTAGTCCCGCCCTGGAAAAGTTGACTAGGATTGAAAAAAAGCTTGATATAAGTGTATTTTCAATCCAATCAACTACTGTCAATATTTAGTTCATAACTTAAAACATCAATGATGTCACAGACTGTCAGGTTACTTCTGTTTTATAATTTAATATTCTTAAAATGTCATTACATCATGACTTGTGGATCGATATCTATTTTCAATGAGAGTTTATCTTTTATATATTGTTCATGATAGTAGTCATCTAAATATTGTAAAGCTGTTAATAGTTCTGGTTCTCGTTTGTATTTAACTAAAATTTGAAAACGATATTCATTATTTATTCGAGATAATGCTGCTGGAGAAGGGCCTAACACATATGATTTTGAGGTGAGATGTTGCAATAAAATATGATGAATATGCTTAGAAGCCTCCATTACTTTTTTCATCTCTTTATGTGAAATAGTGAAGTTAATTAAAAAATAATATGGTGGGTATTTACCTAATTTTCGATAAGTCATTTCTCGTTGATAAAATGTTAAATAATTATTTTGTTTAACATCTTGAATTGCATAATGCTCTGGATTATAGGTTTGAATGATAACTTGACCTTCTTTTTCATGGCGACCAGCACGGCCTGCAACTTGTGTTAATATTTGATATGTTCGTTCACTCGCTCTAAAATCAGGTAAATTAAGCATAGTATCAGCATTTAAAACACCAACTAAAGTAATGTTAGGATAGTCTAAGCCTTTGGCAATCATCTGCGTACCTAATAAAATGTCGCCTTTTCCTTGTTCAAAATCGCTTAGCAGTTTTTCGTGTGCACCTTTACGTGATGTCGTATCAACATCCATTCGTATGATACGTGCATCCGGAAATTCTTGCTGCAACAGTTCTTCAACTCTCTGAGTACCTGTTCCCATTTGTCTAATGTGTTCGCTTTCACAATTAGGACATTGATTAGAAGGCGTTTCTTCATAACCACAATAATGGCATTTCAACTGGTCAGTGGTTTTATGATAGGTTAATGAAATATCACAATTAGGACACTGAGGTACATGACCACAATCTCTACACAACATAAATGAAGCGTATCCTCTGCGATTTAAAAACAACACAATTTGCTCTTTTTTCTTTAATCGTGCATTCATTGCATCTCTCAAATCATTTGAAAACATAGAACGATTGCCACGTGACAATTCTTCTCGCATATCGATAATATCAATATTAGGAAGCGCTTGCTGATTGACTCTATGTGGTAATGAAAGCAACGTGTAAACCCCTTTTTCAGCACGTGCAAATGATTCCAAACATGGTGTTGCACTGCCTAAAATAATTGGACAGTTATGGTATTGACTTCTCCATTGAGCGATCTCACGTGCATGATACCGTGGATAGTCTTCTTGTTTATAGGTAGATTCATGTTCTTCATCGATGATAATTAATCCGAGTTCTTTAAAAGGGGCAAAAATACTTGAGCGTGCACCCACACTTACTCGAGCACGTCCATCTCGAATTTTTTGCCATTCATCATACTTTTCTCCTGTCGATAAACCTGAATGTAAGACAGCTACATCATCACCAAAACGTCGTTTAAAACGTAACACCATTTGCGGCGTTAAGGCAATCTCTGGCACGAGCATCATAGCTTGTTTACCTTTATTTAAAACTGCTTCAATAGTTTGTAAGTAGATTTCGGTTTTTCCTGAACCAGTGACGCCATGTAATAAAAAGGTACGGGCTTCGTCGCCATCGAGCGTTGTTTTCACAGTGTCAAACGCATGTTGCTGTTCTATAGTGAGTTTTTGTTTAACTTCTTGTTCAAACACGCGATCTGCAAATGGATCTCTATCAATTTCTGCATCATATTTTTCAACGTATCCCTTTTTAATTAGTGCATCGAGACTCGAATTTGAAAATCCCATATCGTTGATTTCTTTTAAAAAGACAATATGTTGCTGCTCATCTAATAAATATGCATACAAATCATATTGTTTTATATATTTTTCCAACTTCGCTAATACTTCGTCTGGATGGTATCCTTGGATAATTTTTACCGCACGCTGTGTTTTTTTCTTTAATTTTTGTGATAATAATGTAACCTCTCGTATGTCACCATTATTCAACAACTGCACCAATTCAGCTAAATCATTGTTTTTTTGTGCATCCTTATATAAGTAATGACCTTCTTTATTAAATTTTACGCGTAAACTTTCAGCAACTTCTTGTTCTTTCACAAGTTCAAATGCTTTTTGATATTTCGCTTTTATGGCACTTGGCAACATTGCTTCAAGCACCGAAATTCTTTTGGTAACATGATAATTACTCATCCATGCACTTAATTGTATTAATTCCGAAGTTAATTCTGGTTGAATATCTTGTACTTCTTTGATTTCCTTAAGCTTAGTTTCATCGATATCTTGATCTGGATGTGATTGTATATCCATAACATACCCTTGCACTGTTCTTGGTCCAAATGGCACAACAACTCTAACACCTACTTGAACAAATGCAGCTAATCGTTTGGGTATGACATAGTCAAATGTGAAATCAACACTCTTTGACGGTATATCAACAATAACCTTTGCTATCATTAATGCCACCTAGTTTCTAATTCATCTAAAATTCGTTGGGCTACGTCTATTTTTTTCCCTTTACTTATATCAATTTGTAAATGATTTTTAAAATGCATTGTTAACTCGTTATCATCCGAACTAAAACCAATCGATGTATCACCAACATTATTAGAAATAATTACATCTGCATTTTTACGTGTTAATTTTTCTTGTGCATAACGCTCGATATCTTGCGTTTCAGCAGCAAATCCCACTAAATATTGATGTGCTTTATGCTCACCTAAATATTTTAAAATATCCGGGGTGCGTTTAAAGACAACGGATAACTCACCATCTTGCTTCTTCACCTTATGGGGTTGAACCTCTTTAGGCGTATAGTCTGATACTGCTGCTGCCTTGAATACAATATCCTGGGTCTGATAACGTGCTGTCACTTCTTCAAACATTTCTTCAGCACTTTGAATATGCACAACTTCAATGCCTTGTGGGTCGTCTAGTTGTGTTGGTCCAGTGACTAATGTCACTATTGCACCGCGTTGCTTTAAGGCTTGTGCAAGTGCATAACCCATCTTGCCAGATGACCGATTTGATACAAAACGCACTGGATCTATAACTTCAACTGTAGGACCAGCTGTTACTAATGCGTGTTTACCTTTAAACGTACTTTGTTCTAGATGTTCTTGCTGATCAAAATAACGATTAATTACGTTTAAAATTTCCAGTGGTTCTTCCATACGACCTTTAGCAACATAACCACAAGCTAAAAATCCATCACCAGGTTGAATAAAGTGATACCCATCGTCTTCTAAAATGCTTATATTGTGAAGCGTGCGTGGATTCTCATACATATGTACATTCATCGCTGGTGCGATAAATTTTGGCGTCTTTGTTGCCAGCAATGTTGATGTCACCATATCATCTGCAATACCAGCACTTAACTTAGCAATCGTATTTGCTGTTGCCGGTGCCACAACAATAACATCTGCCCAATCTCCTAATGCTACATGTTGAATCTCTTCAGGGTGCGCTTCAATAAACGTGTTTGTATATACATGATGTCTACTAATTGCTTGAAACGCCAGTGGTGTAACAAATTGTTGTGCATGTTCAGTTAACATGACTTTCACTTCATAGCCAGCTTGTGTTAATTTGCTTGTTAAATCAATTGCTTTATATGCCGCAATGCCCCCTGTAACCGCTAATAATATATGCTTCATTGTTTGAACTCCTCTTTAATCTACTTAGCCATCCTTATTTATCTTCATTATACACAAATGTATGTAAGATGAAAAAAAGATAACACAGCAATAATTGTCAGCTTAACTAGTGCTAAAAAGATAAAACACACCTTTTAACCAATGCCTAAGTTGTAGTCTCATTGACTGCATTGTATTTAAAGGTGTGCTATTTGTATGACATCAATATGATTATGAATTAAAAGGATTATCCGCGATATTCTGCAGGAATTTCTGGTACGATTTTACCACTTGCAATTTCTTCAAGCGCTTTGCCAACAGGTTTAGCTGAATGATAATTTGCAAGCAATGCCGTATTCGCTTTTTCATCTAATTCTCGTGCACGTTTAGCTGCCGTAGTGGCAATCAGATATTTAGAATTAATTTTAGCTGTTAATTGATTTAACGGTGGGTTTAACATTATTTTTTGGCCTCCAATATCATTTTTCTATATTTTGCTTCAATACGCTCTCTCTTCAAATGCTCTGCTTCAACAATCGACTGGATTCGCTGTTTAGCCAAATTAACTTTATCATTGACTACAACGTAATCATACAAATTCATCATTTCTACTTCTTTACGTGCCTCACTTACACGTTTTTGAATCTTTTCATCGGATTCTGTACCACGACCTACTAATCTTTCTCTTAGATGTTCTAAACTTGGTGGCGCTAAAAATATAAAAAGTGCGTCCGGGAATTTCTTCCTTACTTGCTTAGCACCTTCAACTTCAATCTCTAAGAAAACATCATGTCCAGCTTCCATCGTATCTTTGACATATTGAACAGGTGTGCCATAGTAATTACCAACGTATTCAGCATATTCGATAAACTGATCTTGTTGTATTAATGTTTCAAATTCTTCTTTCGTCTTAAAAAAATAATCTACGCCATCGATTTCTCCATCACGTTTATCACGTGTTGTCATAGATATAGAGTACTTATATGATGTGGTTGGATCATCAAATATTTGCTTACGTACAGTTCCTTTTCCTACGCCCGATGGTCCGGAAAGAACTATGAGTAATCCTTTTTCATTATCCATGCCCTACGACCTTTCTATGCTATTCTTCTATTATTTTAATATGATATCACATTGTCATTAAAATTGTATAGCATATCTTAATTAAACTTCTTTCATGACGATAGTCGTCTATCATGTTAAAATATGATGAATGAATTAAGATGAAGGTGGCAAAAAATCATGGCATTTGATGGATTATTTACAAAGAAAATGGTAGAAGCATTACAATTTTTAGTGTCCGGACGTATTCATAAAGTGAATCAACCTGAAAATGATACCGTCATATTAGTAATTCGACAACAGCGACAAAATCATCAATTACTCATGTCGATTCATTCTAGCTTTTCAAGATTACAATTAACATATAAAAAGTATGACAATCCATTTAATCCACCAATGTTTGCAAGGGTATTCCGTAAACATTTAGAAGGTGGTATTATCAAAGCAATTCGCCAAATTGGCAACGATCGTCGTGTTGAAATTGACGTTGAAAGTAAAGATGAAATTGGCGATACCATCTACCGCACTATTATCTTAGAAATCATGGGTAAACACAGTAATCTTATCTTGACAGACCATGATGGAAAAATACTAGAAGGCTTAAAACATTTAACACCAAATACAAACCAATATCGTACTGTTATGCCAGGCTTTAAATATGAAGCACCACCAACTCAGCATAAGCTTAATCCTTTTGAGATTACTGGACAACAAACGTTAAAATATATTGATTTTAATGCAGGAAAAATTGCCAAACAATTACTTAATACCTTTGAAGGTTTTAGTCCATTAATTAGTAATGAAATCGTACAGCGACGTCAATTTATGACTAACGAAACGTTACCATTAGCCTATGATGAAGTCATGCAACAAACATATAATCAACCACAGCCTATTTTCCATAAAAATCATGAAACTGGTAAAGAAGATTTTTACTTTATGCCGTTGTTACAATTTTCAGATGATGTATCTGAATATGCATCTTTGCATGAATTATTAGATCGTTACTTTGATGCCAGAGGTGAACGTGATAGAGTAAAGCAACGTGCAAATGATTTAGTGCGTTTTGTGCAACAGCAATTAAACAAAAATGAACATAAGTTATCTAAATTAATTTCAGAATATGAGGGAGCTAAAGATAAAGAAACACAACGATTATTCGGAGAGCTTATTACAGCAAATATTTATCGAATTAAACAAGGTGATAAAACGGTAACTGCACTCAATTATTACACAGGAAACGACGTCACAATACCATTAAATCCAACTAAATCCCCTTCTGTAAATGCACAATATTATTATAAGCAATATCAGCGTATGAAGACACGCGAACATGAGTTAAAACATCAAATTCAACTAACGAAAGAAAATATTGCTTATTTTGAAACAATAGAGCAACAGCTACAACATATTACTGTTGATGAAATTGATGAAATTCGTGATGAACTAGCTGAACAAGGCTTTATGAAACAACGCAGACAACGCTATAAGAAAAAGCAGACAGCCATACGTTTACAAACATATTTATCCACGGATGGAGATACTATTCTTGTCGGCAAAAATAATAAACAAAATGATTACTTAACTAATAAAAAAGCGCATAAATCACATTTATGGTTTCATACAAAAGATATTCCAGGTTCTCATGTTGTGATTTTAAATGCGCATCCAAGTGAAACGACGATTAAAGAAGCGGCAATGTTAGCGGGTTACTTTTCAAAGGCGGGACTATCTGGCCAAATCCCTGTAGACTATACAGAAATAAAAAACGTGCATAAACCTTCAGGCGCTAAACCTGGATTTGTAACTTACGACAATCAAAAAACATTATATGCTACGCCTGATTACGATAAAATTCAAAGCATGAAACAATCTTAACATCAGTAGTTGCGAGTCTGGAACATAAATATATTTTTGGCTCTGAGTTCTATATTGGCAGTAGTTGACTGGATTGAAAATACGCTTATACCAAGCTTTTTTCAATCCTAGTCAATCTTGCCGGGTCGGGACTACAAATTCATTATGAATTCTGTCCCGCTCCCATAAACTTACAACACGTGCAAAACTAGCTTAAGTTTCTTTTTGTTGGAGGCTCCTGTGCGAGCTGAAAGCTAACGCCATACTTGTCTTGAACCCAAGCAAATTGTTTATATGGCGGCATTTCTGTTTTAGGCATGAGGATTGCGCCTTCTTTTTTTAGTCCATTGTATAGCCGTTCCATTTCGGCGTTGTCTTTTACTGTAACATATAGTGATATCGCTGGGTTCATTGGAAGTTCTTGGCCACTGTTTGCATCAATAGCCATAAAAACTTGACCATTTAATGTAAAGATGGAATGTTGAACTGTTCCAGGTTCTCCTGGACCATCTTCATCATATTTAACCATCGTTATAATCTCGCTATCATCAAATAATGACGTATATAAATTTATTGCTTCTTCTGCTTGATTATTATACATAAGAAATGTCGTAATTTTAGGGATTTCCATTTATCTTGTCCACCTTTAAGTTTATTTTTCTTTGCTCTTATTTTAATATATATACAAGTCATAAATAAATTAAACTTATGCTTTATTAAATTACGTAACTCTAGATGTTGACTAGATGTTGATTTTTATATAAAAAGGTAAAAATCAATTCTAAATGAAGGGAGTCTTATTAATGTCAATTGGAATTATTTCGCTATTAGCCTTTTTTATCGTTTTGTTTCTAGGATGGTTATGTGTCAAATTCTTTATTCGATAACTTAATCACTTTTATTAAAAATGCATGTCACATAAACGCGCACTTACCTGCTTATGTGACATGCATTTGTTTAATTATATATGACCCTTTTCTCTTAAATTAGCTTTGGCTTCTTTAAATATATCACTTGGACGTACAAAAACATCAATTTCTTGGTGTATGTCTTGACTTTGTGACGAGCGTCGTTCATATTCTTCAACATTTTGTGCAATCGGAGAGTTAAAGTCTTCTGGTCTTTGTAAAAATTCATTTACATGCTTAAGCTGATGATAAAAATCATTGCCTTGGTTACTATCATTAGACATTATTGTCCCCTCCTTTTATACACTATATTATGCTAAATTATCGCGCCAATCAACTAATGTTTTGATATCTTCTTCCTTAATTGCACCCATTTCACGTGCAACCTGAATTAACTCGTTGTAGTGGCTCAACGTGTAAAACGGCAATTTTTGTTCCTCAAACATTTCATCTGCTTTAGCTAAGCCATAAGTAAATATAGCAACAACACCTAATACTTCTGCACCAGCCTCTTCCAATGCTTGTACGGCATTGATAGAAGAACCACCTGTAGAGATTAAATCTTCAACAACAACAACCTTTTTCCCTTTGCTTGCAGCACCTTCAATTTGATTTTGTTTACCATGACTTTTACTTTTAGAGCGCACATAATTCATTGGTAGATTCATTGTTTCTGAAATATATGCAGCATGTGGAATACCTGCTGTAGCTGTACCAGAAATAACCTCAACCTCTTCAAAATGCGCTTGAATTAAATTAACTAATCCATCTCTAATTTGACGACGTACTTTTGGAAAACCTAACGTTACTCGATTATCACAATATATCGGAGATTTAATACCTGAACTCCAAGTAAATAACGCATCAGGTGATAATGAAACTGCTTCAATTTGTAATAAAGCTTTTGCAATCTCTTTTGCCATTTAACTTAACCAACTTTCTTTTATAGAATGATAACTTTCAACTGGGTGTTCACTTTGTGTAATTGGTCTACCCACAACAATATGAGTTGAGCCTAACTGCTTAGCGTCTTCTGGTGTTGTAATACGCTGTTGGTCGTCCGCTGTTACGCCTTTTGGTCGAATCCCTGGTGTCACTTTTAAGAAGTCAGCACCTAAATGTTCTGTAAGTAATCTGGCTTCTAGCGGTGAGCATACCACACCATCTAAGCCAGCTTGTTGTGTAAGCTGTGCATAGTTTAATACGGCCTCTTCAATTGATGTTTGAATATTTTGCTCTTGATGTAGCATCGCTTCAGTTGTAGAAGTTAGCTGTGTAACAGCAATTAGTTTAGTGTTTTGATTAAACACGCGTAACCCTTTCATTGCTTCTTGCATCATAAGTGTTCCACCTGCTGCATGCACGTTAACTAAGTCTACATCAAGCTTGGCTAAACCTTGCATCGCTTTATTAACGGTATGCGGTATATCATGCAATTTTAAGTCTAAAAAAATATCATGGCCTCGTGCTTTAATATCGCGAATAAACTGTGGTCCACTTTGATAAAATAATTCCATACCTACTTTTACAAATAATGGCTCGTTAAATTGATTTAAAAAGTCATTGACTTTGTCTGTAGACTCAAAGTCTAATGCAATAATTGGTAGATTTTTCATGTTAAATTTCCACCTCCAATTCTATCTTGAAATATGAGTCTGTTTTAGGATACAAACTAAATATTGGCAGTAGTTGACTGGATTGAAAACACACTTTTACCAAGTTTTTCTCAATCCTAGTTAACCTTGCCAGGGCGGGACTACGAACTCATAATACATTCTGTCCCGCTCCCTAATTACATATTTCTCATTGTAAAGGTCATGCTCTCTATCACATTTGTTAATGCATTTGCTGTATCTAATGATGTTAAGCAAGGCACACCATTTTCAACTGTTGTGCGACGGATTTGGAAGCCGTCTCGTTCTACTTCTTTACCTTTAGTCATGGTGTTAATAACAATTTGAACATCACCATTTTGAATGCGCGTCAACAAATCATTTTCTCCACCAATTTTACCAACTACTTCAGCTGGAATATGATGCTGAGCAAGTTTATCCGCTGTGCCTTTCGTCGCTAAAATTTTATATCCCACTTCATTTAAGCGCTGTGCGAGTTTAACTATTTCTTCTTTGTCTTTATCACTCACTGTCATGAGCACCGTTCCGTGATCTTTAACTTCAACACCACTGCCTGTCAAGCCTTTGAACAATGCTTTTTCAAGTGTTAAGTCTTTACCCATCACTTCACCTGTTGATTTCATTTCAGGTCCGAGTGTTACATCGACATTTTTTAGTTTATTAAAACTAAACACCGGTGCTTTAACAAAAACACCTTCACTATATGGTTGCACACCTGGTTGATAACCTAAATCTGCTAATTTCTCACCTATAATTGCACGCATTGCTAATTGTGCCATTTGTATATCCGTAATTTTACTTAAAAATGGCACCGTACGACTAGAACGCGGATTTACTTCTAATACGTAAACACCATCATGAGCTATCACAAACTGAATATTAATCAACCCTACAATATTTAACCCTTTGGCTAACTTGATTGTATAATCTTCTAACGTATCAAGTTCTTCTTGTGATAATGTTTGCGGTGGATAAACAGCGATTGAATCACCACTGTGCACGCCAGCACGCTCAATATGTTCCATAATACCTGGAATGATAACTGTATCGCCATCACTAATAGCATCGACTTCTATTTCTTTACCCGTCAAATATCTATCAACTAATACAGGATGTTCTGGACTAGCTTTTACCGCTTGTTCCATATAATTTTCTAATTCTTGATCATTGTCGACAATTTCCATAGCACGTCCACCTAGTACGTACGACGGTCTTACAACTACTGGATAACCAATTTCACGTGCATTATTTAAAGCTTCTTGTGGTGACGTAGCCGTTTTTCCTTTTGGTTGTGGCACATGAATATCTCTTAACAATGCTTCAAATTCTTTTCGATCTTCAGCTCTATTCAAGTCTTCTAGTGAAGTACCTAATATTTGAACACCATGCTTTGTTAATTTATCCGCTAGGTTAATTGCTGTTTGCCCACCAAATTGCACAACCACACCTTTAGGTTGTTCTAAATTAATGATATTCATTACATCTTCTTCTGTTAACGGTTCAAAATATAATTTATCTGAAATTGAAAAGTCTGTTGATACGGTTTCTGGATTATTATTAACAATAATTGCTTCATAACCTGCTTGCTGAATCGCCCATACAGCATGAACGGTTGCATAGTCGAATTCTACACCTTGGCCGATACGAATAGGCCCAGAACCAAGTACTAAGATCTTTTCTTTATCTGTTACAACTGATTCATTCTCAGTTTCATATGTTCCATAATAATATGGCGTTGATGATTCGAATTCTGCAGCACATGTATCTACCATTTTGTAAACTGGTTTAATTTGATGTGCCATGCGCAGTTGATAAACCGCTTCTGTTTCCATATCCCAACGATGGGCAATAACTCGGTCACTAAAGCCATAATCTTTAGCATATTTAAGATAATCTAAATCTCCAGGATGTGCTTTTAATTCATGCTCAATATTGATAATGTTTTGGAATTTATGTAAGAAGAAATAATCAATTTTAGTCATTTCATGTATTTCTTCTAATGTTGTACCCCGACGAATTGCTTCACCAATAAAGAATAAACGTTCGTCATCTTGATGACTAATTCGCTCTTTAATATAGTCTAAATCAAAACTTTCACCATTAGGTAGTCCAAGGTGATGCACCCCATACTCTAACGAGCGAATCGCTTTCAATAACGATTCTTCATACGTGCGCCCTATCGCCATCACTTCACCTGTAGCTTTCATTTGTGTACCTAATTCACGTTCACCTTTTTCAAATTTATCGAATGGAAAACGCGGAATTTTCGATATAACATAGTCTAATGTAGGTTCAAATGCTGCATAAGATGTGCCTGTAATAGGATTAAGCATTTCATCTAATGTTAATCCTACTGCAATTTTAGCGGCTAATTTCGCAATAGGATATCCCGTTGCTTTAGAAGCTAATGCTGATGAACGAGACACACGTGGATTAACTTCTATAATGTAGTAATTAAATGAATGCGGATCTAAAGCGAGTTGAACATTACAACCCCCTTCTATTCCTAAGGCTCTAATCACCTTCAGTGAGACATCACGCAACATTTGATATTCAACGTCTGATAATGTTTGACTTGGTGCTACAACAATAGAATCCCCAGTATGAATACCTACTGGATCAATGTTTTCCATATTACAAACCACGATAGCATTATCATTTTTATCGCGCATCACTTCGTATTCGATTTCTTTAAATCCTGCGATAGACTTTTCAATCAAACATTGCGTTGCTGGACTATAATGTAAACCATTGCTAACGACTTCTTTTAGTTCTTCATCATTGTGACAAATGCCGCCTCCGGTACCACCCATCGTAAATGCTGGTCGCACAATTAACGGATAACCAACCTGTTCTTTAAAACTAAACGCTTGTTCAACCGTATTAACGATATCACTTTCTGGTACTGGCACATCCAAATCATTCATCAAAGTGCGGAATAGTTCTCGATCTTCTGCTTGTTGAATTGACTTTAATTCTGTGCCTAACAATTTAACATTATTCGCCTCTAACACACCACTCTCATGAAGTTGAATTGCCATGTTTAATCCCGTTTGACCACCTAATGTTGGCAATAAAGCATCAGGTTGTTCTTTGCGAATAATACGCGCAATAAAATCATGTGTTAACGGTTCGATATATACTTTATCTGCAATTTCTTTATCAGTCATAATCGTAGCAGGGTTAGAATTAACTAGAATGACTCGGTAGCCTTCTTCTTTAAGTGCTAAACACGCTTGTGTACCTGCGTAGTCAAATTCTGCTGCTTGTCCAATGATAATTGGTCCTGAACCTATTACTAAAATCGTTTTGATATCGTCACGTTTAGGCATGAGTATTACGCTCCTTTTCTTTAAACTCATTAATCATTGCTATAAAATCATCAAACAAATAATTAGAATCACTTGGACCTGGTCTTGCTTCAGGGTGATACTGCACTGAAAAAGCTGGTAATGTTTTGTGACGTAAACCTTCAACCGTATCGTCATTTAGTGCAATATGTGTAATTTCTAAATCAGTTTGTGCTAATGAATCTTTGTCAATCGCATAGCCATGGTTTTGACTTGTAATATCTACTTTTCCAGTTCTCAAATCTTTAACTGGATGATTAGCACCTCGATGACCAAATTTCATTTTAAATGACGATGCCCCTTGTGATAATGCAAATAGTTGATGTCCTAAACAAATACCAAAAAATGGTATTTTCCCTAAAATTCCTTTTATCATGTTGATGGCAACTTCAACAACATCTGGATCACCTGGTCCATTTGATAGCATGACGCCATCCGGTGACATCGCTAAAATTTCTTCAGCAGTTGTATCGTAAGGAACCACAGTCACATTACATCCTCTTAAATTGAGTTCACGTACAATATTTTGTTTTTTCCCAAAGTCTAATAATACTACGCTAAGATTCGAACCAGTAGATACATATGGTGTCTTTGTTGATACTGTCATTACTTCGTCTCTCGGTAATTCCGTTGACTTTAATTTGTTAATAAGTTCATCAATATTTTCTCTGCAATCTGTAAACGCTGCGCGTAATACACCATGCTGACGAATTTTGCGTGTAATACTACGTGTATCTACGCCAGAAATTCCAGGTATCTTGTATTGAACAAGTACTTCGTGCAATGTTTTTTGCTGTCTAAAGTTACTTGGATGTGTACTAGCTTCTTTGACGACAACACCATTTAAAGTTGGTGTTAACGCTTCAAAGTCATCTCTATTAATTCCATAATTACCAATAAGTGGATAAGTAAAGGTAATAATTTGTCCAGTATATGACGGATCAGAAATCGTCTCTTGATAACCAGTCATAGCAGTGTTAAAGACGATTTCGCCTATTGATAGTTCATCAGAACCTAACTTATAACCTTCATAGAATGTTCCATCTTCTAATACAAGATAACGTCGTTCCAGCATATTACACTTCCTCCTTATATTTAACATCGCCTGCTACCATTGTTAACACAGGGTTCCCGTATACTTTATACCCTATAAATGGTGTGTTATCAGCTTTAGACAAGAAATCTTCTCCTCTGATTTCTCGCTCTTCATCAAGGTTGATGATTGTTAAGTCAGCAAAACTTCCTTCTTCTAATCGTCCGTATGGCAAATCAAAAGTTTGAGCTGGTTTAATAGTTAAATAATCAACTAATTGTTGTAATGACCAATCCCCATTTTTAACAAAATGTGTGTAAAGTAATGGAAAAGCTGTTTCACTACCAACGATACCAAATGGCGCTTTCGTCATTGGTTGTGCTTTTTCTTCTTTTGCATGAGGCGCATGATCTGTTGCAATACAATCAATTGTACCGTCTAACAAGCCTTCTAATAATGCCTCTCTATCTTCTTTACTTCTTAAAGGAGGATTCATTTTAAAAATCGCATTATCTCCAGGTACATCATCTTCTGTTAATAGCAAATGATGTGGCGTTACTTCTGCAGTTACATGAATGCCCGCTGCTTTAGCATCACGAATGGCTCTAACGCTCTCTTTTGTTGAGACATGACAAACGTGATAATGGCAATGAGCTGCTTCAGCTAATAGCACATCTCTCGCAATTTGAACGGCTTCACAAATATTGGGTATACCTGGTATGCCTAGTTCTTCACTCCGCTTACCTTGATGCATTGCACCACCGTATATTAAGCTATTATCTTCACAATGTGCAACAACCGCTTTATTAACTTTGGCAGCGGCCTGCATTGCTTCGTACATCATTGCAGATTCTTGAACACCTACCCCGTCATCAGTAAAAGCAAATGCACCATCTTGAGCTAACGCTTCAAAATCAACATGTTCTTTACCTGCTTGTCTCACTGTAATAGCAGCATAAGGTAAGACTCTAACTTGTGCAGTTTCTTTAATTAATTGTTTTAAATTATCAAAATGCGTCACTGAATCAGGCACTGGACGCGTATTGGGCATAGGACATACTGTTGTAAATCCACCGCGTGCGGCTGCCTTAGTTCCTGTTTCAATTGTCTCTTTATGTTCTCCACCCGGTTCTCTCAAATGAACATGAACGTCTACAAATCCTGGTGCTACAAATTGTCCATGAGCATCTATCACTTCAACGTTATCATCTATGTTAATCGTGTCATTGATTTCTTTAATGTATTGTCCATCGATTAAAATTGACTTTTGTTTAAGTTCGCCATTATCTAAGATTTGTGCATTTTTAATTAATTTCATTAGTGATTCTCCTTTTCCTTTAAAAGTTCATTAATGACTGCCATGCGTAAGTACATACCATTTTCCATTTGCTTAAAAATACGAGATTTAGGTGCTTCAACCAAAGATGTATCGATTTCAACACCACGATTTACTGGTGCCGGATGCATAATAATCGCACTATCTTTTAATCGTTCATATCTTGACTTTGTCAAACCAAATTGTTCATGATAATGCTGCGCTTCAAAAGATGTTTGTGACGCTGCTTCATGACGTTCATGTTGCACACGGAGCAACATCACGATATCTATTTCTTCAATCACATCATCGATATCAACATATGGTGCTGATAATGTATCATCAATCCATTGTGGTGGACTTGAGAAACAGACATGTGCACCTAGTTTAGTCAAACTATCATAATTGCTACGTGCAACTCTCGAGTTCTTAATATCACCACAGATGAGTATGTTTAAACCAGCAAAATCTTTAAATTCTTCATAAATGGTCATAATGTCTAATAAACTTTGAGTTGGATGTTGACCACTACCATCTCCTGCATTAGCTATTGGGATATTAATATCTGCAAGTTCTTTGTAATAAGCATTCTGCGGATGTCTGATAACTAATAAATCTACCCCTATATGCTCTAATGTCTTACATGTATCATATAAAGATTCACCTTTTTGAACTGATGAAGTTGCTGTTTCAAAGTTAACTAGTGATAAACCTAACTTTTGTTCTGCTACTTCAAAACTACATTTCGTGCGTGTTGAATTCTCGAAGAATAAATTAGCAACAAACTGTTGTTGATGCGCCTTATCAGGATAATGTCCAGCTTTATATTGACTCGCAGTTTCAATTAAATGATAAATTTCTTCAATACTTAATTCTTCCATAGACAGTAGATGCTTCATCATTCATCCTCCTTATACATTCATTATTTTATTTGCTGTGCTTTTTCTTTTGGTAAAATCAAATTAAGTATAATTCCAGATAAAGCGGCTAAAGCCATACCTTCTAATTGAAGATTGATGCCAATGTCCTTTAAATTAATCACTAAGTTTCCTATACCCACAACTAAGACAACAGAAGCAATCACAAGATTACGATTATCCGCGAAATTAACATTGCTCTCAACTAACATGCGTAAACCACTTGCAGCAATAATTCCGAATAATAGAATGGACACACCGCCCATAACTGGTGTCGGTATAGATGAAACTAAGGCCGTGAATTTACCTATAAATGCTAAAACAATTGCGATGACAGCTGCACCACCTATAACATAAATGCTATATATTTTCGTAATAGCTAGTACACCAATATTTTCACCATAGGTTGTACTTGGTGGTCCACCAATAATACTTGCAAACATAGTCGAAATACCATCACCAATAATTGATCGATGCAAACCTGGATCTTCGAAAAAGTTCTTCCCTACAATCTTATTTATTACTAATTGATGGCCAATATGTTCACTTACAGTTACAAAGACAACTGGTATTAAAACCAAGATAAGCCCTAAATGAATAGACGGCTCATAATCTCTAAACGGTAAATAGATATGAGGCACATCTAACCATTTAGCTTTAGCTATAGGTGCAAAATGTACAAGCCCCATAAATATTGCAACGATATATCCAACAATAATACCGCACAATACCGGAATTAATGATAAGAAACCTTTAAAGAAACCTTGAACAACAATCGTAACTAGCAAAGTGATAAGTGCTACGACTAAATAGCTCAAGCTATAACCTTTCATATGTGCTGAATCTTGATAAACAGCCATATTCACTGCAGTCGGCGCTAAACTTAAACCGATAACCATAATTACTGGTCCTACAACTACAGGCGGTAAAAGATGCATTAACCACCCTGTTCCACTTATTTTAATTAAAATACCAATGATAATGTACATCACACCACTCATAAATAATGCGACAAGCATATCACCTAAACTATGTGTACTTAATCCAGTAATAATTGGCGTAATAAACGCAAAACTAGATCCAAGACATGCTGGAATCTTAGCCTGTGTAATCAATATGTATAATAATGTCCCAATACCAGAAGCTAACAAGGCTGCTGATATAGGAAGTCCAGTCAAATAAGGAACCAATACTGTTGAGCCAAACATTGCAAATAAATGTTGCAAACTTAACAGTCCCCACTGAGCCGGTCTAGGCTTATCCTTTACATCTAACACGGGTTTAACCGTGCGTTCAAACATTTGTTCATTCTCCATATTTGTTCTTCCTTTCTTATAAAAAAAGCTCTTTACATTAATTAATGTAAAGAGACTAAAAATCAAATTTATAGCACATTCTTACTCAAGTCGTGCTCAAATGATTAAAATGAAGTATGGTATTATACACAATCGGTAACGGTTAAATCTATTTTGCAACTAAATACAGAAATACTTATCAAGGTTAACTTCTGATAATGTTGCGCTGCTTTCATTAATACAATCGGATTTTTGTGTATATTCATTTACTTCACCTTTTCCAGTCTCTCGTACTGCTTTAAAAGGCGGCTATGATATAACGACTGCCGTACGCGAATCTTTTTCTGCTAAAAATACTGAAACTGATTCGTTTTTGGAAGTCGGTATGTTTTTTCCAACAAAATCTGCGCGAATTGGCAATTCTCTATGTCCTCTATCGACAAGTGCAGCTAAGCCAATTTTGATTGGCCTTGAATGTTTAAGTATCGCATCAAGTGAAGCTCTAACAGTCCTACCCGTATATAGAACATCATCAATGATAATAACTACTTTACCAGTAATATCGACATCGATATCATAAGCAAGTTGCGAAGACGTTTGCTCAGTCAGTTCAATATCATCTCTAAATGATGTAACATCAATTGTTCCAGTAGGCACGAGTTGTTGCTCAATTTTTAATATACGTTCTTGAATGCGTTGTGCTAAAAATTCTCCACGCGTTTTGATGCCTAAAAGCACTAAATTGTCAGTGCCTTTATTATATTCTAAGATTTCATGTGCTATTCTTGTCACTGTACGTTGAACAGCTGCTTCATCCATAATAATACGTTCTGACACATTAACACCTCTTTTAAGAATTACAACACAAAAACCTCATGTCTTACAAGACATGAGGTTATCTATACAAAAGGTGTACAATATTTCTCAAGCAACTATAGTGAAATAGGCTATTTAAAATCGACAAATACACCATACATATATTAAACGTTATCATGCCTTTGAAGTCTCTCTGGACGTTCAATTAAAGACGTTGTTGGTTTTAAACTGTCCTTAGTTTACCGTTATTTTAGTAGCTTGTCAATCATGTTTTAATGCTACAGTTATCTCATTTTAAACCTCAAAGAAATGGTCACATCATACGCTACGCATCTCTCTTGCGAATGTCTTCAAGCAACTGTTCAAATGCATCAGGAAGTGCTGCTTGACGTTCAATATACTCCCCAGTTACCGGATGTTCAAAGCCAATTAAACCAGCATGCAAGGCTTGACCACCGATATCTAAAGTTTTTTTCGGGCCATATTTAGGATCTCCCACCAAAGGATAACCTATATACTTCATGTGTACTCGAATTTGATGTGTTCGGCCAGTTTCTAATTGACATTCTATCAACGTATAGTCCTTAAAGTGTTCTAATACATTGAAATGTGTCACAGCATCCTTTCCGTCATCTACAACATCCATAGACTGACGATCTTTTTTATTACGCCCAATCGGAGCATCAACTGTACCATAGTCATGAGGAATATTACCATGAACTAACGCAGTATATTTACGTTTAACCGATTTAGCTACAAGCTGATCAACTAGACTACGATGCGCAATATCATTTTTAGCAACCATTAACAATCCCGATGTGTCCTTATCAATTCGATGTACAATGCCGGGTCTGATTTCACCATTGATGCCCGATAAATCTTTGATTTGATACATCAAACCATTGACTAACGTACCGCTATAGTGACCTGGAGAAGGATGAACCACCATGCCTTTAGGTTTATATACAATAGCAACATCTTTATCTTCGTAGTAAATATCTAAATTTAAATTTTCTGGTTGAATATCTGCATCAACCACTTCCTTTTCGGTAATGACAATAGAATCATGTAACTTAACCTTATAATTTGCTTTAATTGCTTTCCCATTCACGATTACTAATTCATGTTTTATCCAATCCTGAATTTGACTTCTGGACCAGTCATGATTATAGTCAGACAGCAACTTATCTATGCGTTGTCCTGTGTGTCTAGTATCTGTAATTTCTATACTATGCGTTGTCATTAAATTAACCTCCCTATTCTTTTTTAGTGTCTTTAAGTAAAGCGATTATGATGAGTAACACACCTATAGTTAAGCTAGAATCCGCAACATTAAATATTGGAAAGTCATATCCAAAAATATTGGTGTCAATAAAATCTACAACTTCTCCATTAACGATACGATCTATAAAATTCCCTAATGCACCCGCAAAGAGTAGACTAATTGCTATTTGCATAAATAAATGATATTGTGCTTCTTTAATAAAAAAGAGGACAAGGATGGCTAAAATGATAATTGTTATAATATAGAAAAATACCATCTTCCCACTCAATATACCCCAAGCTGCACCATTATTGCGGTGTGATGTAATATTTAAAAATCCAGGAATTACCTCATATGAATCTCCAATAGACATTGATTTTACAATAAGCCATTTCGTTAATTGATCAAATATAACTAACGCTAATACAACCAATGTTGAAATGCCAACATAGAATTTCTTTTGCATCTATGTTCCTCCATTCGATACTTGTTTCTTTACAACACACTTCATTATAGCTTACTCAACCATATAAAAAAAGAGAGAGTGACATTCAGTCAGAGACCTGCCACACTCATCATACTTTATAAAATAAAGTGCAATGAATTCATGTTGTATATTCTTCTAAATGATTTAGCCTTTAATGCAAACAAAACCAAACATTTACTTTCATTAGCGAAACCTTTCATCATATCTTTATTTTCTATGACGACAACTATTGCTAGTAATATCATTAAAATGCTGGCGACGATTAGGATGATTTCTTTGTTCGTATCATGATTCTACTTTTATAAAATTAAAGCGAAATTGTAAACCATCTGGTCCTTTTAACCAAAGATGTGTTGTTTCTGGATAATAAAAATCAATCAATGCTAAACCATAAGTGTGTTCATTATCAACGCGCTTAACTCTAGATATCCAATGATTGAGTGCGATGTGATGGTGATAATACTGTGAAGCTAAAAAAAGAGACATCTTATCCAATTGGGCGCTTTTCTTTAAACCAAAGTAGGCTTTATAATATTGTTCAACTTCAGATAAGCGCGTTGTTTTTAGATGAATATTGCCGATTTTTGTATCTTTAGGTATACCCTGCCAGCCAACTTCTGTCGTGTAACTCAGTAATTTAGGAATATTCATAGCTTTAATATGCATTGAATGCAGATGCGTGCGATATAGCCAATCTTCAAGAGGATAATCAACATAAAATTTTAACATGTTGCCTTCTGGATCTTCGACAAAGAGTGATGTTGATGTACTTTGCTCCCCGCCATTCATCGGAATATCAAAATCACTAAATTGAACCATAAGATTTGCTAAATCGCTATTATGCGGCAATAATATCCCTATGTAAAATAACCCTGCCTCAGTTAGTTGAGGTTCACGTCCAGATGATATCTCTTGTAAGGTAAGGATATGATGAGATAAGCCTACATCATACTGCACACAATTAATAGAAGCAGTTACTACTTGAAATCCAATAACATCCTCATAAAAAGGCCGTAAAGCTGCTAAATTTTTTACATTTAATGTTATGCCATTAACAAAACGAGCTTCTGCTGAGTGAAACATAGGTCACGCTCCATTTTTATTGAATCTAAAATATATACAGTATATTTTACCTTTACAGTTTAAGTGTACATATTTAAAATTATTTTGGCTGTTTCCTACATTATATTATGAAACCTACAATGGGATATCAAGCATAAACTTAAATTTCAAATTTAACACGATGACATTGAAAGAAAAAAAGCAGCAGTGAAAATTAAAATCTGTGTAGACTTAATTAATCACTACTGCTTTTTATATAAGTTATTTACTGTTATATCAGTGTTATTTTATAATTTATTACTATTTAGTTATTGTAAAAACAATCCGTCTATGCCAAAGTTTTTACTTTTAAATCTAAATATTTTCAATTATCACAGCGTTATACTTCTATCATCTTTAAACTAACGTTTTTACAACTTCTTGACAACGTGGACAAAGATGATCTAATTCACCTACAGAACCTAAATGTTCACTATAATTCCAACATCTTTCACATTTATCGCCTTGTGCATGTTCAATACGAATATCTCCATGCTGATATGTTATACCATTATCAACTGAATCAACAACTTCAACTTGAGACACAATAAACAATTGATGCAAATCAGCAAATTGTGCTAAGAAGTCAGTAGCATTGTAGTTATCATTGTTTCCAATAATGACTTTCGCTTCTAATGATTTTCCAATGACTTTATCATTACGTGCCGCTTCTAATGCACGATTAACGTCATCACGTAAATACATAAATTGATTCCATTTATCAAGAAGCGCACGATCGACATCAACGACTTCAGGCATATCAGCTAAATGTACACTTTCTTCTTTAACATGTGGCGTATGTGACCAAACTTCTTCAGCAGTATGCACTAAGATTGGTGCTAATAATTTAGTCATATCCACTAAAATTTGATATAACACCGTTTGCATACTACGACGTTTATGTGAATTTTTCTCTTCGATATAAAGAATATCTTTACCATAATCTAAGTAAAAGTTACTTAGTTCAACATTGATGAAGTTTTGAACTTCTTGATAAATATTTAAATAATCGAAGTTATCATAGTGATGGATAGTACTTGCTGTAAATTCTCTTAAACGATTTAAGAGGTAGCGATCAACTTCAAGTAAATCTGATTCTAATACTGCATCTGTATCTGGATTAAAATCGTTCACGTTACCTAACATAAATCTTAATGTATTTCTAATTTTACGATAAACATCAGATGTTTGTTTCAAGATTTCATCGGAGATACGTACATCAGCTAAATAGTCCGTACTACTCACCCATAAACGTGCAATGTCAGCACCTTTTTGTTTTACAACTTGGTCTGGAACAATAACGTTACCAAGTGATTTACTCATTTTCTTACCTTCTCCGTCCATAACGAAACCATGAGATAATAAGAATTTATATGGCGCTTGACCTCTCGTAGCTACTGCTGTAGTGATTGAAGAGTTAAACCAACCACGATATTGGTCACTACCTTCAAAGTATAAGTCCGCAGGGAAACTGAGTTCTGGACGGTTTTCTAATACACCTCTATGAGATGAACCTGAATCAAACCAGACATCCATGATATCCGTTTCTTTCGTGAATTCACCGTTAGGACTACCAGGATGCGTAAATCCTTCAGGTAAGAGTTCCTTAGCTTCACGTTCAAACCAAACATTTGAGCCATATTGTTCAAATAAATCAGCAACATGATTAACTGTTTCTTTAGTCATAATAATATCGCCATTTTCCGCATAAAATACTGGTAAAGGTACACCCCAAACACGTTGACGTGAGATGACCCATTCACCACGGTCACGAATCATATTATAAATACGCGTTTTACCCCAGTTAACTTTAAATTCAGTTTCTTCTATAGCATCTAAAATATCTTGTCTTACTTTATTGATTGATGCGAACCACTGAGGTGTTGCTCGGAAAATAACTGGTTTTTTTGTACGCCAGTCATGTGGATAACTATGTGTAATAAAGCTTAATTTTAATAATGCATCTTTTTCAGTTAATAAATCAGTAACTGCTTTATTAGCTTTGTCATAAAACATACCTTCAAATTGACCGCCTTCTTCTGTGAAGACACCTTTATCGTTTAGCGGACTAATAACTGGCAAGCCGTATTTTTGTCCTACGATATAGTCATCTTCACCGTGTCCAGGAGCGGTATGAACACAACCTGTACCTGCATCTGTTGTAACATGGTTACCATTGATAACTAATGAGGCACGGTCTAAGAACGGATGTTGTGCTTCGACATATTCTAGTTCTTTACCCATAAACTCTTTCTCTAATTTGATGTGATTTTTATCCCAGTCTAATGCTTCAGCAACTTCGTCAGCTAATGCTTCGGCAATAATATATTTTTTGCCATTCACATTATACTGACCATATTTAAGTTCTGGATGAACTGTAATAGCAACGTTTGATGGAATTGTCCAAGGTGTAGTTGTCCAAATAATGAATTGTGCATCTTCATCAACAACGCCTTTTGAATCTTTGACATCAAATGCAACATAAATAGATGCTGAGCGTTTATCATGATATTCAATTTCTGCTTCAGCAAGTGATGATTCACTTGATGGTGACCAGTAGACTGGCTTTTTACCTTTATAGATTAGGCCTTTGTCAGCCATTTCACCGAATAGGCGAATTTGAGCTGCTTCGTATTCTGGTTTTAAAGTGATATAAGGATTATTGAAATCCCCACGAACCCCTAAACTTTTAAAATCTTTCTTTTGTAATTCTACTTGCTCAAGCGCAAATTCTTTACATTTTTCTCTGAATTCGGCAATTGACATTTTTTTGCGGTCTACACCTTTTTTAGTCAATGCTTGTTCTATAGGTAAGCCATGCGTGTCCCATCCTGGCACGAAAGGTGCATAATACCCTTGCATTGTTTTATATCGGACAATAAAATCTTTAATAATTTTATTTAAAGCATGTCCCATATGAAGATTACCATTTGCATATGGCGGACCATCATGAAGTATATATGTTTGATTACCTTTATTTTTAGCTAAAGCTTTTTGATATTGATTGTCAGCGTCCCATTTTTCTTGTATTTGAGGCTCTTTTTTCGGTAAACCTCCTCGCATTGGAAAATCTGTTTTAGGCATTAATAATGTTTCTTTATAATTCATACTATTACTCACTCCTTATAATTAAAAAAGAACTCTAAGTTCAATTAATAGGGACGGAAAATACCGCGGTACCACCCTGCTTAACTCAACTTAGAGCTCTCTCTTGTCATAATTCTTTTTTTATTAAATCAGTGATATAAGAAGTCATCGTTTGTCAGGCTTCCACCAACTCCTGACTCGCTTTAAAACGTGATATCCTTCTTACGTGTCTGACTTAAATATTATTCATTATTTAGGTGATGACTGATCAGTGTTATCTTGCGTTGTTTCATCTTCTGCTGATTGAGATGTATGATCTGGTTGCTGCTGTTCAGCTTTAAGTTGTCGTTCTTCTGCTGTTAAATCTTGATCATTTAAATGTTGCACGTTCTCTCGTGCAATTTGTTCAGCATCTAAATCATAGTTTAATAAGTAGTCCCAATCATCATTTTTTAATAAATCAAGCTGCGCCTCAACTAACATGCGGAAGCGTGATCTAAACACTTTAGATTGACGTTTCATATCTTCAGTTTGGAATGATAAGCGACGTGCCTTTTCGATAGCATCGTTAACAATTTGATCTGCTTTCGCTTGTGCTTGTGCCAACGTTGCTTCAGCTTGCTTTTCAGCTGCTGCTTTCGTTTGTTCACCTGCTTGTTGCGCTTGAACAAGTGCATCACTTACAGATTGATGAACACTTTGATAAGACTTAATATTAGTATCGCGCTCTTCTATCACTTTTTCAAGTTGTTTTTTATCTTCTTTAAGTCTTTCAATTTCATTGCTTAATTGTTTTAAATAATCACTCACTTCTTCAGGTTCAAGACCATTTTTTACACGAGTGAATTCTTTATTTATAATTTCATTAGGTGTAAAAGGCATGCTATATCCTCCTTCGATTTACACTATTTAAATAATGTTTGATACGTAATGTAGTATTTATCCTTTTTAGTTCTACCACCGATTTCCAACAATTGTGCACGCCCATAGCCTTGAATAGATAATAAGTCATTAGGCTCCAGCTGAAAATCCGATGCTTCAACAATTGTATGATTCACCTTGACGCGTTTTTTCTCAATCAATTGTTTCGCAATTGACCTTGATTTATGAATCATATCTTTTAATACAACGTCTAAGCGCATTGCGCTGACTGTAGTATGTTGAATTTTCCAATTCTCTTCTGATTGTATCATATCTTGTAATGGAATAGAATTAAGTTTTACTGTTGCGCCTTTAATTCGAGTTAATTCCATCATGATATATGATTCTAACTGTCTTGTCAAAACAAATTGAATACGTTGTGCAACATGTATATCTCCTACTTGCTCTCGTTCAATACCTAAAGACATTAATGTTCCCAGCACATGTTGATGTTGCAACGTAACAAATTTTTCCGGATAGTCAATCTCTAAACAACATAACTCAAAGTCTTCAACCCGCGGTTCATAATATGACGGGGCAATGATAGCTCGCTGTCTTTCTGCATAAAGCCCACCATTAAATGCGACTTGTATATCTTCATAACTTCCCACTATCACTGATAGTATATATTGTCCTCTTGGATCTAGAAAATTTGTTAATACCGGGGCATATTGTTGTGCTGCCTGATCGCATTTGTCAATTAATCGATCTATAAGCTCATGTTCTTCAGGTCGAAAATGCTGATAAATATCGATGATAAGTCCTCCTAAACGTACCAATAAAGTTCGATAACGTAATAAAACGAGGTTAAGTAGATTGTACTTCCCTCGTTTAACCGCAACTAATGCGTAGCTACATAAATAAGAATTGCTCTAAATATACTATCTAGTCCCCATTGGAATAAAATAAGTACAAAGAGTGCTACTAAAGATGAAATATCTATCATACCAAGAGGTGGAATGATTTTTCTGAAAGGTTCTAAATACGGTTCATAAATACTACTCAAAAAGCGGCCTACGACTGACTCACGTATATTAGGAACCCATGAAGTAAAGAAATAAATAATCATACCAAAATAATAAACAGTAACTAAAAATGATATGAAGTTAAATATCGTTGCTAACAAGCTAATGCTCATATTTAATCTCCTTATTCGTACGGTTGTTCCATATTTTCAATATGGTCTGTAATACTACCAGCCACTTCAACATTGTCCGGTGTGCATAAGAAGATATCTGTGCCCACGCGTTGGATATCGCCGCCAATAGCATAAACTGTTCCACTTAAAAAGTCTATAATACGTTTAGCTGATACTTTATCGATTCTTTGTAAATTAACTAATGTTGCGCGTCGATTTTTTAATTCGTCTGCAATATCTTGTGTATCAGAAAAGACACGTGGTTCAAATAAACACATTTTAGAACTTTCTTGTGACGAATAGTCTGATGATTGATCCATAGTAACGACGTTTTTAGAGCCTGATTTTGATAGTGTGTTCATTCGATAATTCCTTTCTTCATTATTTTGATTTCTTGAAGATCTTCTATTAGGTACTGATCTTAGTTCGCTTTGATTAGCTGAGAAATTCGAATTTGACTGTGTTGCTTGTGGTGTACGTGATTGTGATGGTTTTTGTGATTCTTTTTCACGATATTGTTCTGGTTCTTCGACAACTTCTTCTTCGTCAGTAAACTCGAAGAAATTATTAAATAAATCTTTAATTGCCACTGATGGCTCACTCCTATTCTCCTACCAATTTAGTTCCAATTCTTATATATGTTGCGCCTTCTTCAACTGCTACAGGGTAATCATTACTCATTCCCATAGATAATTCCGTACACGGTGCATAAGTTAATTGTCGTTGTTGTATGTCATCCCGTTTTAATCTTAATTTCTTAAATAATTCTTGAATATATTGTGTATCATCTGTAAATGGTGCCATTGTCATCAAGCCTACAATTTTAATATTCTCATAAGCTTTAATATCATCTATAAACTTGTCCACTTCATTTAAATGGATTCCATGTTTAGACGCTTCACCTGAAACATTAACTTGTAAAAAACAAGAAATAGTATGGTTCGCACGTTTGTTGATTTCTTTAGCCAAACTCATTCGATCTAGCGCATGGAAATAATCAACTTCATTGATGACATCTTTAACTTTCCTAGATTGCAATGAACCAATAAAATGCATAACAGCATCTTCTGGTAATGCAGCTTTCTTTTCTAAAAATCCTTCTAAGCGATTTTCACCAAAATGTCTCAAACCTGCATCGTATGCTTCTTTAGCTCGCTCTATTGTAACATATTTTGTAACTGCTATCACATTGATATGGCTATCTATTGTGCTTTTTTTCTTATGACTTTCAATTTCTTGTTGAATATGTGCTAAATTGGATTTCACATCCATATCTATTCATCGCCTTCCTTACTTGCGTCCGATAAAAGCTAACATTCTACCTGTATGCCCTTCTTCAAGTCGATATGAGAAAAAGAGATTTAAATCTTCAGACGTTGCATATTGTGTAATATAAATATTATTTTGAGGTACTCCCATAGATTGTAATAGTAATGCATTGGCTTTTTTCAAGTCAATGCCATGACGATTCGTTCCTCGTGTCTCAATATAACATTGACTATCAATCGGCAGCGTTTCAAACTTTTCTTTAATTTCATCATTGATTTCATAAGAATTAGACGTTGCAGGTCCTATAACAACTTGCAAGTCAGATAACGGAAATTTAATTTGATTTATCATTTCAATAACGATTTGACCATATGTTCCTCTCCAACCAGCATGCGCTAAACCTACAAAGTCATGAGATTCACTATAAAAGTATATCGGTACACAATCCGCATAACACATCGTCAGCAGTACATTTGAGTCATAAGTATATAGGCCATCAATACCATATAGCTTGTGACTAAGCGCATCGATATTTGTACCTTGGTCTCGTACGGTAACCTCAGCCACTTTGTTCTCGTGTGTTTGTATTGGAAATACCCAATGCGCTCTAGGGAAATCAATAGCTGCTGCTAATAGCTGCTGGTGCTTAGTCACATGTTCTGGCGCATCATCAATATAACGAGCCATATTAAATGCTCGTTCTGGATAAGGGCTGCTACCGCCTTCTCTTGTAGTAAAACCTAACGTTACATGTTCAAGTTTGTCATCTTCATATCGCAATAGATGTGGTTCTTTTTTAAATCTATCTTTCATATCAAGCACCTCAATTTAACCGTCTTCTTCGCAGTTATAAGCAACGTATACATTACAATTATATACTAAAATTACAGTGATTTTAAGATTAAAATAAAAAGTCATCAGACCGCTATGACCCGATGACTTTTTATGAATTTTGTATTTTACTTTAGATTAACGTCTTGTTCTTCTAGAACGTCTTTCTTCTCTATTTCTAATAAAGCTAGGAATGTCATCATCCTTAGTCGTTTGCGTACGCTCTGCTGAAGCTTCAGTGTTACGTGAAGAATGATTCGCCTTGAAAGAAGGCTCTTCTTTAGTTGTATTTGCTGTTCCAGGTGCACTTGAAGATGGCGCGCTTGAACCAAAGCCAGTGTTTGCTTTACGTCCTTGTGTTGACGGTTTATCTTCGAAACCTGTTGCAATAACTGTGACAACAATTTCATCTTGTAATTCTGGATTAATAACTGTACCGAAAATCATATTAACATCTTCGTCAGCAGCATCTTGAACAATATCTGCAGCTTCTTGTGCTTCGAATAATGATAATGATTCGCCACCAGTAATATTCATTAACACACCTTGAGCACCAACAATAGATGTTTCAAGTAATGGTGATGAAATTGCTTTTTTAGCAGCTTCAACAGCTCTATTTTCACCTGATGACACACCAATTCCCATTAATGCAGAGCCTTGGTTAGACATGATTGTTTTAACATCAGCAAAGTCTAAGTTAACTTCACCAGATACAGCGATTAAGTCAGAAATACCTTGTACACCTTGACGTAATACATTGTCTGCTTCTTTAAATGCTTCCATCATAGGTGTAGATTTATCTACGATATCTAATAAGCGATCGTTTGGAATAACGATTAATGTATCAACAGCTGCTTTCATTGCTTCAACACCAGCTGCTGCTTGAGTTGAACGCTTACGTCCTTCAAAGCCGAATGGACGAGTAACAACACCAACTGTTAATGCACCCATTTCTTTAGCTATTTTCGCTACAACTGGCGCAGCACCTGTACCAGTTCCGCCACCCATACCAGCAGTAACAAATACCATGTCTGCACCTTGAATGGCATCTTCAATTTGTTCACGAGATTCTTCAGCTGCTTTTTTCCCAATTTCAGGGTTTGCGCCAGCACCTAAACCACGTGTTAATTTTTCACCAATTTGAATTTTAGCTTCAGCTTTTGATAAGTTTAAAGCTTGTCCATCTGTATTAATAGCAATGAATTCCACATTGTTCATACCATGGTCAATCATACGATTTACCGCGTTATTTCCGCCGCCACCTACACCGATGACTTTTAGTGTCGCTAAATGATTAAATCCTTGTTCAAATTCTAACATTTAATTTTCCTCCTAGTTTTTATGGCCAATCATTCAAATAGAGATTTCATAAGTTTTTTAAATTTACTTTCTTCTTTATCAGATTTATCGTGCCCATCATGATGTTCTTCTTCAGAATTTTGATCTGTTGTATGGTCATCGTAATTTTCATGGTATTCTGGCTCATCTTTATTTTGTGTAGAATCATTTTTATTTGATTTACCTTTGAACCAGTTAAAACCAATTGATCTAGAAGTATTTTCTTTTTCTTCAGAAGCGATGACTTCTTCTTCAAATTCCTCATTATCTTGATAATTTATTGTAACATAATCTAATAATTCATCAAAAGTGATACTGCTAGAAATTGTAGAAATTGCAGATGTAAATTCAGGTTTTCTTATACCCATTTGTGATGGTGTATGTATTCTGATTTTTTCAGTTACTAATATAGTTAGTAAATCTTTCACACCTAATAAATTAGATGATCCACCTGTAACAACAAATCCGCCATTCACTCGTGTCAATTCTAAATTAATTAGAATATCAAATACGCAATTGAAAATGTCTTCCATTGTTGCTTGAATAATGTGACTTAAATCTTTTTGAGAATATTCTACCGTTTCTTCACTATCAACTTGATCTACAGTAAATACATCTTGATCTGAAGCGCTTTCTGCATAAGCATGTCCATATTGTTGCTTAATCTTTTCAGCCGTTTCATATGAAGTATTGAATGCTTCTGCAATATCACTGGTTATATCTCTACCAGCAAGTTTAATTGAAGCAGCATCAAGTAATTCACCACGTTCATAGAAAGCTACCTGTGTCAAATCTTCACCAATATCAATAACACATGTGCCTAGTTCCTTTTCCATTGCGGATAAAATGAAGCCGTAATTATAAGCATCAGAATAAACATCTAATACATCTACGCCACATGCTTCAACACATTTGATCATATTGATTAAAATTGATTTTTCAATTGCAATCACGCCTGCTTCAACTTTAAGAGAATGTCTTGCAATAATTTCTTTAGGATCTGAAACTTCGTTATTCCCGTCTAAGATAAATTTACTAGGAAATACGTTAATAATTTCCGTACCAGGGACATCATTTTTATCCCGAATACCATCTAAAACACTTTCAATGTGTGTGCCATTAATCTCAGTATCTTCATAAAATTCAATTTCATTAGTTTCATCGAACACTTCTGTTGAAACGATTGGCAATTTTAAAAACACTTCTTTAATATCTACACCAGAAGCAATAGAAGCCTTTTTGAGCGTATCTTTAATCGCTTGTTTCGCAATGTCAAAATCGTCAATCAGACCGTTTTTAATACCATTTGTGTAGGTTTGTCCTGTACCTATCACATTTATACCATTGTGAAATTTTTCGCCTACTATTATTTTTACGCTTGATGAACCAATATCTACACTAACGTAGTAATGTTCCTCCATAGATAGGCACCTCCTGACAAATTACTATTAAAATGCACTATGTTTAGTTTACAATACGTCGTTACACTTGTGAACTATAAAGACATAATATATCGGAATTTTTTAATTATTTTTTTTAGATTGTTCGTTTATTTTGTTAAGTACACTTTGTAATTCACTTTTTGCCTCATTTTCTTGCTGAGAGTTTTTTGTCACATCTTGTTCAGTTTGTGATTGTTGTGCTTCTTGATTTTTGTAAGGTATGAACGATGCTCCTACTGATAAATCAATGTATCCATCTGTTGTTAAGTTACCTGATTGATCACGTGACAACGATTGAGACATTTGTGGGTAGTACTTCATTTTATCTGCTATCGTTTTAATATTGCCGATCACTTGCATATCATCTTTCGTATACAATTTAATTCGATTTTGCTTATTCTTTTGTGGTTCGTATGTTACTTCAGCAATCATACTTCTAATTTTAGGAGACATTTCCGCTAAGGCGTGAACAATTTCTTGTTTTTTATCACCTTTAAAACCTTCAATGATAGGTCCTCGGTCTGTTAATTGCCCTTTATAGTTTTTTAATTCCGTATTCCCTTCTAATATTGGAATATAATCATCCTTATCTTTAATCATACCTACAACTTGATTTTCTTCTATTGTAACAGATAATGTATTCGGCAAATGTTTCTGTATATCAACATTTTTTATCAAAGGATTGTCTTTTAATTTGGCCTTAGCCTTACTATTACTAAATGTATACATTCTTTCGCCACTATTCGCATTTAATTGCTTATTTATTTCTGATGTTGATACATTATGATTACCTTTAATTGTTACATTTGCTATGCGACTAATTGGCGTAAACATATACAACAGAAAAAGTATGATGATAAGGATCAGCGCTGTTATAACAATGTATTGGATTGTCTTTTGACGTTTTCTACGCTGTCGTCTTTTTTGTTCTCTTAGTTCTTCAGGTGTAAGTGGCGGCGGTTTCTCAATATCTTCATTATCTTCTGTCACATCGCCGTCATCAGTATTATGTTGGATTGCTGTATCATCTTGTGCTGTACTGGATAAGTCTTCTTCAGATGGTTCATTTTGTTGCTCATGCAGATTGTTTTCTAAAGCACTGTTGTTTATTTCATCTTCTGTGTTTTGGATTTCCTCATTATTTTCATGTTGTGTAGCCGTGTTGATGTGATTTGAAGAATCATGATTGTCTATGTTTGATTGTGTTTTATCTTCTTGCTCCGTTGAAGTATCGAAGTTGTCTTTATCGCTAAATAAGCGGTTTCGTCTGCGCTTTGTACTAGATTTACGGAGCTGTCGTTCAAAATCGTTGGCATTGATATGTCTTATTTTACTATCTGATTTTTGTTCATCCATGTTTATTCACACCCTTTAATATGATGGTAAGTGTGCTTTAAAACTTTCAATAAATTTATCCCCTCGTTCTTCAAAGGTTTGATATTGATCCCAACTTGCACAAGCCGGAGAGAGTAATACGACATCATTTGGTTCTATCACATCTTGTACTTTATCGACTGCATCTGTAACATCTGTGGCTTTAATTACATATTTACCTTGACTCGTTCCTAATTTAACAAATTTCTCTTGTGTTTCGCCAAACACAACCATTACTCTGACATGTTTCATATAAGGAATTAGTTCATCAAAATCGTTACCTCTATCTAACCCACCACATAACCAAATGATAGGTTGGTTAAATGAATTAAGCGCGAATTGTGTTGCTAGTGTATTAGTAGCCTTTGAGTCATTGTAATATTTATTAGTTCGATTTGTACCAATATACTGCAGTCTATGTTCAATGCCTGAGAATGTAGTCAAACTATCAATGATAGCTTTAACAGGAACACCTGCCAATAATGATGCTAAGACTGCCGCCAAAATATTTTCCAAATTATGTTCACCAGGTAACACTAAATCATCAATATTTATAATTCGCACGCCTTTATAAATAATAAAGTTATCTTTAATATAAATGCCATCTACTTCTTGTTGTGTAGAAAAATAAAGTGTCTTAGCTTTTAATTGTTCTGATTCAATCAAATGGCGTTGGTGATAATTACAAATAAGATAATCATCTGCTGTTTGATTTTTATATATTTGCTTTTTAGCATTTTGATAATTTTCAAGTGTACCGTGATAGTCTAAATGCGCCGAATAAATATTTGTAATAATAGCGATGTGTGGACGATACTTATCTATGCCTAGTAATTGGAATGAAGACAATTCTGTAATTAAATATTCATCTGGGTGCGTATCTTGAGCGACTTTTGATGCAACATAACCAATGTTACCAGATAAGCGTCCAGTCAACCTGCTCTTACTAAACATATCACCTATAAGTGAAGTTGTCGTTGTTTTACCATTTGTACCAGTCACCGCGATAATGGGCGCTTCAGAAACTAGATAGCTTAATTCAACTTCAGTTACGATTTTCAAACCACGTTTTTGCGCTTCGATTAAAATAGGTAAATGATATGGAATTCCTGGATTTTTAACTATCATCGGGCTTTTATCTAATAATGACAGTGGATGTCCACCGCCAACGACTGTAACACCCATTGTTTCCAAGTCTTTTGCATGTGGATCTTGAGATAAATCTTTGCCATCATTAACAGTGACAATAGCTCCAAGTTTAGTCAACAATTTTGCTGCCTCATATCCACTTTTAGCTAAACCAAGAACAAGAACATCTTTATCTTCTAAACCTGTATAATTCTGCATGTTAATGCACTCCAATCCATAAGCCTATAAGTCCTGTAACCAAGCCAACAGTCCAAAAAACAGTAACGACTTTCCATTCGTTCCAACCACACAATTCAAAATGATGATGAATCGGACTCATCTTGAAAATACGCTTTCTAGTTAATTTATAAGAAGCTACTTGTAAAATAACTGATAATGTTTCAGCCACAAATACAAATCCAACAAACAGTAATGATAATTCTGCATTTAACATAATCGACAAGGTAGCAAATATACCACCAAGCGCTAAGCTGCCCGTATCCCCCATGAAGACTTTTGCGGGATTAAGATTAAATGGTAAGAAACCTAGTAATGCAAAAATCATGATAACACAAAATGTCCCTATGGCTGGAGAATCTAAGATAAAGCTCATAATCGCGTACATTGTGAATCCAATAATAGACAATCCAGTTGCTAAACCATCTAAGCCATCTGTTAAGTTAACTGCATTGGAAAAACCAACTTGCCAGAAGACAATGAAAATCACGTAGAAAATGGATAAAGGAATGTCCACTTCTGTAAAAGGTATGTGAATCGCAGTTGAAAAATGAATTAAATGGAATACATAACTTAATACAAAAAATATAACTGCAATACCTATTTGAGCCAAAAATTTCTGTTTGCTTGTTAAACCTTGATTGTTTTTCTTTACCACAATGATGTAATCATCAATAAAACCAATCAAACCGAAACCAATTGTTACAAATAATAACAAAATGATTGGATTGGATTTGTCGACGAAGAATACAGCAATGAGCGAAGTTATTATAATGCTAATTAAAAATGTCAATCCACCCATTGTTGGCGTTCCTGTCTTTTTCATATGACTCTCTGGACCCTCTTCTCGTATACTTTGTCCAAATTTCATTCTCTTTAAAGTTGGAATAAGTACAGGTACTAATACGAATGTGATAAGTAGCGCAATAATCGCAAATAAAAAAAGCATAATTTTCTCCTTTTTAACTAAGATACAAAATTTTATACACATCATTTTCACTTTATTATTTTAACAATATGACTAACACTTCACATCATTATTTAGATGTATTTTATGTTGCCATGTGATAAGTAATATTTCATCATTACTCAATGATCTAGCCAGATAATCACGAGGAGAAGAAGCTGACAAACATTGTTATTCTGAAAATTGTTCTACAATTTACTTATAGAACAGGCATAGGGGCTTCTAGCTCCTCCATATCTAGCTGCGCAGTTAAACATAAAGCGCAAAACTGTGTGATACGTGTTTATATCTTAATTTACAAATTAAATTTTTAGTTAACTCACATCATTAATTGAAGCAAGCTAATCTTCACTGTCTTTAGCTGCATTGTCTTGTTGATCTTTTGAATCCTCTTTTGACTTAGATGTATCTTTTTTATCTTGCTTTTGGTTATCGGTTGAATCATTCTTATCCGATGAAGTAGCTTGCTCTTCTGATTGACTGCCATCAGCATCTTTTGCTGAAAGCGTAAGCTCAATTTTATCGCTTTTTTTCAGCTTCGTACCATTTGAAATAGACTGGTCAGTAACAAAGCCGGTTCCTTTTGTGATGACTTTAATATTCGTTAAACTTTGGAATGCCAATACGTCATCTTTCGTCCAACCTTTCATATCTGGCATTGTAACATCTCCATCAGTAAGAAGAAGTACTTTACTATGTGGCAATAATTCACTTCCAGATTTGACAGATTGCGTTTTTACTTTTTGACCACTGCCAATAACGATTGGATTTAACGATTTATCTTGTAGTTTGGATTTCGCATCTTGAGTGGCATCACCCTCAACATTTGGAACTTTACTATATTTTGCTTTGTTTGTTTTGTCTTTTGAGCTGCCGACATTTAAATATTTAAGTGTGTTTTCCATAATTGGTTTAAAAGCTTTACTAACACCTAATTCATATGCTTCTTGGTCATTCTTTTGTGCAAGTTTCATGCCCGCATAAACAATGATACGTGGATTTTTCTTAGGTGCATCTCCAATAAAACTTACAAAGTATGGGTTAGGCCCTTTAACATAACCACCGCTTTTTTCATCCGCTACTTGCGCCGTTCCCGTTTTACCTTCGATATCATAGCCTTCTACACGATAATTCTGTGCATGACTTTTTTCACTGTTAACAACTTTATCAAGTTCAGTTTCTACTTTATTGGCTGTCTCTTCAGTTATTGGCTTACCTGCATAAGATTTTTCGCCTTTATAGAAGGTTTTTTTAGAAATAGGATTGTCTACTTTATTCACAAACCATGGTTTCAACATATTTCCCTTATTAAAAAAGGCTGATTGCGCTTGAATCATTTGTACAGGAGTTACAGTCGTTGATTGTCCAAATGCTGATGTTTTTTGTTGTAATTCATTAGACCATGCAATATTACCACTTGCTTCACCATCAAACATGCCGCCAGTCGTTTTACCAAAACCAAAGCGTTCATACCAAGATTTCATCTTATCTGCACCAACTAAATCTTGCAATTGCATCATAAGTGTATTTGAAGAATAAGTAAATCCTTGTGTCATAGGTATTCTACCCCAACCAACTCTATTCCAGTCAGATATTCTTGATCCCATAATATCCATGTGACCTGATTTATACTTTTCATTTGGTTTAAATTTACCTTCTTGAATGGCAGCTGCTAACCCATAAGTCTTAAATGTAGATCCTGGTTCATAAGTGTTTTGATATAAATCATTTGCCCATTTTTTTCCAAAATCTTTCCCCGTTTCAGGATTAAATGTAGGTCGTTGACTAAAAGCTAAAATCTCACCTGTTTTAGCATCCATTACAACGGCAAACAAATCTTTAGGTTGATAGCGTTCAACCATACCATCCAAGGCTTCTTCCACAAATACTTGTATATTGGAATCAATCGTTAAATGTACATCATCTCCACGTTTAGGTGAGCTTTCATGTTTCGTGTTTGGTGCAATGTACCCCCATATATCTTGTATATATGATAGTGCACCTTTTTTACCATTTAAATAACTATTAAATATCTTTTCAACACCCAGTGCACCATTCAGTTCACCCGTATCTGGATTCTTCTGTGCACGTCCAATTAAATGAGAGGCAAAATTTCCATTTGGATAGAACCGCTCTGTTTCTGGATATAGTGTAATGCCTGGTAAGTTCATTTTTTCAATTTTTTCTTTTTGTTGATACGTTAAATTTGTTCCCTTTTGACCAAACTCAACTTGAAACGCCTTTTTCTGATTTAATTTTTTCTCAATATCATCTGCCTTCATATCGATGACTTCTGCTAATTTTTTAGCAGTTTTCTTTTTATCTACGACGTGTCGAGGCTTTTTACTGTTTTCACTGGCCTTCTTATCAATCACTGCCGTTAATTTGAAACGCTCAACATCTTCAGCTAACACTTTCCCATTGCGATCATAAATTTTACCGCGTTCGGGTTGTTCTTGATTTTTAACAAGATACGTTTCATTTGCTCGTGTTAGTAAGTCTTGTCCAGAAGAATGTCCGGTCACCATGATATATGAGTATCTTAAAACCAATATAAAAAAGAGCAGTCCGAATAAACTAACAAGGAGGACTGCTCCTAATCTATTTTTTTTAATTTTAATTTTTCGCTTCGCCATCATTACGCACTACCTTTACATTATCATTCTTAAGGCTCATACCTTGTGCTTTTGCCTTATCGTAAATGCGTTCATAAGAAGAATTCTTTTTAATTTCAGATTTAAGTGCGCTGTTCTCACTTGTTTGCTTTTCAATCTTTTGATCTAAATCTGCAATCTTTCCTCGCGTATCATACGCATCCATTTTTAAAGATAGCACATAAATACTAATCAAGGCAATGACAGTAATCAATGATATGTATAAGACCTTTTCAAATCTAGTAAGTTGTACAACTACTTTTCTTTTTACAGTTTGTCTTCTTGGTTCTGCTTGTGGTTGTTGTTTAGGAATGCTTGTTTGAGAAACATCCTGATATGGTTGGTAAATTTTTTCTACAGCCATCGTCCATTACTCCTTATTTCAATATTTCTGCAACACGTAATTTGGCGCTACGTGCCCGATTGTTTTGATTTAAATCTTCTTCAGTAGCAGTGATAGGTTTCCGATTAACTCTTTTTAACTTTGGTGTGTATTCTTCTGGAATAATTGGTAAACCTCTAGGTACCTCTGGACCCTTCTCATATTCTTGGAAAATCTGTTTGCATAATCGATCTTCTAATGAATGGAAAGTAATTACTGAAATGCGTCCATTAACCTTTACAAGTTCAATTGCCTGTTCAATTGAATCTTCAAATGCTGACAATTCATCGTTGACGGCAATTCGAATGGCTTGGAACACCCTTTTAGCTGGGTGACCACCTTTTCGTCTCGCTTTGGCAGGTATCCCTTCTTTAATCACATCAACCAGTTGTAATGTCGTTTCTATAGGCTGTAATTCGCGATGTGCTTCAATGCGCCGTGCAATTTGTTTTGAAAATTTTTCTTCACCATAGCGATAGAATATTTTTACTAATGCTTCATATGACCATTCATTTACCACTTCATAAGCACTAAGCGTTTGTGTTCGATCCATACGCATATCTAATTTCGCATCATGGTGATAACTAAATCCTCTTTCCGGGACATCTAACTGTGGACTTGAAACACCCAAGTCATAGTAAATGCCATCTACTTTTTCAATATTTAGTTCTTTTAAAATGTGTGTGAGTTCTCGAAAGTTATTATGAACAAAGGTCACTTTATGTAGATGCGCTTTAAGCACTTCCTTTGCGTTATCTATTGCTGTTGTATCTTGATCAATAGCAATCAAATGACCTTCATCATTGAGCTGATTTAATAAATAAAGGGCATGTCCTGCGCCGCCTAGCGTACAATCTACGTATACACCATCAGGCTTTATATTTAAGTAATCTATGGTTTCGTTAAGCATAACGCTGACATGATGAAACACGTTTATTCCCCCATTTAAAAATCAAAATCTATTAAATCTTCAGCAATATCCTCGAAACTATCTTCTGATTCTTCATAGAAATCATTCCATGTTTCACGGTCCCAAATCTCGATTCGATTTGACACCCCTATTACTGTACATTCTTTTGTTAAGTTGGCGTATTTTCTCAAATTTTGAGGTATGTTAATACGTCCTTGTTTATCTAGTTCTACTTCAATCGCACCAGAGAAGAACATACGCATAAACTTACGTGCATCCTTTTTAGTCATTGGTAAGGTTTTCATTTTCTCTTCAATTTGTTGCCATTCTTCTAACGTGTAACCAAATAAACATTTATCAAGGCCTCGAGTGATAATAAAACGCTCATTGAGGTCATAACGAAACTTGGACGGAATAATCATTCGTCCTTTTGTATCTAATTGATGATCGTATTCTCCCATGAACATTTTTTCTCACCTCACCTTATTTATAATTTACCACATCTCACCACTATCCTCCACTAATTCTGTAAAATATCTTAAAATTTATAAAAAAAGACATAAAAAAACCGTTTCGTCAAAAAGACGAAACGGCTATAAACCTTGATATATCAAGGTTTTACAACAATATGATCAAAAGTGTAAGAAAGTGGTGGATAGGTGGAGGGGTTGAACACATCCATCCCAAAATCATTCATTATTTGTAATGGATTCCATATTCTTTCTTGGAGTCCTCCCATTGGATGGAGTGATTCACTGATTTCCTTAAAGTGTTTCATGCTAATCACATTTTCACGTTCAATATTTAATAAGTATCTTTGTTCTAAATAATTAAGTTGTTTATGGTGGATTTCATGATTTTTATCAACTAAGTTGCTATTATTTTGGTTATGTTGTACTTCTCGCTTTAATTTTTGATACATTTCTTCATGAATCTCTTTTAATTGTGAAACTTGATCTAAAAATGTTTGCGATGCTTGTTCACGTATAAATTTTTGACGCTTTTCTTCAATTCCATTAGTTAATACCTCAGCTATATCTAATTGGTATTGTTGTAAAAGTTTCTCTATTCTAGTATAGAGATAAGTTATTTTTATACGCGGTAATACAATAGGCATTTCCACATCTAACGTGTTAAATACTTCGCTTAATTCTGCCCAATATTTAATTTCACTTGGGCCACCTATAAACGCTACAGTATTGAAGAGCCATTCTTCCATTACTGGACGTGTAACAACATTATTTGAGAATTGCGCTGGATTTTGTTCAATCAAGTCTAATAATTCATCTTCACGATAAGTAACTTCTGATTTACTTAACTTATAAATACCATTTTCTTCCGTAAGTAATTGTCTCATATTATCCTGATGTAAAAATAAATGGACGTTTGTGTCAGTCACAATCATCTTTGATAGCTTATTGTTTTCAGTCTCACGTTGCTTTTGATGAAATGCTTTATTTATATCATTATGTTTGCGCAACATATCCTTTAAAATAGGACGTTCTAACTTTCTAAGTGGCTCATATTGCGCATCTATAAATAACACACCATACACTTTGAACACTTCATGTACAAGTGCTTTAAACATATTCGACCACGTGTCATAGCGTTCTATGATTTGTAAACACATATGATACAATTCAGCAGTATGTGTTGTTTCAGCTAATTCCTTGAAATATGCTTGCAGCGCATTTTTCATTTGAACTTTGTCCGGGACATATCGACTTACGTTACTTTCCGGTGGAGTCAAAGTATGATATTTAATCTTTTCCACAGAAGCCAATTGTTGATCATAAGCAAAAGTATGATTAACTTCATCAAAATCATGGTCTTCCCCAGCTATCCAGAATACTGGAACAACGCTACAATCATAGCGCTCTCGCAACTCATTAGATAACGTTATCAAAGAAAATATCTTGTGAAAAGTATATAAAGGTCCTCCAAACAAACCAGCTTGTTGACCACCAATGACAACTTTAGCCCCTGCTGCTAAGTTTTCAATATTTTTTTGCTGTTGCTCTGATAAAGTTAAATCCGACATATAGTCTTGAATAATTTGTGCAAGTTGTTGTTCTCTACCATTATTAGGCTTGTTCATCTTAACATCAAAACTTGTTTTCTTCATCGCATCATACTGGAAAAATGATGTTAGCGATGGATCACTGTTTTTTAATTTTGTCATGAATGAATCATTATCATGTAATTTAGTAATTAAACAGTCCATACATTTTCTCCTTCAGTATCGCTATTATGAATACAGTATAAAGATTATACAACACATTGACAATTTAACGGCTTACACTTTTTAAAATTTTCGGTGCTTCGTGTTTCAAAACTAAATGAATTACACATATTTTTTAGGGTATAGTAAAATAAAGATGCTAAGGGGGATATGTTATGGTAGAAATTAAACGATTAGAAATTAATTATAAAACAGATGAACTTTTTGAAGCTTTTCGAGAGTATGGCAATAAGGATTTATATATGGTCGATGAATTTCAAGGACAAATGATTGATGCAAGTTCTGAAACACCTTTCTATGGCATTTTTCACGGAGATAACTTGGTAGCGCGCATGGCACTATTGCGTAAAGGTGACGTGGAAGAACTTTATTTCCCAGATTACGATAATTACATACTACTGTGGAAATTAGAAGTGCTCCCCGAATATCAGCATCATGGCTATGGACGTGCACTCATTGACTTTGCTAAAGAGAAAGGTCTTCCAATCAAAGCTATTGGACGCAATCAATCAAAAGATTTCTTTACTAAATTAGGATTTGAAGACGTAAACGCTAAAAATCCAGAAGGCCATGACGTGTTAATATGGTCACCTAAAGGTTAAAATGATTAGTTTAGGACATCATTATGTTTTAGACTGTGAACGATATATTGGCAGTAGTTGACTGGATTGAAAATACGCGGACACCAAGTTTTTCCAACCCTAGTCAATCTTGCTGGAGCGGGACTACGAATTCGTAACGAATGCTGTCACGCTCCTTTTTTTGAATGTACTCACATTAAGCTTGAGGACAAAATACATATTGCTGATTAAATTATGTAATTGTGATTATTTATAATAACATTTATATAGTTTTAGCACTCCACATCGTAATCATTTATTTTTTAAATTAACCGAAATAGATGATAAAGTTATTTCAGCTATTGAACACTTTATTATTTTATAGTGGCACTAAAATATACCTAGCTATTCCGTGACATAAAGTTTTATTTTCTCTTTTTATATAAAATAAAAAATCCCGTGTTACCAATGTTACAAACTAACATGGTAAAACGAGATTAATACAAATAGCGTCCTGGGAGGGATTCGAACCCCCGACCGATGGCTTAGAAGGCCATTGCTCTATCCAGCTGAGCTACCAGGACAAATTTTTAACACAAGAATTATTATATCTAATTCGACGCTATTGCGCAATAGTTACTATCTAAAAAAAGGTTATATTTTTCACTATTAATGCTATTTTAATCCATTAACGCTCCTTTAATAACTTGACCCAGATAATGATTTTAAACTTAATATCAAGTTTCCTCACATTTATCCAACTTATTACCTTTTCAGCATATCTTCATGTTAAAATGCATTTAATTCTACTTTTTAAGGAGTATTTTAATATGAAATATACAACGTTGTTATTAGACTTTGACGATACATTAGTAGATTTTGATGATGCTGAAGAACAAGCCTTTTTCAATATGGCCCAAAATTACCAGTCATCTCCTACTTATGATGACTTCACTTTATTCAAAAAGATTAACCAAGCACACTGGGAAGCTTTTCAAAATAATCAACTTTCAAAAGAAGACGTGTTATCTCAACGCTTTATTAAATACTTTAAGCACCATAATATAACTGTTAATGGTCATGAAGCCGATGAGTGTTTTAGAGATGAATTGGCTAAAGCACCAGTTAAATATTTCAACGACACATTAGCTACATTAGCTCAATTACGTCAGCATTGTTCACTTTATATTGTGACTAATGGTGTCGCTATAACACAACAACGCCGTATTGCACAAACACCGTTCGATAATTTATTTGAGGGTATCTTTATTTCAGAACACACAGGTTATCAAAAGCCTATGTCTGGATTTTTTGATTATGTTTTTAATCACATTAAACCTACTGCGAGATCCACAGCAATGATTATTGGAGATTCTTTAACATCAGATATATTAGGTGGTCATAATGCTAACATTGCAACATGCTGGTTTAACTATAGAAACAAAACAAATTCAACAGCAATTAAACCTGACTTTGAGATTCGAACATTAGCCGAATTGTTGCCTATTATACAATCTACTTAATGTTTTAAAATATTGTTGCATCTATCAATAACAATTTGATAAGCCATACAAATATCTTTTTTAGTATGCAAGTAGTGATAATAGCATTGCTTTTATAGTTATTTTTGGCATAAAACCCGATAACCTATAAGCTGGAATGACATACAGCTCGAAGGTTATCGGATTTCTTTATATCTTTATGTGTATCGTGTCTAAAATTTCATTATTCCGATTGCGAAAATGCAAGACTGCACGCCTTTTATTATCATCAATTAATAGTTCTGCAAAAGTCTCTTCTTTTTGACTTCTAGATTGTGAGATACTACCAGGATTAATCACATGAACAGATCCAATCTGTTCATATTTAGCCACATGAGTATGTCCGTAAAAAGCAAATTGACAGCCTTCCTGAGCTGCTCTTTCTGCCAATTGTTGGCGTCCACGATTAACAGAATACAGATGGCCATGAGTATAGAACGCTTTAATATCATCAGATGAGATAAGTTCTTCATTTGGAAATTCTGGATAAAAATCGCAGTTCCCTTTAACACGTTGGAATAAACTTAGTTCCGTATCATGATATTCAAATTCTGAATCTCCCAAATGCAAAGCAACATCATAATCTTGATGCCAAGCGATAATTTGATATAAAATACCAGCTTCAGTATGATTATCACTTACAATAATCCATTTTGACATTATACATCACCCTTTAAGTATGCTTGAAGTTGTTTTATAGCTTCTCCTCTGTGACTAATTTGACTTTTTTCTGTTGCACTCAGTTCAGCCATTGTGCGTCCTTTTTCAGGTACATAAAAGACAGGATCATAACCAAAACCATTATCTCCTCTACGTTCATCAGTAATTCGACCAGATACCGTCCCTTTAAATGTCCGTGTTGGTTGATCTGGTTCACTCATACTAATCACACACACGAACTGAGCTTCACGTTGTGTGATATCAGTTAATTTAGATAATAATTTGTCTATGTTGTCATCATCATTTTTGTCTAAACCGGCATATCGTGCAGAGTACACCCCTGGCTCACCGTTAAGTGCAAAAACTTCCAAGCCACTATCATCAGCAATCACTCGTTTATTCAATCTTTTAGCTGCTGCTTCTGATTTTAAAATAGCATTTTCTTCAAAGGTTGTCCCTGTTTCTTCAACATCAAAGTCTTTCAACAATTCTGAAATACCGATAACATTATCATTTGGAAAAATCGCTTTAAAATCATTAATCTTTCCTTGGTTATTTGTAGCTATCACAATATCGGTCATCGTTTATCCCCCTAATTTGTTAATTTAATCTGTTCTACTTTTACTTTCATATGCAACCACTCAGCAATAATATTAGTAATATGCGTCGTATCACCTGTAGAAAAAAAGCGATGCTGTGGCTGGGCTGTATAGCTGGCGTGCTCATTACTAAATGTTAACAAAGCACTTACTTCCCTAGCTGTCTCTAGACCAGAAGAAATGACCGTTTTGTCTCCACCGAAATAATCATTCAACGGTTGATATAACAAGGGATAATGCGTACATCCTAATATGACAGTGTCCGCTATACTGTTTCGCCAGTGTTTTAATGTCTGATGAATAATAATACTCGTTATTGTTGGATCATTATAACGCATTTGTTCGACCAAAGGTACAAATCCTGGACAGGCCACACCTGTTACCTCAACATTAGGATTGATGCGTTTAATGTGATGTCGATAAGCTTCAGATTTAATAGTTCCCTCTGTTCCAAGTATAAGCACATGTTGATTTTTGGTCGTCATAATAGCAGTACGTGCACCTGGTTCAATAACGCCAATAACTGGAATAGACAGTATGTGTTGTAAATGCTCTAAAGCGACTGCAGTTGCCGTATTACAAGCAATAACCAGCATTTTAATGTCAAATTCCATTAATTTATTAGCTAGTTCAGTGGTGAAAGCTTTAACTTCGTCTCCAGGTCTTGGTCCATATGGACACCGTGCTATATCACCTAAATAATATATAGTCTCATTTGGTAACTGGCGTATAATTTCTTTAGCTACAGTTAATCCTCCAACTCCTGAATCTATAACACCAATGGGTTTATTCATATTTTTCATCCTCAATTAATTGCAATAGTATTTTTATTTTAGCACATTAAATATAGTGAAATCATCTAAGGCTATTTTAAAAATGATATCCCTACACATAAAACATCATTCTAATGTGAAAAACCATATTAATTAAAGTAGATGTAAACATAACAAAAATTGATAAAAATCTGTTGTACTTAACAGTAACATCTTTTGTTACACTTTAGCATCTATGTATCATCATTAAAATAAATGATATCCAAATAACTATTTTAAAGGATCATACACTGAAGCTTTGCGTTACGAAAAACACCTATCAAAGCTCGGCTATAAAATAAGCCCAAAAACGAAATCAATTGACTTCATTTTCAGGCTTATTTATTTTAGAAATCTATTTTTCTAAAGCTTGTACAGCGATTATTCCACTTTATGATCTGAACCAAAGAATGATTTGAACATATGGAACGTTGTTTCTCTGTTCATTGCTGCAATTGACGTTGTTAATGGGATACCTTTAGGACATGCATTTACACAGTTTTGAGAATTACCGCACTCTTGCAATCCACCTGTCCCCATTAATGCATCTAATCGTTCATCCTTTGTCATAGCACCTGTAGGATGTAAATCAAATAGACGAACTTGTGAGATGGCTTGTGCACCGACAAACTTATTATTAGGTGTTACATTCGGACAAACTTCTAAACACACACCACATGTCATACATTTTGACAGTTCATATGCTGTTTGTCGTTTTTTCTCCGGCATACGAGGTCCAGGACCTAAATCATAAGTTCCATCAATAGGAATCCAAGCTTTCATACGTTTTAAGTTGTCAAACATTCGTGTACGGTCAACTTGTAAGTCACGAATAACTGGAAACGTACTCATTGGTTCTAGACGAATAGGTTGCTCTAATTGATCAACGATGGCTGAACATGATTGTCTTGCACGACCATTAATTACCATCGAACATGCACCACAAACTTCTTCCAAACAATTCATGTCCCAAATAACGGGCGTTGTTTTCTTTCCTTCTGCATTTACTGGATTACGTCTAATTTCCATCAAACAGGCAATGACATTCATGTTGTCTTTATAAGGGATTTCAAACGCTTCATCGTATGGCTTAGAGTCTTGATTATCTTGACGTTTTATAATTAATTTAATTGTTTTTTGTTTTTCTTTTTGTGGTTGTTGATTACTGTCTGCATGTTGGTCTTTTGGAGTGTTATTTGCTGATAGTGTTTCAGTCATTATTTTTTACCTCCTTTAGACTTGCTAGTGTAATCACGTTTACGTGGTGGGATCAAGCTTACATCTACTGGCTCATAAGTAAATTTTGGTGCTTCACCTTTACCCATATACTCTGCTAATGTTGTTTTTAACCATTCTTCATCATTTCGTTCTGGAAATTCTGGTTTGTAATGCGCACCGCGTGATTCATTGCGATTATAAGCACCAATTGTGATAACACGTGCAAGTATAAGCATATTCCATAATTGACGAGTAAAGAACACGGCTTGGTTACTCCATGTCTGTGTATCTTCCATATCAATATTTTGATAGCGTTCCATGAGCTCAACAATTTTCTTATCGGTTTCCAATAATTTATCATTTTCTCTTACAACTGTAACATTAGCTGTCATAATTTCACCGAGTTCACGATGTAATTTATAGGCATTTTCTGTGCCACGCATATTAAGTAAATTATCGAATCTTTGTTGTTCTTCATCTACCCGTGCTTGATAAATTGAATCATCTAAATCAGCATAAGTTTTATCAATATTTCCAACATATTTTACCGCATTTGGTCCAGCGACAGTACCACCATAAATTGCAGATAATAATGAGTTTGCACCTAAACGGTTACCTCCATGTTGTGAAAAATCACATTCTCCTGCAGCAAATAAACCATCAATGTTGGTCATTTGATCGTAATCAACATAAAGTCCTCCCATTGAATAGTGAACTGCTGGGAAAATCTTCATTGGTACCTTACGAGGATCGTCACCAGTGAATTTTTCATAAATTTCAATGATACCACCTAATTTAACATCTAATTCATGTGGATCTTTATGAGACAGATCCAGATACACCATATTTTCACCATTAATACCTAATTTTTGATTGATACAAACATCAAAAATTTCACGCGTTGCAATATCACGAGGTACTAAGTTACCATAATCCGGATATTTTTCTTCTAAGAAGTACCAAGGCTTACCATCTTTATATGTCCATATACGACCGCCTTCACCACGTGCAGATTCACTCATTAAACGTAATTTGTCATCACCTGGAATCGCAGTCGGATGAATTTGAATAAATTCGCCATTTGCATATTTAGCACCTTGTTGATAAACAATTGAAGCTGCTGACCCAGTGTTAATCATAGAGTTCGTTGTTTTACCAAAAATAATGCCTGGACCACCCGTAGCCATAATGACCGCATCTGAACCGAAAGATTGAATTTCTGAAGTTGTCATATTTTGAGCTATAATTCCTCTAGCTGCATTATCTTCATCTTTAACAATTCCTAAAAATTCCCAGCCCTCATATTTTGTCACTAGTCCATCTACTTCAAAGGAACGTACTTGTTCATCTAACGCATACAATAGTTGTTGCCCTGTTGTTGCACCAGCAAATGCTGTTCGATGATACAATGTCCCACCGAAGCGTCTAAAGTCTAATAAACCTTCCTTTGTTCTGCTAAACATGACGCCCATGCGGTCTAATAAATGAATAATTTGTGGTGCAGCTTCAGTCATTGCTTTAACTGGTGGTTGATTTGCTAAAAAATCTCCACCATAAACGGTATCATCAAAATGAATCCACGGAGAATCTCCTTCACCTTTTGTATTTACCGCACCATTGATACCCCCTTGGGCACATACAGAGTGCGAACGTTTAACAGGTACTAATGAGAACAAATCCACATGAGCACCTTGTTCTGCAGCTTTAATTGTTGACATTAAACCGGCAAGTCCGCCTCCGACAACAATAATTTTCTTCTCTGCCATAGAATTGTCACTCCCCTAAATATTGAACTAAAACTTACGCTAAAACGAAATTTACATAAATGCTACAATTGCTGATACACCAATATAAGACAATATCAAAAAGACAATGAGTGATACCCAAGTGAAAACTTGTTGAGATTTTTTAGATTGTAAAATCCCCCATGTCACTAAAAATGACCAAATACCGTTAGCAAAGTGAAAAACGACTGCCACGATACAAATCATATAAATAATTGCCCACAAAGGGTGTTGTAATGTCTGATGCATCATATCATAATTAACTTCTTTACCGAAAAATGCCTTTTGTAAGCGCGTTTGCCATAAATGTACGAAAATAAAAATAAACGTAATTACACCCGTTACGCGTTGTAATGCAAACATCCAGTTTCTAAATATTGAATAATGCCCAATATTTTCCTTTGCTGTAAATGCGATATGAATACCATACAAACCATGATATAAAATTGGGATATAAATAAATAGAAACTCAACGATAATTAAAAACGGCAATGATTCCATAAACATAGATGCTTTATTAAATGCTTCAGCACCTTGAGTAGCTTGATGGTTTACCATCAAATGCACTACTAAAAATGCCCCGATTGGAATAATACCTAATAACGAATGAACACGTCTTAAGTAAAATTCGTTTTTTGTATGAGCCAAAAGAACTCCCCCCTGAAGAAACAATAATTAAAATTAGCTAATTTAAATGATGTGATACCACTAAGACATCCTATTTCTTGCTAATTGAAAAATAAAAATTTTAAGTTTTCAAATTTTTTTAAATACAATTTGCAAGTATTATAAAATGAACTGGATGGTGGATTTAGCATTTGTGTATTTTTCAATTAAAACATTATCAGGAACACTTAAATGATAATGTTTATCAATTAGAAAACGCTTCCACAAATCTATAAAAAAATTAGCTGTTTGTTAACTATATTGTAACATTTTTTACAACACTTTGGGACATGAGAATGATTCTCACGTCCCAAAATCTTAATTTTTTAATTATTTAATGCTTCTTTCAAACTTTTAGCTACTTTTTCAGGAAGGCCACAATTTTGCAATTCTGGTAAAGTTGCTTCTTTCATTTTCTTGATAGAACCAAAAGTACGCAATAATTTAGTTTTTCTTTTGCTACCTATACCATCAACGGTATCAAGTATAGAACGCATGCCTTGTTTCTGCCGTGTTTGTCGATGGAAAGTAATGGCAAAGCGGTGCACTTCATCTTGAATACGCTGTAAGAGATAAAATGCTTGACTATTTTTCTTCATAGGTACCACTTCAGCTTCTGGCCCATAAAGCAGTTCAGAGGTCTGATGTTTATCGTTTTTACGCAAACCAGCTATTGGAATGTCTAAGCCTAATTCATTTTCTAACACGTCTTTAACCCCTGACATGTGTCCTTTACCTCCATCTACAATAATAAGATCTGGTAAAGGAAGGCCTTCATTTAACACTCTTGTATATCGACGACGTACGACTTCTCTCATAGATTTATAATCATCTGGACCTTCTACTGTTTTTATTTTATATTTTCGATAGCCACGCTTATCTGGTTTACCATCAACAAATGACACCATAGCTGATACTGGATCAACACCTTGAATGTTTGAATTATCAAAAGCTTCAATACGTATTGGTGATTGAATGCCCATACGCTCACCTAACTCTTCAATTGCCTTCACAGTCCGTGATTCATCACGAGCAATTAATTCAAATTTATTATCAAGCGCTACCTCAGCATTATGATTTGCTAAATCAACCATTTCTTTTTTCGCTCCACGTGCCGGCTGCACAATTTTAGTATCAACGACAGAATGAATTAATTTAGCATCTAAGTGTTTTGGTATATGCACTTCTTTGGGCAATATATGTTGATTTAAACTATAAAACTGGCCAATAAAGGTATAAAATTCTTCTTCTTCCGTTTGTTGAATCGGAATCATAGTGGCATCCCGTTGAATCATATTACCTTGGCGAATAAAAAATACTTGAACACACATCCAGCCCTTAGACACGTGGTAACCAAACACATCACGAATCGTATTATCTGATGACATAATTTTTTGTTTCTTCGTTAAATTATGAATGTGTTGAATTAAATCTCTATATTCTTTAGCACGTTCGAAATCTAATTTTTCGCTTGCAGCCATCATTCTCTGTTCTAAATTTTGTAAAATGGTTTTATCTTCACCATTAAGAAAGTCAGATATCTCTTTTGTCATTTGGGCATATTGCTGTTGATCAACCTCATAAACACATGGACCTAGACATTGACCAATATGGTAGTACAAACATAATTTATCTGGCATCGTATCACATTTTCTAAATGGATAAATACGGTCTAATAGCTTCTTGGTTTCTTGTGCTGAATAAGCGTTAGGGTATGGTCCAAAATATTTACCTGTCCCTTTTTTAACTGTACGTGTTACCAATAAACGAGGATACTTTTCTTTAGTGATTTTAATAAAAGGATAACTCTTATCATCCTTTAATAATATATTATAACGCGGTTGATATTGTTTAATTAAATTTAATTCTAATAGGAGGGATTCTGTTTCACTAGATGTTACGATATATTCAAAGTCACGTATTTCCCCAACTAAACGCGTTGTTTTAGCATCATGAGCCCCTGTAAAATACGAACGTAAACGATTGCGTAAACGTTTAGCTTTACCGACATAAATTACCTGTTGTTGGCGATCTTTCATCAAATAACACCCTGGTTCAATAGGTACAACACTTAATTTTTCACGAATAGCTTGCTGATAACTCAACGTATCACACTCCCCCTTTCTCGATTATTACACACAAAAAGAAGAGGCAATTACATCAGATGTAATGCCCCGTCCCCATTTCTGTGTGATTATAAATGTTTATCCAATACTTCTGCTAAATTTTCTTTTGGTTGGAAACCTACAACTTTATCTACAGGTTCTCCATCTTTAAATACAATTAAAGTAGGAATACTCATTACTTCAAATTTAGCAGCAGTTGATGGGTTTTCATCAACATCTAATTTTAAAATATCAGCTTTACCTTCATAATCTCCTGCTAATTCTTCTAATACTGGAGCAATCATTTTACAAGGTCCACACCAAGTTGCCCAAAAGTCTACTAATTTAACGCCATCTTGAATATTTTCATCAAAGTTTGAATCCGTTACTTTTACGATTGCCATGACAGCCAATCCTCCTTAAATTTAAATGATGAGCAAATTATAACAGACAATATCATCTATTGCATTGCAATTGCTCACATTTTTCTTACATCACTCATATTAACCGCAATATATAGTTGAAGTAAAGTTTATTCTATCATTTTAGCAAATGAATAGTGATGATTATTTTAATTCTGCGACAGTTACACCAAAGCCACCTTCACTTGGCATACCACCCCTAAATGATTTTACACTTTTATGTCGTTTCAAATGTTGTTGAACACCTTTTTGTAAAGCGCCGGTGCCTTTGCCATGTATGATATAAACTTGTTCATAATTACTTAATACAGCTTGGTCTAAATATTGATCTAACTCAATTAACGCTTCTTCATAACGATATCCTCTTAAATCCAGTTCCGTTTTAATCGTTTGACGATGTTGGCGTTTAATCATTTTAGTCGGTTTTTCTTGTTTCTTTTTTGTTTTTTCCAAATCTTCAATCGGCAATTTCATTTTAATGATACCCATTTGAACTACCGCTTCATCATTTCCAACTAATTCTAACACTTCGCCCTTTTGTCCATATGATAAAACTTTAACTTCATCTCCGGCTACAATTTTATCGTATTTTTGCTTTTGAACTTGTTGTTTAATCGATTTCGCTTCATATTGATTATCAAGTTGCTTTTTCTTGTCTATCAATTCATGTTCCTTAACATCGGCCCCTTTTTGATCTCTTAGCGTTCGTAACTCTTTTAATATCTCATCTGCTTCTTTTGTAGCAGCTTTAACACGTTGATTTGCTTTATCTTTCGCATCTTCTATTAATTGTTTTTCGTATGCTTGAAATTGATTATATTGTTTTTCAAGATCATCGTGTGTTTGCTGTGCTTCTTTCAATAAATGATCAAGTTCTATACGCTGCGTATCTACACGTTTCGCATTTTTTTCAAGCGATTCTATCATTAAATTGATTTCTTGCTCATCTGTACCAATCATGGTTTTTGCTTTATTTATAATTGATAAGTTAAGACCTAATTTTTTAGATATATCAAATGCATTTGATCGGCCAGGAACACCCATTAATAATTTGTATGTGGGACTCAATGTATCAACATCAAACTCGACACTAGCATTCATGACACCTTCGCGGTTATAGCTATACGCTTTAAGTTCTGGGTAGTGTGTCGTTGCCATGACTAGCGCGCCAAGCGCTCTTGTATAATCAAGAATACTCATTGCTAATGCAGCGCCTTCACTAGGATCTGTTCCTGCTCCTAACTCGTCAAACAGTATTAAACTATGCTTATCTGCTTGTTGTAATATAGCGACAATATTTTTCATATGTGATGAAAATGTAGATAATGATTGTTCTATAGACTGCTCATCTCCAATATCACAAAAGACATCATGAAACACGCTTAACTGACTACCGTCTAATGTGGGAATTAACAACCCTGATTGTGCCATAATTATAATTAATCCTAATGTTTTAAGCGTGACTGTTTTCCCACCAGTATTTGGCCCCGTAATAATCACTGTTTCCACATCATCAGCAAATTCAATCGTATTTGCAACAACAGTTTCTTTATCTAACAATGGATGAAAGGCATTGGGCAAATAAATTGTACGCGCTTCATAAAATGTAGGCTTTGTTCCCTTTATTGCACTTGCATAACGTGCCTTAGCTGTTAAGAAATCCAAGTGACCCATAACTTCTTCAGCTACTAAACATTGTTCAGCTTGTTGCGCAACCATTGTTGTTAATATAGTTAAAATTCGTTCTCTTTCCACAGCCTCATCGTTGCGTAAGCGACTCACTTGATTGTTCATTTCTACAATAGATGATGGTTCAATATATAACGTTTGTCCAGATGCTGATTGGTCATGCACAATACCTTTAAAATCTTGGCGATATTCAGCTTTTACTGGTATAACATTACGTTCATTGCGCACAGTTACTATAGCATCCGATAGTTTCTTTTGATTAGATTGATTTTTAACAATACGATCTAGATTTTGTCTAATGCGTTGTGTCGTACTTGAAATTTTACTGCGAATGCCTTGTAATTCGTAACTCGCATGATCATATAAATCATGTGTATCACATTTATCATTAATTTCTTGAAATAAATCAGTTAATACAGGTAAGCGCATCATATTATCATGTAGCAAAGGATAATAGACTTGTTGTTCATCATCTTCAAGCAATTGATTATAAAATGTTTTAAATTGGTTTTGAACTTGAATGAGCCTTTTTAACTGATTTAATTCTGTAACATTCAATACACTACCAATCTTAGCGCGGTGAAGTAATGGAGAAACTTTTGATAATCCACTTAGACTTGGCATCCTATATTTATTATAAATTTGTGATATTTCATCAGTTTCATTCATTTGAAAAACAACAGTATCGTAATCAGTCGCAGGATGCAGTTGTAGTACTTTCTCCCGCCCCAAGTCACTAATTGTCTCATTAGCGATGAGTGCTTTAATTTTATTAAATTCTAAGACATCTAACGTTTTCTGTCTCATCAAATCCCTCTATTTCTTCATTTTAATATTGTTTGCAATGAATTTTTTAAAGTCTTCTCGCGATAAGGTATTGATGACTCTATCTTTAGTAACAAATCCTTTTTGCGCTGTTGCTACACCATATTTCATAAATTCCAAATGATCTGTATGGTGTGCATCAGTATTTATCGTCAACTTAACATTCGGATATTTTTTAACAATATCTGCATTTAAATCCAGTCGCTTTGGATTAGCATTGATTTCTAAAATTGTTTGAGTTTCTTCAGCAAGTTGCATTAATTGTTCAATATTAGGTTGATATCCTGGACGCTTCCCAATAATGCGCCCCGTTGGATGAGCAATGTGTCGTACATATGGATTTCGACATGCATGTTCTAGACGTTTCATGATATCTGCTTCAGATTGGTTAAAGCTTTGGTGTATCGCAGCAATAACATAGTCTAATTGTGCTAAAACATCATCATCATAATCCAGTGAACCATCTGGCAAAATATCCATTTCTGTGCCTGAATAAATATCAATTTCTTGATATTCTTGATTCAATTTTTTAATTTCTTCATTTTGTCGTAATAAACGTTCTACTTGCAGACCGTTGGCAACTTTTAGGCTTTGAGAATGGTCAGTAATAACCATAAAATGATATCCTTTAGCAATGTTAGCCTCAACCATATGTCGAATAGAAAATGCGCCATCACTATAAGTCGTATGCATATGGATATCACCATTGATATCATCTAAGGTAATAATATCACTTAAATCTCTTTCAAATTCACTGCCGTCTTCACGCATCGCCGGTGCAATCCAATTCACGTTAAAGTGTTTATAAATATCAGTTTCATTATTATATTGAATCAGTTGTCCATCTGACGTTTCAATTCCATATTCACTTACTTTTTCTCCCTGCGCTTTAGCAAGTTGTCGAATGCGAATATTATGTTCTTTTGAGCCAGTAAAATGTTGTAATGTATGATAAAATGCTGCTGGTTCAATGAGTCTAAAATCTACACCAATTGTTTCATCATCATATTCTATTTCTAAAGAGATTTTTGTTTGTCCCACAGCCACTTCTTTTACTTTGTTGGGAATATTTAATAATTGCGCTTGAACTTTGTCAGGCTCCGTCGTACTTATGATGAAATCTAAATCTTTACTCATTTCTTTATAGCGACGAAAACTCCCAGCTGATGAATAATTATCGATAGCAGTCAGCGTCTTAATATAAGCGACAATTTGCTCGTTCAACCCTCGCATCTGATCAATAGGATACCGTTCTTTTTTAGCACCTAACGCTTTGACAGCCTCTAAAATATTAGTTTCTGTTTTTTTAGCGAATCCTTTTAACTGACTTACTTGACCAGCTTCACATGCACGTTGCAAACTTTCTTTATCTTCAATGCCCAACTCTTGATATAGCTTTGCGATTTTCTTGCTACCTAAACCTTGAATTTTCAACAGTGGAATCAGACCTTCAGGCACACGTTTTTTCATATCAGATAAGACCTCTGACTCACCAGTTTGACGATATTCACTAATCACTTCGCCAACACCTTTACCAATTCCTTTTAGCTCCGTCACATCATCAATTTCTTCTAAAGGGCGTTCATCCATTTCCAAACTTTGCGCCGCTTTGCGATAAGCTGACACTTTAAAGGTATTTTCTCCATTCAACTCCATATAAGTAGCAATTTGCTCTAATAATTTAATAACATCTTTCTTTGTCATACCGTCACCTCATAAAAAGAAGACCAGGAAAAGAAATCCTGACCTTTATCAGATTTTATAAATTTAAAATATATGCTGAAACGATTGGTGTATGTAATAAAATTGCTTTACTAAGCCATGAATGAGCTAAACTCATCTGAACCCATTCATTAGGATAAAGCGCCAGCATATAAAGTAGAATTTGCACAGATATCAAGGCTGATAGCAATCCAAACAAGGCCCCTAACCAGCGACTCCAATTATATAATTTTTTGTACGTTACTATATTATCAAATGACACTACAAGAAGATACAAAATAATCTTGCTCAATATAGCAACTAGTGCAAAAGCTACAATTGCATCAAAGCGTTGCTGAACTTGACTAAAAGGCACAGCGTAAGTCATATCATAAGCTACAGTTTTCGGGAACGGTAAAAAAACTAATAATCTTTGTGCAATACCTTGATAATTGTTATGTGCAATCCACAAGGCAACCATCGTCGTCATAACGTGTAAACAATTTAACCACCATCCACGGCGATATCCCATAAGCATGACATAACCTACAAATAATAATACAATTAAATCTAGTATCATATTATAGCTCTCTACGTCTAAATTGATTCACTTCTTCTTGGAGGCGACGATTTTCTTCTTCTAATAGTACCTTTTCGTGCATAATATTGACGGCCGTTAATACAGACTTTCGTGTTGTATCAAGACCAGAAGTTTTTAGCGCCTTGATTCTCTCATCTACTAAATGAGCGACATAACGAATATGCTCAGGACTGTCTTCACCAACAATAGTATAATGTTGATCATTAATCGTTACATTAATTCTGTTTTTAAATTCACTCATAATTATGTCTCCTGACCTTTTTTATAAACTTCAGTTCTATTACATTTTTTCATCAGCTAGTTTCTATGTAATGTTATATTAAGTACATTATACATGACAGCATCTAAATTTGTAAGCCCATCCATCTGATTCAGTAAGTTATAGTGTTATACTAGAATATTACTACATCATTAATTTCATGATATGATATTGCTGGTTAATATTTTTTAAAGAAAGGATTTCTGACATCTATGGCAAATGTCGTCCAAAAACTAACAAACGAAGCAATAGAGCAGCTCTTAAATCAAATTGACTTTGAACAGCATAACTTACCACAAGGGATGCGTGCACGCACTAATTATAAACAGACAACCATTAATATCTATAACTCTGGCAAAGTCATGTTTCAAGGTAAACAAGCTGAAAATATTGCTCGAGAATTACTTCCAAATTATCACGATGCTGCCATGGCAGCAACAACTTCAAAGCAATCATCAACTCATACACTTCAATATGACAAATATGATTGTATTGGTAGCGATGAAGCCGGAAGTGGAGATTATTTTGGTCCTTTAACCGTATGTGCTGCTTATGTCACTCAATCACATGTTGCTATTTTAAAAACATTAGGTGTCGATGACTCAAAAAAACTAACTGATACTAAAATTATTGACTTGGCGGAGCAGTTAGTGACATTTATTCCACATTCATTGCTAACATTAGATAATATTAAATATAATGAGCGCCAAGCTTTAGGCTGGTCTCAAGTAAAAATGAAAGCCGTTCTTCATAATGAAGCTATTAAAAATGTTACTCAAAAAATTCATCCAGACAACATCGATTATATTGTGATTGACCAATTCGCTCAGCGTGAAGTTTATCAACATTATGCCTTAAGTGCATTACCATTTACAGAAAAAACAAAATTTGAAACAAAAGGAGAGTCAAAATCTCTAGCAATTGCAGCTGCCAGTATTATCTCTCGCTATGCATTTGTCAAATATATGGATCAACTCGCTCGCAAAATGCATTGCGAAATTCCTAAAGGTGCTGGTAATAAGGTTGATTTAGTTGCTGCTAAAATCATTGATAAGAGTGGAATTAACAAATTAGATAGTATTTCTAAAAAACATTTTAAAAACCGAGAAAAAGCACTGAAATTAGTAGAAAGAAAGCAAAATTAGTAAGCAATAACAATTTAAGACATAAATGTAATAGATTAAAATTGAAACGCCAAAATTTTTTTATTGGATATGGTTTCCACCATATTAATTGAAACTATTAAAATTAAAGTCTCTAGTGGTAACATCTATTGCTTCAAGTTATCGCTTATATAAGGCACCTCGTTCATTTCATTTAGTGAAGTCGACTAAACAATGTGAAAGTGCCTTATTTTTTAAACCATTTAACGGTAAAATTACATATTAATACGTAGTATTTATGGCGAGACTCCTGAGGGAACAGGACAAGCTGAAGACAGGTGCCCCAACAGATAGGCTTTCGAAAAGAAAGCCAACGGACAAAGCAATTTGGGGTGGGGCCCCAACAAAGAGAAATGTGAAAAGCATTTCGCCAAGCAAAGCAAGTTGGGGTGGCTGAGACGGCACCCTAGGAAAGCGAAGCCATTAAGTATTGTCAATAAAATAGCCAGTAAATGAGTTTTTGTAAGCTCATTTACTGGCTATTTTTTCTAGGATTTGTGTCCCAGTCTGTCTCTTTTCGCCAAATTATCTTATTACAGCGCCTTGTGCTTGTAAAGCTGCTAAAATTTTATCATGTACTTTTGTGACACGTTCATCTGTTAATGTATTTTCTGTATCTAAATAATTCAAGCGAATCGCAATAGATTTCTTACCTTCACCTAAATGTTCCCCTTCGTAAACATCAAATACTAATGAATCTTGAAGAATATCATCACCATTACTATGGATTGTTTCTAACAACACTGATGCTGGAACATCACTTGTGACCTCTAAGGCAATATCCCTAGTCACTCCAGGGAATTTAGGGATTGGTTTATAGTTAATGTAGCCAACTGCTACTTCCATTATAGTATGATAGTTTAATTCAAATACGTATGTGCGATTTAAATCATTCTCCGCAGCTAATTGTGGATGCAATTCGCCAATAAAACCAATATCTTTACCTTGTAAAGATATGATTGCTGTTCTACCAGGATGTAACCCACTAATTTCACCGGCTTTATAACTGAACTCGAGATTTAACTTTTCCGCGACACGATCTACAACGCCTTTGGCAATATAGAAGTCAACAGCTTCTTTTTTATTTTGCCATGTATTAACTACATACTCACCAGTTAATATGCCGCTCAAATATTCTACCTCCTCTGGTAATTTACCTTCATCATTACCGAAGAAAACGCGTCCTATTTCATACAATTTGACATCTTTATTTTTACGCGCCACATTATATGCAGCTGCTTCGATTAAATGTGGTAATAAGCTTTGACGTAAAGTGGAATGTGCTTCACTCATAGGCATTAATAAGCTAATTGTTGGACGTGTTTGTAAAGCAAAATCTTTCGCATGATCTTTTGAAACAAGTGAATACGTAATTGCTTGGTCTAAACCAGCACCTTCTAATGTTTCTTTTACTATACGCGTTTTATGCTGACGATCTGTTAATTCGCCACTTGTGACATCTTCAAAAACGGGCATTGTTGATGGGATGTTGTCGTATCCGTATATTCGTGCAACTTCTTCAATCAGATCTTCTTTAATCGTAATATCTTTACGGCGTGATGGTACATTGACTGTTAATTCGTCACCATTTTGTTGTGTTTTAAAGCCTAATTGTTCAAAAATAGCTTTTATTTCACCACAAGATAAGTTAAATCCAACTGTTTTGTTTACTTTTTCAGCAGTGATTTTAATTGGTGTCACAAATGAACCTAAATTACCCGCAGACACTCGGTCTTGTAATACGTTACCATCTGCATATGTTTGAAGTAAGTAACATGCTCTATCAACAGCTTCATCGACAAATTCAGTTGCAATACCTTTTTCAAAGCGACTAGAAGCTTCACTGCGCAAGTTTAAACGACGAGATGTATGACGAATAGAAACCGGATCAAAGATAGCGCCTTCTACTACAACATTTGTTGTTGTTGCTGTAACTTCAGAAAAATCTCCACCCATGACACCTGCTAAAGCGATTGGTTCTTTGCTATTTGAAATAACAATGTCACTATTTACTAAGGTACGCTCTGTATTATCTAAGGTAGTCATAGTTTCATTTTCATTTGCTTGGCGCACAATTATTTCTTTAGAGCCAATGTGATCTTGGTCAAACATGTGTAATGGTTGACCGTATTCTAATAAGACATAATTAGAAATATCTACAACGTTATTGATTGGACGAATACCTGCTTTAATTAAGCGCGCCTGCATCCAAATTGGAGATGGGGCTATTGTCACATTTTTAACTATTCTTGCACTGTAGTATGGCACTTTTTCAGGATTATCAATAGATACTGATAACTCATTTGATGTGGATTCAGAAATTTCATCACTTTGTGTATGAGGTTTCGTCATTTTAGTTTTATATAGCGCTGCTACTTCATATGCAGTACCAATCATGCTTAATGCATCAGCTCGATTCGGTGTTAAATCAAATTCCATCACTTGGTCATTTAAGTAAAGTGCTGTTAAAGCGTCAGTCCCAGGTTCAATTGGTTCAGTAAAAACGAAAATACCATTTTCATATGCTTTTGGAACAACATTACTGGAAATACCAATTTCTTGTAATGAACAAATCATTCCTTCTGAACGTTCACCACGTAACTTAGCGCGTTTAATTTTAATGCCACCAGGTAAGCGTCCACCAACTTTAGCGACGATAACGTGTTGTCCCGCTTCGACATTAGGTGCGCCACATACAATCTGCACAGCTTCTTCTTCACCAATATCTACTTGACAAATATTTAATTTGTCTGCATTAGGATGTTTCTCCTTAGATTGGATATATCCTACAACTAAGTTCTTAATATCTTTGGTATAGTCGATTATGTCATCTACTTCAATACCTGTGCGAGTAATACGCTCTGCTAAATCTTCAATAGCTACACCTGCATCAACATAATCTTTTAACCATTCATTTGAAATCAACATTACAATTCACCTCTATCTTCTACAGCTTTAAATTGATCAAGGAATCGTACATCATTAGTATAGAAATGACGAATATCTTCAATACCATATTTTAACATCGCGATACGATCTGGCCCCATACCAAAGGCAAAGCCAGAATATACATTTGAATCAAATCCAGCCATTTCAAGTACGTTTGGATGCACCATACCAGCACCTAAAATTTCAATCCAGCCTGTATGTTTACATACGTTACAGCCTTTACCTTTACATTTAAAACAAGATACATCAACTTCAACGGATGGTTCTGTGAATGGGAAGTAACTAGGGCGAAGACGAATTTCACGTTCTGCCCCAAATAACTTTTTAGCCAATAATTCTAATGTGCCTTTTAAGTCACTCATTTTAATATGTTTATCAACGACTAACCCTTCTATTTGAGTAAATTGATGACTATGTGTTGCGTCATCTGAGTCACGTCGATATACTTTACCAGGACAAATAATTTTTACTGGGCCTACACCATTACGTTTTTCCATCGTCCGTGCTTGAACTGGAGATGTATGAGTGCGCATTAAAATATCATCTGTAATGTAGAAACTATCTTGCATATCACGCGCAGGATGTGACTTAGGTAAGTTTAATGCTTCAAAATTATAATAATCTTGTTCAACTTCATAACCGTCAACAATTTCATAACCTAAACCTAAAAATAAGTCTTCAATTTCTTCAATCGTTCTTGTTAAAGGATGTTTAGAACCTATGTTGATTTTACGACTTGGTAATGTAACATCAATCTTTTCTTCAGCAAGTTGTTGGTTCAATTTTTCATGTTTTAATAATGCTTGTTTTTCTTCTAATTCATTTTGAATGGTTTGTCTTAATTCATTTACCTTTTGACCATAGGCAGGTTTTTCTTCATTAGGTAAATCTTTCATATTTTTCATTAGAGCACTAACTGAACCTTTTTTACCTAAATATTTAACTTTTACATCTTGTAATTCGCGTTCATTTTGAGCTTCATTAATATCAACTAATGCTTGTTGTTTTAATTCCGCCATTGAATCCATCTGAGTCATATAAATGACACCTCACACTTTTTATTTTTAAACTTAGTTTTCGAGCATAAAAAAAGACTTACCTCCCTATATCTTGGGACGAAAGTCTTCCGTGGTACCACCCAAATTTATGTCATTATAAAATAAGACGCTAAGCCTTACTTTATTTTACATACACTTGTTCTGCATTGTTAACGAAGATACGCGCTCCGACTTAAATCTCTTTAAGTAACCAAAAAGATGAAAGTAACTAATCGAAATTGGAATAAGTTTCAGTCACGCTTATTCTCCCTGCACAATTCGTTCTACTAGTTAAGGTCTTTTTATTGGTTTATCATTCAATTTTATGAGTACTTGTCATCACTATACTTTATTATATACATCTAAGTATAGCCGATTTTAAACAAACGGGTCAACCTTTCAAGTGGTAAAGTAAAATACTTCCAGCAATTGCAACATTTAAACTTTCTGCTTTGCCATAAATTGGAATAATTAAATTTTTCGTCGTATGTTCTAACAACGCGTTATTTACTCCATCCCCTTCATTACCAAGTAGCAGTGCAAATGTTTCTTGGGGTTCAAGATTTTTATATGACACAGCATTTTCTAGTGCAGTACCAAATACAGGACCTTCGAACTGCTTTATAAACCCTTGTAAGTCTGCAGTCACCACAGGTATATGGAAGACACTACCTTGACTAGCTCTAAGCACTTTATCCTGATACGCATCTGCTGTTCCCTTTTCCATAACAATAAGGTCTATACCGGCAGCATCTGCTGAACGAATTAATGTTCCTAAATTGCCAGGATCTTGAATGCGGTCAATGAGTAATACTTGTTTTGCATGTGTTACATCATAGTTTGGCTTTTCAATTACTGCAAAGAATCCTTGAGGTGTAATTGTACCTGATAATGCTTCTGCCACTTTCATATTAATTTGAAATGTTTCTTCTGAATAATCTATCAATGCTTGCTCTGTTCGCTCTGGTTCAATAATAAATAATTGTTTAATCGTCAGATTACTTTGATAAGCTTCTTCAATTAAATGAATACCTTCAATGAGTGCTTGTCCCGTTTTATCACGTTCACGTTTCTTTTTAAGTTTATTTGCATTTTTAATCTTATTATTTTGTGCAGATGTAATTTGTTCCATTAAAACTCTCCAATTTTATGTGATTATGGTTGTTATATGCTTCGTCCTATATATTAGCACAACGTTGATGAACATTCAGTTACATTAATATAAAGATTGTCATTTCAATCGTATCAAATTATTTTTAAACTACGTAGTGTGATTCTGCAGTCCATTCTTGTAATGTTTGTATAAAAACGCATAAAGAAACCCAATGATTTGTTGTCATCATTGGGTTTCTTTATTATTCATATTATTTTAGCACTATGCTAAAATTATTTGCTAACAACTTCTTCACCATTGTATGAACCACAATTTTTACATACACGGTGAGATAATTTGTATTCGCCACAACTTGGGCATTCAGTCATACCAGGCACTGAAATTTTGAAGTGTGTACGACGTTTGTTTTTTCTCGTTTTAGACGTTCTTCTTTTTGGTACTGCCATGATTTATCCTCCTTAATATTAAAGCCAGTTAATTCTAAATGTCAGATTAGTTCCTAATTATACTATAACAAGACGTAATCTGCTATTACTCTTTATCATATAATTGTTGTAATTTCTGAAGCCTAGGATCAACTTGCATTGTTTCCGAAGATTTATCTTCATCACCCTTTGCAAGTTCAATCAATTGATCTTCGTCAATAACTTCCCAGCCGTTACCTTCTGTTAACATCTGATTGCTGTTATCAGAATATGCACGCATGGGTTTCTCAATTATGACTAGCTCTTCCGCAATATCTTTAATGTTTATCATACCATCAGTGGCTAGATGATAATGTTCATCAAGCTCACTTTCATCGGCATAATCATTATATCCCTCTAAATCAAATACTTCCGAAGTTGTCACATCTAGTGGCACTTCAACTGGTTCCAATGTACGTGCACATGGCATCGTATATGTCCCAGTTACATGCATATCTGCAATCACTTCATTCGACTTAACATTAAGTTGACCTTCTACATGAATCTCAGACAAATCAATAAGACCTAGCGATTCCTTTAAGTGATCAAATTTCGCTGTTTCATTAAATTCAAAGGGCTGACCTTGATATTTTCTTAATTGTGTTATTGACCATTTCATATGGCTTCACCTCTAACAAGCACAAAATTTATTTTAACTTTCTCTACAAGAGTTGTCAAGATTTTTTCTTAACATCAAAGTATCTGTTACAATACTTATGATGAATACTGAAAGGACGAATTGCAAATGAAAAGTGTTGGACTTATAACGGAATATAACCCATTTCATAATGGTCACTTGTATCATGCCCGACAATCAAAAAAACTGTCCAATGCCGATGTCACCATTGCATTGATGAGCGGACAATTTGTAATGCGTGGCGAACCAGCAATATTCAATAAGTTTATTCGTGCCGAGATGGCCTTAGAAGGCGTCGATTTAGTTGTTGAACTTCCTATAATTGGCAGTCTATCTTCATCAGATTACTTTGCTAAATACGGTATATTGCTTGCCGATTATCTAGGCATAGATACGATTTCATTTGGTAGTGAAAGTGCCAATATTGAGGCGTTGACTAAAATAGCTCAAGATATTCAACAATTTGAAACAAATCCAAAGTATAGGGCTCAAATCAATAGCGGTAAAAGTTACCCACGTGTTTTAAGTGACCATTTTAATCAACATCACATTTTACAAACTCCAAATAATATTTTAGGACTTAGTTATTTAAAAGCTATTCATAATTTTGCACCAAACATTAATGCTATGACGATTGAACGCTTAGGTACATATCATCATCAATCATCAATTGATCACCAAACATTGGCAAGTGGTAGTGCAATTCGTCACGCTTTAAATTCAAATGACGCACTTTGGAAACAAGTTGTACCAAATCACATGTGGCATCTTTATGAGCAGCCACAAATGACAAAAGAAGCATTGTTTCCTTATATTCAATATGCTTTAATTACACAATCATCGGAAGACTTAGCACAAATATACACAATCAATGAAGGCTTAGAACATCGTTTACAATCATTGATAACTAAAGCACACAATTTAGATAGTTTCATAACCCTCGTTAAAACGAAACGCTATACATACACGCACATTCAACGTGCCTTAATGAACATCGTACTCAATATACGCCAACAAGATGTTCCTACTAATATAAAAGCAGCTCGTATTTTAGGCATGACTGACAAGGGTCAACAATATTTGAAGTATCTAAAAGCACAATTTCCAGAGCGAAATTATATCACAAATATAACAAAGAAAACTGCGCCCTTTTTCACGCAAGAAATTAAAGCTACGCAACTTTATAATTTATGTACCCATAGTACTCAAAATGATTTTAACACGCCTGTTATTCGAAAATAATAACGCTATACCGATGACAACCCCTTTTGAAAGCTCGTTAAATAGTACTTTCAGAAGGGGTTGTTTACATATTATTTAAATTTTTCTTTCAATGCAGTTGCTACGTTAGGTGGTACAAAATCACTTATATTTGCTTTATATTGTGCTACTTCCTTAACAACACTTGAACTAATGAAGGAATAATTTGTACTTGTCATCATGTACATCGTTTCAACATCACTATTAAGCTTTTTGTTCATAGATGTTAATCGCAATTCATATTCAAAATCACTAACCGCACGTAAGCCTCTAATAATTGTTTTAGCACCTATTTGATCACAAAAATCAACAAGTAATCCATCAAAATGATGGACCTGAACATTAGATAAATGTTTTACAGACTCCTCAATAAGTTCAATGCGTTCATTTACCGTAAATGTGCCAGCTTTATTACTATTTTTCAACACACAAACATGTAATTCATCAAATCGTCCCGCACTACGTTCAATAATATCTAAATGTCCGTACGTGATTGGATCAAAACTTCCTGGAATAACTGCCTTTGTCTTACCCATTTTTATCTCCTTTTTCTAACAGCAACGTGTCTGTTAAACCATAATGATAGCGTTTAAGCTCTTTGAATGATTGTATAGCAATATCTTCTTGATGACTAAACTCACAGATGATGATACCACTTTCTTTTAACAAATTAAATGTTTCAATTTGAATTAAAGCTTTATCTATAAGTCCTTTATTGTATGGCGGATCTAAAAAGATATAATCAAATTGAATATCCCTTTTATTTAAAGCTTTTAATGCTCTATCTGCATTATTTTTGTATACTTCAGCTTGTTCTGTTAAGTCTAATTGTTGTAAATTCGCTTGAATTACTTTGATTGCTTTAAAATTCTGATCAACAAAGATTACTTTATCCATTCCACGTGACAAACCTTCAATACCAAGCGCACCACTTCCAGCAAATAAATCTAGTCCAAGTCCACTTACATTGTGAAGACTATTAAAAATGCCTTCTTTAACTTTATCCATTGTTGGTCTCGTGTTTCGACCTTCTAAACTTTCAAGTGCTTTACTTTTATGTTTACCAGCTATCACGCGCATGTTAATACACTTCCATTTCATCTTGTGTTTTACTATAATTTGATTAAAAAAGGAGAATTACTTAACTAATGAAACAATCATTTATCGTTCTTGGAGAAGGGTTGACTGACCTGTTTGAATTTTTAACACTGATAGATTATGACCATGCTCGTGTAGATAAAATAATGTACTTCCACACGCCAGAATCTGAAAAGCAACGATCATCTATAGCACTCGTTATGCAACCTACTGAAGGCCATCATTTTCAAGCTATGTATATCATGCTTAATGCGATGTCTTATCCTTATCCAGAAAGTAACAAAAAGTTTCAGATGATTAATGAGAAAGCTGAACAATATAATATTCAAACGATTGGTGTTGATGTTCAGCCTATCGAAGCCTTTCACGATTTAGACCTATACTTTAAATATCTAATCAGCATTTTGCGTTTACAAAATTGGATACCACCACTCCAATGATATTTAAACTATTGAATTAAAGCGTTTCGTGCTTTTCTTTTTCATATGTTTTCTTTAAGTATTTATATGGCGAAGCATCAATGTGCCGAACGTATTTCATTTGCATCAGCTTATGCACAATTACATCTGCATCAACTTCATTAATATAAATAATGACATATCTTTCTTGCTTATTTGTATGAACAATATGTCCGTATTTTCGCAGCTGTCGCTCATGTTTAATGTGTTTTAAATAAACAGTCAAACTCGTTCTAGGTATTAAGTTCATTGTTTGTCATCACTCCATTTATTTATGCATTCATTATCATATCATGTCTTAATATTTTAGAAAATAACTTCGTCCTAATACGAAATAAAGTACCTTTACTGTTACCTAATATATAAATTTGATACGCTTATATTAATACCTTTGAGGAGGCACTATATATGTCAATAAAAAATAAACGTTTAATAAACTGGGGATTAGCTGGAATAGGTATTATGAGTGGCCTATTATTCTATAAACGACAACAATCCCAACAACAGCCAAAGACGATTCCACCATTCTTCCAAGGACGTTCACCTTATATTTTTGCACATCGAGGTGGCATGGCCGTAAGACCAGAGCAAACTCAACTTGCATTTGACCATGCTGTATCTTTTGATGTAGATGGTTTCGAAACAGACGTACGCCTTACTAAAGATGAAAAACTCATTGTTTTTCATGATGCTACAGTTGATCGCACCACAAATGGTTCAGGTAAAGTAAGCGAACATACTGTAGCTGAATTAAAAAAATTGGATGCGGGTTATCATTTTACAGATATAAATGGAACCACACCTTATCGTGGTCATGAGAAAACAGCTATTCTAACATTTGATGAATTACTAAAATTATATCCAAACATGCGAATTAACGTTGATTTAAAAGATCATCCAGGGAGCTATGAAGGATCTATTGCACCACAAAAGATGTTTGACGATATTTTAAATAATCAAGCGCAAGACCGTGTATTAGTTACAAGCTTCTATAGTGAACAAATTGACAGGTTCAATAAAATAGCGCAAAATTCAGTTGCAATTGGCGCTAGTCAAAAGGAAGTCGCAGAAGGATTTTTGAAGTTCTTTAGTGGCACTGCACGTAGCTTTCACCCACAAGCAAATACTTTCCAAATGCCAACACATTTCAAAGGCATACCATTAACTTCTCGTCGCTTTATCCAGTGGTTAAATACCCTTAATATTGTACCGGGATATTACGATATTAATAGCATTGATATGATGCATGATTTATATTTAAAAGGTGCACACACACTGGTAACAGATCGGCCTGATCTTGGAAAACAATTTAAGGATTCATTAACGATAAAATAAAATATCGTGAAAAACCTTCAAATGTTTGACTGCTATAGTCTCACTTGAAGGTTTTTACTATATATGTTAATTATAATCTAATTCTACTTATAACGAGCACTTGCATGAACCTCCTGATGCACAACCATGCTCATCCGTTTGGAAAAAGGGATTTCCTGCCTCAATTTTCACATTTGCAGATACTGCATGTGCGATTTTGCTTATAAGTTCATCTATTAAATTTTGTAACTTAACTTCCTTAACTTTATAGTCCATCACAACCGGAAGCATTTCATAAGCACGTTTGCGACGCCGTGTTTCTAACATTATAGTTTGATAGTCAGGATGGTATCGGCCAAAACGCATGACTTCATCATACATATGTTTATGTTTTAAGAAAGCTTCATACATTAGATGTGCTTCATCATCACGATTTAGCTTTAATTGAGCCTCTTTAAACTGATAATATATTTCTGAATCAGTAACCATATCTGATAACTTTTCGATTTCATCTAAAATATAACCCATTTCTTCTGTGTACATCTTTGGCTTACCTCCTTTATTTATCTTCCACAAAAATAAGTGAGTAGTAATTTTTCATAACTTCTCCACCCATTTCATTGTATTTTTTATTCAATAATCTTGAGCGATGTATATCCGAATTCATCCAACTATGGATGAGTGTTGGGACATCATCAAAATCATAACCAACATTTTGACTTGTCGTTTTAAATTCAATATTTTGATTCTCTAATTGATTTCGTAACGTATCTTCAGTAAATGCTACACTATCAGAATCTGTTGCATCATATAAGTTAATTGCGGCGATATGGGCAATATCATTATTAACACGCATCGGTTTAATTCCTTTTAGTTTACGTATTTCATTAGTTATTTCATAAAGTGTCATAAGCTGATTTGGGTTTTGCTCAAAAGGAATATCTGCAGAATGCTTGATGCGAGACTTCGATGATTGTTCATCATCTTCTAAACGATAAGGTTTAAAAAGTACAAGTGCCTCTTTATCTAAATAACGTATTCCCATAATATCATTCGTTTGTTGATCAACATAAACTTGAGCATAATTTTCACCATATTTTATCAATGTTTGAGTTTTCAAATCTTCATCTGATAATTCAAAATGATATGTCCTATTATTAACTTTAAATGTTGGATCAGGGTTAATACTCGTATTCTCAAAAATTCTAGCTGCACTATCATTAATTTTTAAAGGGGCAACATTGGCATTTTCACCCGTAGCATAAACCGATTTAATACGCTTATCTCTAACTAATACAACATAATAAGCATCTTGTTGTTTAAAAACATAGTTTTTATAATGATCACTATATCGATATGACCGATCTGCCTGTCCAAACTTTTTAGTTAAATAAGAGATGTCTTTTCCTATCCAAGTGCCAATCCCTTCTTTAGGCTTAGGATTTCCATCATCTTTTTGATTGTTTTGATGTGCACTTTGATCTGAACGACTCGTATTAGTAGATTTATTTGGATTTTCTAATACATCAAATTGTAATCGAGGTGAATAAAATAAATATATTAAAAATGTTACTAACAGCACGACACCTAATATTTTCAATAATAATTTGATTATCTTTCACCTCTTACTTAATAATATATTATAAAAATTGATACTTTAAACTACAAAACATTTTATATAAGTACTTCGGCTTTTATTGTACTTTAATTTAATCGTAATATTCAATTAAGTAGATAAAAAACTGGTAAAACAACAAGTTTCACCAGTTAATAGAGCCCCTATAGCCCAGTTGTATTGAGATTATAATCCTAACGTTGCCTTAATTACCGACGTCGTCTCCCCGCCTGGATATAATACATAAAGTAGTATATACACCGTAACACCTGTAATAGCTGTCAAAAACCAAATAACAGATGCTGTAGGACCAATTTTTCTATGAATATTAAATTTATCCTTAAAAGCAGTAATAATCTGTACTAAACCACCAATACCACCTAATGTAGCTAGGTTTATGTGGAAAAATAAAAAACCTTTATAAAATGGTCGCAATGAATCGGGACCACCAAAGTCCGTATTACCTATAAACACAGTACGTGTTGCATAAATAATAAAGAACGTTAATGCGAATACAGCGGCCCATAACATTGTTTTCTTATGAGCATTTACATGCCTATGCCAAATTTGCCACCAACCGATGGCAATTAAAATGGCACTAATTACAATACAACTCGTACTAATCGTAGGTAGAATAGGTACATTCATAAATTTCATCCTTGCCTTCAGTATTTTATATCATTTTAATTAATGAAACTACAACAACCATTACGAAAAATACTACTAAATAATTGAGCGAGTATATAAACATTTTTGTAGCCCATTTTGTTTGGTCTATATCCTTTTTAAATGTTGTCAAACCAATGAAAAACCATCCTAAATTTAATAAAGTAGCTAACACAATAAATGTAGTACCTAAATTAGTGAAGAAGAATGGTAAAGGCAATAAACAAACAAGCCAAAAGAACATGCTAACACGCGTTCTTTTGATACCTTTAACGGATGGTAACATTGGAATGTTGGCTAATGCATATTCATCCTTTCTTTTAATTGCTAAAGCGTAAAAATGAATTGGTTGCCAACAAAATACCACTAAAAATAGTCCGAAAGCAGCAAGACTTAATTGTCCGTCAATAGCTGCCCATCCAATTAATGGAGGTACTGCACCAGGAAAACTACCTACTACAGTATTCCACGTTGTATGACGTTTAGACCAAATAGAATAAAATGATACATAACCAACTATACCTACAAGACCTAGCACACCAGTTGGAATATTTAATAAAAATAAACAAGCTTCCCCCACTAACATCATTCCGAAGCTTAATAGCATTAAGTTTCTATCTGAAATTCTATCATTAACGGTCGGTCGGTTTTGTTTACTTGGCATAATACAATCTATATCTTGATCGTAGTAGTTGTTTATTGCACAAGCGCCCCCCATAATCAAAGTCGACCCTATTATCATTAATATAATTTGTGGAATCGATGATAGGAAGGAATGGCTAGTCATAACGACTGCAAGCCAAGCACCCGCAAATGCAGGAATCAAATTACCTTGAACAAGACCCATTTTAATTATTTGTTGTAATTCTTTGAAAGAAACGCGACTTGAAGTGTGTGATAAAGTCTGTTCTTTATTCATATGCCCCCTCCTTAAAATTTCCATATAGTACTATGATATATTAAATATAGTAAATTGACCAGTTGAATAAAAAATTATTTGTGACACTTTATCGACATTCAAAAACTCTCTTTTTGAAAACACTATGAATGATGTATAATTGAAATAATGGCTAGAATAGAAATATGGACATTAAATTATAGTCATCCGAGGTATAATTTAGGCTAACTATTATTTAATGATGGGGTGTATAAAATTGTTTAAACAAAAAAACCTTAAATGGTTATCCGTACTAGCTGCCATAATTATGGGGTTTGTACAATTAGGTGGGGCTTTAGTAACAAAAACTGGTTCTGAAGATGGTTGTGGTGCTTCATGGCCACTATGTCACGGTGCTTTATTACCAGAAAATTTACCAATCGCAACGATTATTGAATTAAGTCACCGAGCAATGTCAGGTTTATCTCTAATCATTGTTTTATGGCTTGTTATTACAGCATGGAAAAATATTGGTTATATCAAAGAAGTGAAGCCACTATGTATTATCAGTGTCGCTTTTTTACTTGTACAAGCATTAGTGGGCGCAGCAGCCGTTATTTGGCAACAAAATTCTTATGTTTTAGCATTACACTTTGGTATTTCTTTAATTAGTTTCTCATCTGTTTTTGTCTTAATGTTGATTGTTTTTGAAGTAGACCAAAAATACGAAGCTGATGAATTATATATCAAAAAACCACTAAGAACATTAACTTGGATTATGACGATTATCGTTTATCTTACAATTTATACTGGTGCTTTAGTACGTCATACCAAAGCAAGTCTAGCTTATGGAGCGTGGCCAGTTCCATTCGATCATATTATGCCACATGGTGAACAAGAATGGGTACAATTTGTTCATAGAGGTATGGCATTGATTGCTTTTACATGGATTTTAATTACCTTTATTCATGCCGTTAAGAATTATTCAGAAAATAGAACGGTTCGTTATGGTTACACTGCAGCATTTATACTTATTATTTTACAAGTTGTGACTGGTGCACTTTCAATCATTACACACGTTAATTTAATTATAGCTTTATTCCACGCATTGTTTATTACAATACTGTTTGGTATGATTGCATACTTTATTATGTTAATGCTTCGAACAATTCGCAGCTCACATTTATAATTTTAAATAAGGGTCTGGGACATTAAGTTCTTAAACAATGTAAA
>NZ_KV840176.1:17222-117856 GCF_001839145.1 Staphylococcus sp. HMSC62D11 | reverse complement strand
TTTAATCACTTCAAATTATATTGTAAAAATCATACCGAAGAAAAGATTTTAACATTACAATTTTAATACTTTGTATTTATGTCCCAAATTGACTTAATATGTAATAAATAGCATCAATGAAACACTCTATTTATTTTATATTAACGATAAAAGTCTCTCTGAATACGATCTTTCTTAATACCATATTGTTTATAAAAATGCGCCATATAATTAGCAATTTGTTCATCCCAATATATATCCGTGGCATATTGATGATGTGCTGGATTTGCCGGATTCCACCTCATTTGATACAAGGAAACTTGTCCTTGATCAAAATAGTGTGAGCGAATAAAAGATGCACCATCTATAATCGCTTTATTGGGAGAAGTCCAATGATGCGTTTTGGCATAACTTTTACCTGTTTGAATGGCATTGCTGTCAAATGCACCAATGCCAAAAAAATTATAATAGCGTTGCTGCCCATCTGTAATACCTTTGGCTAACGTGGATTGTCCTTCCCCGGTTTCAACCAGCGCATGGCTTACTAAATAAATAACATTAATTTTATATTGCTTTTGTGCTTCTAAAAATTGTTGCCCATGGCCATCGAGTATGCCTTTATTATGAAGCATTTGATTTACTTCTTTTTCAGACATCTTAATGGGATGCGTCAGTTCCATATACTTAAATTCTGTATCTCGAAAAGAAATCCGCATAGCACTTTCGACTTGATGACGATTAGCAGCAGTAAACTCACCGTTATTGTTAATGGTATTTATCATTTCTGAACTAGTTTGTAACCTCACTGCCTCGTCAAATGTTACCTGCTGATTGCTTATAAAAAATAACTGTCCTTTATATAACAATAAGATGCTAGTTATGGCTAATATAGTTATAATATAATGTTTTTTTAATTTTTTACGCTTCTTCCTCAATGATCTATACTCACAATCTTCACTTTGTCATAATAAAATATGCTACAACAATTACTAACACCACAAAAAGAAATGAACCATTGATTGCCCATTTTAAACCTTTGCGCTCTCTAAGTAAGACATTAAATAGTACTAAGCTCATCGTTAAAGAAATGGCAAACATACTTATTGCTAACATAAACTGCATGATAAACAAACAAATCAGCCCAGCAACTAAGCAAAGATTTGATGCAATCATAATACGCTTAATCATTTTTGATTCGATAAGTCTTCATCCTCTCAATTTTACCTATATAACACCATACCATATCCTTAACCTATTGTGCGCTTTATTACATAAAAAGAGGACAGTAAAACAAAGTCAAATATAACTTTGTTTTCTGTCCTATCGTTTATATCTAAATATGAATAATACGCTCTATGAACTAATTATGGCTAATGTTCTCTAGACATACCTTTTAGCATATTTAACATATAAGTTAAACTGCGATTCATATCATCATCTTTTAATACACCTAATAAATGTCTAATTGATGTTTTGGCATTAGGACTAGCTTGGTTCGCAACATGTAACCCTTTGTTCACTTTAGCTAAAAAGGCACTTAAATCTTTAACTTCCAAATCACCTAATAAAAATACAAGCGATGCCATATTAGATAACAAACCGGTATATATGTCCTTATTTAATTCAACTGCAAATTTGTTGATAATAACTTGTCTTCCTTTAATAGCACCATTTAATGCATCTAAGAGTTTCGCATCATCCAATACTTTTATTAACTTGATCGCCTTTAAAATACTATCTTTATTATCAGCAATCGCGTCTGTTACTTCAGTAAGGTTTTCTAACTTAATCTGCTCGTCTGATTTTTTTAGACGTTTGATATTTGTGATTCTTTCAGCCATTATTGATCACCTTTATTTCCTGGGAAAACGTAGTCCTGACGTTCCCATTTTTTCTGAACCTGCACACTATATTGCGGATGACGTTGTTTATCTACGCGGAAGTTCGTTGGATTCAATGGTGACTTGCCACGTCGAGAAAGGATTTCCATACGACAACTTGTACGTTTGTAGGATGGTGTATCTGTATATTGATCAACATCACTATTTGTCAATAAGTTAATCGCACCCATATCACCGTGTACCATCGCATCATTATTTAATGGTATATAAATTTCTTTCCCTTTTACTCGGTCAGTGACATGTACAATTAGTTTTGCTTCACCCGTTGTAGATATCAGTTTAACTTCAGCACCTTCGTGAATATTACGGTCTTTTGCTAATTCTGGTGATATTTCAACAAAGGTATTTGGCATTTTGTACTTAATCATTTCTGTTTGATAAGTCATATTACCTTCATGGAAATGTTCAAGTAAACGACCATTATTAACATGTAAGTCATATACTTCATCTTCTTTAAAGAAGTTATCAAATGATAAAGGATAGAATTTTGCTTTTTTATTCTCAAAATTAAAACCTTCTAAGTAGAGTAATGGTTCGTCTGTACCATCTTCATGCACTGGCCATTGTAAGCTGTCAAAGCCTTGTAATCGATCATAACTTACACCTGCATATAGAGGTGTTAATCGCGCAATTTCATCCATAATGTCACCAGGATAATTATAATTCCAGTCAAATCCAAATTCTTTAGCAATCATTTGGAAAATGACCCAGTCAGGTTTAGAATCTCCTAAAGGTGTTAACGCTTGATTAATGCGTTGAATACGACGTTCTGTATTCGTAAATGTTCCATCTTTTTCGAGTGATGGACTGGCTGGTAACACGACATCTGCATATGAAGCTGTGAAAGTTAGAAATTCATCTTGTACCACTAAAAAGTCTACTTTTTCTAATGCAGATTGTACAAAATTAATGTTTGAATCTACAATACCTGTATCTTCACCGTATAAGTAAAGTGAATGTATTTCATCATTATGGATACCCTCCATCATTTGATGATTATCTCGTCCAGGTGTTGGATTTAATGTTACACCATATTCTTTTTCAAATTTAGCACGCACATCATCATCTACAACTCTTTGATAACCAGTAAATTGATCTGGCATGCTTCCCATATCACTTGCACCTTGAACATTATTATGTCCTCGTAATGGATAGGCACCTGAGCCAGGTTTACGATAATTGCCTGTGGCTAATAAGAAATTGGAAATTGCTGTACTAGAGTCACTACCAATATCTTGTTGCGTAATACCCATAGCCCAGCAAATAGCTACAGTTTCTGCTTTAGCTGCTTCTTCAGCAAACTTAATAAGTCTTTCTTTTGGTATACCAGTAGCTTCTTCAGCAAATTCCATTGTAAATGGTTCTAATGATGCATAATAATCATCAAAGTTATCTACCCATTCATCAATGAATGCCTTATCATGTAAGTCGTGATCGATGATATATTTTGTTGCTGCACCTAACCATACGAGATCCGTTCCTGGTTTAGGTTGGTAAAATTCATCTGCACGTTCTGCCATTTCATGTTTGCGTATATCAAAGACATGTGAGCGTTGCCCGAATAACTTTTGAGCACGTTTCATACGTGATGCAATGACCGGATGAGCCTCTGCCGTATTTGTACCTATAAGCACAGCCATTGCTGCTTTTTCTAAATCTTCTATAGAACCAGAGTCACCACCATGTCCTACTGTTCTAAATAAACCTTTTGTTGCTGGTGCCTGACAATATCTTGAACAGTTATCAACGTTATTAGATCCAAAAACTTGTCGTGATAACTTTTGCATTAAATACGATTCTTCATTGGTTCCTTTAGATGACGCAATAAAGGCTAAAGCTTCGCCACCATATTGATTTTTAATCTGACTAAAGTTATCTACAACAACTTTCAAAGCTTCATCCCATTCAACTTCATGGAATTCACCATTTTTACGAACTAGAGGTTTCGTTAAACGCTGATCAGAATTGATATGTCCCCATGAGAATTTACCTTTAACACATGTTGCAACCTTGTTGGCTGGAGAATCATGTGAAGGTTGAACTTTTAATACTTCTCTATCTTTCGTCCATACTTCAAATGAACAACCTACACCACAATATGTGCATACGGTTTTCGTTTTGTTAATACGTTCTTTACGCATTTCTGCTTCTGAATCAGAAATCGCAAATAATGGACCATAACCTGGTTCAGCCTTTTTTGTTAAGTCAATCATAGCTGCTAGAGAACCTGGCTCTGTATCAGTCATATAACCTGCATTACCTTCCATATTAACTTCCATCATAGCGTTACACGGGCACACTGTAGCACATTGACCACACGATACACATGAAGATTCATTGATAGGTACATCATTGTCCCAAATGACACGTGGATGTTCTCTATCCCAGTCAATGCGAATGGTTTCATTTACTTCAATGTCTTGACATGCCTCTACACAACGCCCACACAAAATACATTGATTAGGGTCATATCGATAAAATGGACCATAATCTTTCTCGTATGGTTTTTCTTTATATTCATAAGTTTGATGTTGTAATCCCCACTCGTCCATCGTATTATGAATTTCACAATCACCGTTATTGTAATCACAAACAGTACAATACAGCATATGCTTTTCCAAAATTCTATCTAGCGCTTCTTTTTGGCTTGATTTAACCTCATTATTTTCAGTATTAACCGTCATTGGACGATCAATTGTCGTACTACACGCTCGCTCAATTTGCCCATCAATTTCAACCATACATGTATCACATGTCTGGATTGGTCCCATTGATTCGTTATAGCAAATTGAAGGTACGAACGTATTTCTTGACTTAATAAACTCAAGTAAGTTTGTTCCAGGTTCAACAAGATAATCTGTGCCATCTAATGTAACAATTAAATGTTCCTGCATACCTTCACCCCATTTATATTTATTTAATTCTTAAAAGACTTCTCTATATCCTACATCAATACCCCACATATAAATATATCGATAATAGAATCATCTTAATTGTATAACTTAATGACTAGAATGTTAAGACTTTAATAACATTTAAAAAAATCAATTCTTTTTTCCTGCATACGTTTTCATTAAAAGTAATATGAGCATCTTATTGTTAATAATTAAAGAAACTGGCACATAAAAAAATTAACCAGTAAATACGTTTTTGTAACTTCATTTACTGGCTAATTTGTTTATAATACCTTTTATTATAGGCCTAAATTACTATTTATAATGTCTGTGCTGTCTTTTTTAGATGATTCGCTTGGAATAAAGTAGTATAATCCATCATCTTGAATGCCACCTTGACCATCTAATTGATAGCGATTCACTGTTTTATTCGCACCTTTGTAATTACTGCGAATTTGATTCATTTCACTTAAACTCAAATCTGTTTTAACATTTTTTTGTATTTCAGACAATAAACTATTGAAATGCGTGATAGAAGATTTACTTACCATTTTATTGGCCATTGCTTGTAAAATGATTTGCTGTCGTTCTTGACGACCGAAATCGCCACCTGCGCCTTCTTCTTTACGACTTCTGATAAAGTTCATTGCTTTATCGCCATCTAAATGTGTTTTTTCACCATGAACGAAGTGTGTGCCATTAATGGTAAAGGTGTCATTACTTACAACATCAACGCCACCTAATGCATCAATCATATCATGTAAACCATCCATATCAATCGTAGCATAATGATCGATTGGAACATTCATCAATTTTTCTAATGATTTTACAGCCATGTTGGCACCACCATAAGCATATGCATGGTTGATTTTTTCAGTTGTTCCTCTACCAACAATATCTGCTTTTGTATCCCTTGGAATACTGACTATATCCGTTTTTTGTTTGCTAGGGTTTATTGATAGAATCATGATGGTATCACTTCTTTGTCCATCATTTGCTTGTTTTCTTTTGGCATCAGAATCAACACCAAATAACGCAATCGTAAAAGGTTCTCCTTTACTTAAATTGACATTTTTACTTCTTAATGCTGAATGACTGCGATCAAGAGGATTATGTATTTTATCCCCTGTAATAAAAATTTTCGCAGCGACATATATAACTGCTATAATTGCCAATAATACTAGTATTCCAAACATCCATAAAAAGATTTTTAACGGTAAATTCATTTTTTTCCGTTCTGACCGTCGCACACAAACCACTCCATTCACTATTAGTCACATCAATTATATCCATAAAACATTATTTTTGAATACATCTTTAGCCTTATTTATTAGAATTTTGCTAAAATGTTTCACTATTATTTAAAATTTAACTATAGCGCTGATAAATATTAATAATCTCGTCATAGCAACCTTCATTACTGATAATAAACGGACCTGCTTCAGCAATATTTAGAGCAGCACGAGTCAAACATGTCATCTTCAGTCCTAATTCCTTGGCAAATAAATGTTGTGCTGCAATATCCCAAGGCTTAGGATTCGTATTAATATATGCACCAAATTGTCCCTTTATTACTTTTATTGAATCTAAACCACATGAGCCAATGTTGCGATTAGCAAAGCATGCTTCACGCAATGCTTTGGATACATCTACTGGTATATACTGCGCATCAAATGAAATCATCGCATCTTGTAAACTAAGTATGGGTGGTTTGGGTAAAGGATTATTGTTTTCAAAGGCCCCTCGATGTTCCATTGCTTTATAGAGCTTTTGATGAACATAATCGTATATGTATGATAACTTAGGCTTTCCATTAACAAAATAACCGATAATAATACAATAATCTTCTTGTTGTTTTACTAAATTTGCAGTACCGTCGATTGGATCTAACAACCACACATGTCCTTCATGTGCACTTATCGTGTCATTATTTTTCTCTTCAGCTACCAATTGATGTCCTGGAAGATGCTCATGTAACAATTCACTAAAATGCTGCTGTAAGGCTTTATCTACATTTGTTACCAAATCAAATCTATCTTGCTTTATATCTGTATCTAATTTAGCCAATAACTGAGGAATGATTACATCAAGCTGTTGTATCCATCTCTCAATAAGCTGATCAATTTCTTCTAATCGCTTATGCATTAAATGAGTCACCTCATTTCTTTTTTTACTTTATTTTAACGTATTCCTATATTAACGTATAGCTGATTTATAATTAAATTCAAACGAAAAAAACGGCTAGTCATATGCTAGCCGACAAATAGAAAGGAAAGTAAGTAATAAATATTGAAGATGTTTCGATGTAACGTGAACGATTATTTTAAGCTATCTGTTACATAGCTTTACCCCTTTGTTTGTAATCGCTCTCCCCTGTTACAATTATTATAATAGCACAATTATTAAGAAAATGTAAGCGTTTTCCAAATATTTTTTAATTTTTTTTAGTTACAAAACACTTTACATATATACAAATGTCATCATTGTCACTTATATGTTATAATTAAAGTAATATGTAACATTAGGTGGTGTCTAATTTGAATAAAGCTGAAAGACAAAATCAACTCATCCATGTAATACAACAGAATCGTAAAATGACAGCCTCTGAATTAGCAACAGCATTAAATGTGTCTAAACGTACCATTTCGCGTGATATCGCCGAGTTAGAAGAACAAGGTGTAAGGATATTTGCACAGCATGGTAAATTGGGCGGTTTTCAAATTCAACAGTCTCAATCAAAAATGGCACTTTCCATCTCAGAAGAGCAACTACTTGCACTTTTTCTTACACTAAATGAAAGTCAATCGTATTCTTCATTACCTTATAAACAAGAAATACAAGAAATTATTCAGCAATGTTTAAAGTTGCCAAATACACGCGTAAGAAAGCTGCTTAAACGTATGGACAAATATATTAAATTCGACACAATTGAAGCGACACCATTACCTAAGTTGTTTTCAGACATTCTCATATACAGTGCCGAACGCAACGTAATGTCTGTCGATTTTGTTAGCGATAATAAAATGGCTGCTCAAAATGTTATTTTTATCGGTATTTTATGTAAAAACGCTGAGTGGCTTGCGATTGTTTTTGATATTGGGCATGGTTGTACACGAGAATTACCTATATTAGCAATCCATGATATTTCCTATTCTTTCGAAAAGACTTTAAACACGCATGATATAACAATTGATAATTATACACAATTTTTAAACCCGTCAGATTAACTGTATTCTGTCGGGTTTTTTAAGTTTAAAAACAGACAATTATCGTGCTGAAATCAATATCATTTTATTGTTTTCTAAATTAAATATAAAAATATTTTATAGGTAAATTGTAAACTGATTACGTAACGTTTATAATAAATATGATTATAGCATTAAAGGAGGTTTACCATGGTTGGATTTTCAGTATATCTAGGAACAACCTTAAACAAGACATACATACACAAGATGACTCAGCTTGGTTATGACATGATATTCACATCCTTGCAGTTATCTAAGTTATCGCTACGTCAACAACTTGCATATTTGGGAGAGTTATGTGAGCTTTTGCGTAACGTCAATATGACTTATGTAATAGATGTCCATCCTGACTTGCTTAATCATGACTTTTTTACATTTTTCAATAATATTTCGACAGGGAATTTTATTATTAGAATAGATAATCAGCTTCAAATTTCAATGATCGAAGAACTGCAAAATCATGGTTTAAAATGCTGTTTAAACGCAAGTACCATTGATGCTTCAATATTGCAGCAACTTCCTACTAAACAACCTATATACTACTGTCATAATTATTATCCACGGCCTGATACTGGTTTATCAACAGATTTTGTCAGCGCACAAAATCACTTAATTCGACAGTTTGATTCAAATAGCATTATTTTTGCTTTTATACCAGGATCAGAATTTCGTGGACCACTTTATTGCGGACTACCTACAATAGAGCAGCATAGAACAAACAATCCTTTATTAGCTGCAACTCAACTTATGAATAGTGGCATCAATAATATTATTATTAGCGATCCATACATGACTGCCAAACATGCTGAACAACTTATATTTATGTTACGAGATAGACATTTCAAGCTTAAGGTGACCAAACTGGAACATTCTTATCAACAATTATTATTACAACAACATACATCACGGCCTGATGCACCAGAACATGTGATTCGCTCATCGGAATCTCGCTCTAGATGCCAGCAACATATCACGTCACAGCCTTACCCATTCGATATTAGAAGTTGTGGCCATGTAACGATAGATAATCATTTAAATGGGCGTTATGAAGGTGAAATTCAAATTGTTAGAACTCCTTTACCGACACATTCACATGTTAATTATCTTGCTACAATTGTTGCAGAGGACCAAGTCTTACTACCACTCATCCAACCAAATGATACATTTGAATTTATTGAAGATAAAGGAGTAAATCAATGAAACATTTAATGACAGAGCGTAGAAACAAACGTACGATGCACCTGGATGACATGCCTATTTTAGAAGCATTAAAAACAATTAACAGCGAAGATCAACAAGTAGCAATAGCAGTTCAGCAAATTTTACCGGAATTAAGTAAAGCCATTGAAACAATCATTCATCAATTTTCTAAAGGTGGCAGACTCATTTATATCGGTGCAGGCACAAGTGGACGTTTAGGTGTGCTCGATGCTGCAGAGTGTGTACCAACATTCAATACATCACCAGGTGAAGTTATTGGTCTAATTGCTGGAGGACAAGGTGCAATGACAACAGCCATTGAAGGAGCTGAAGACAGTGCATCATTAGGAGAACAAGATTTAAAAAATATCAATCTTAATAAACAAGATGTGGTTGTAGGAATTTCAGCCAGTGGTCGTACACCTTATGTCATAGGTGCACTCACTTATGCGAATCAATTAGAAGCTAAAACCGTTGCCTTATCTTGTAATGTCAACAGTGATATAAGTCAACTTGCAGATTATGCACTAGAAGTTAACGTTGGTCCCGAAGTATTAACTGGATCAACGCGTTTAAAAGCCGGTACTTCACAAAAGTTAGTGCTTAATATGATATCGACAATGACTATGATTGGCATCGGTAAAGTATATGATAACTTGATGGTCGACTTGAAACCAACAAACACCAAATTACAACAACGTTCAATTCATATAATTGAAGATATATGTAGTATTGATCATGAAACAGCACAACATCTTTATCAACAAGCTAATAATGATATTAAAGTAGCAGTTGTCATGCATATGTGTGACACTTCTAGAAACGATGCCCAACTAAGATTAACAAAGCATAATGGAGTCATTAAAAAAGCGATTCAATCTTAAGGAGGCGTTTCTTATGAAAAATGAACAACAACTTGCTGAGCAAATATTACATGCTGTCGGTGGCATTGAAAATATAAACGATATTCTTCATTGCATGACACGTATTCGCCTAAAGTTGAATAATAAGCAACACGTCAATTACACTGAATTAAAATCAATTAAAGGTGTACTTGGGGTCATTGATGATGACCGTTTACAAATCGTGTTAGGCCCAGGTGTAGTGGACAAAGTGACAGAATATATAGAAAAACAACACAAAACCACATCCTCACCTGCGCAGCCAACTGAAAATAAACAGCATAAAAATTCTAATAAACGTTGGAATAAAGTACTTAGAACCATAGCAGATATTTTTATTCCTTTAATACCAGCCTTTGTTGGTGCAGGATTAATCGGTGGTATAGCAGCAGTTTTAAATAATTTTATCCAAGCCGGTGATTTAACTGCGGATTGGGTAAAACAAATGGTTGTTGTCTTAAATGTCATTAAAGATGGTATGTTCTTTTATTTAGCTATCTATACTGGAATAAATGCTGCCAAAGTCTTTGGAGCAACTCCAGGTTTAGGTGGCGTCATCGGTGGTACGACATTACTAACAGGTATAAGTGATAAAAATCCAATTGTAAATATTTTTACTGGGGAGCCACTTTTACCTAGTCAAGGTGGTATTATTGGTGTTATCATTGCTGTCTGGTTACTCAGTTTAATTGAAAAAAGATTGCATAAAATAGTTCCAAATGCCATTGACATAATTATAACTCCTACTTTAACGCTATTAATAATAGGTTTGCTAACGATATTTGTAATCATGCCATTAGCAGGATTTATATCATCAGGTTTAGTGATTGTAGTCAACTGGGTAATTGATATTGGTGGTATCTTTAGTGGCTTTATTATTGGTGCATCATTCTTGCCTTTAGTCATGTTAGGTTTGCACCATATCTTCACACCTATCCATATCGAACTCATCAATCAAACCGGTGCTACTAATTTATTACCTATCGCCGCAATGGCAGGCGCAGGTCAAGTTGGTGCTGCCCTTGCCTTATGGATGCGCTGTAAACGTAATAAACAATTAGCTAATGTCATTAAAGGTGCTTTACCTGCAGGCTTTCTTGGAATAGGAGAACCATTAATTTATGGAGTAACCTTGCCATTGGGAAGACCATTCTTTACCGCTTGCTTAGGGGGAGGTATTGGCGGTGCCGTAATTGGAGGTATCGGGCATATTGGTGCTCGTGCAATTGGACCTAGTGGATTATCATTACTTCCACTAATATCAAATCATATGTATCTTGGATACCTTATAGGACTTATTTCAGCTTACATTGGTGGCTTTATACTTACCTATTTCTTTGGTACAACGAAATCAATGCGAAATTCAACGCAATTAGGTGGTTAAATTATGCCAAATATATTAAACGCGATCGATGATCAATATGAATATATGACAACGACAGAACAGTATATTGCTCAATTTATATTGAACCATCCGTACGACATCATTAACATGAGTGTGGAATCACTTTCGAAAACGCTTAATATTGATGTTACTAAGATTGATGCATTTAGTTATCAATTTAATGATGATGGGTTTGAAGGACTCAAAATAAATATTCAACAAATCTTCCCAAAACAATCATTACCCTATAATATCGAAATTTTAGCCAACGATAGTGTTGATAAAATTAAAAATAAATTGCATCAACGTGCTGCAAATGCTATTAATAAAAGTACCCAAGCAATTAAACCTTATGCGATTGATCAAATGTGTAAACAACTTAAGCGCGCAAAGACCATATATGTCTTTGGCTACGGTGCATCTTACGTATGTGCACTCGATATCTATCAAAAATTTTCACGCATAGGATTAAACGTGCAAGTCGTACAAGAAACGCATATGTTAACGACACAATTGTCTACACATAGTCAAAGTGATTGCATCTTATTTATCACAAACAATGGTGATCAAAGTGAATTACAAGCCTTGGTCAAAGTGATTAAAGATTATCATATTCCTATCATGACAGTAACAAGTCATAAGCACAATCCAGTAGCACAAGCATCAGAGGTTGTCTTAGTTTATGGTAACAGTGATGAAAACGAATTAAGAATGGGTGCTACAACCTCATTATTTGCACAAATGTATACGATTGATACATTATTCTACAGATATATTGCATTAAATTATCAAGATTCACTAGATTTCATCACGCAATCTAAAATGGCTCTAGACAACTATCGCAAGCATCTATCAAATATTGAGTTTAGACATTAATTACGAATAAAAGCGGACGAGATTAAAGTCATTATTGACATTAATCCCGTCCGCACTTTTTAATCGTAATTTGTTTTTCATAATCATAGATTAACTATTCATTATGTTACCGAACTTTAAATGTTTGAGTTATTAATGATTTAATTTTGACGTTCGGCTTTATGATGTCCGCGAATAAAATAGTAAATTGAAACAGCCACTAAAAAGACAATCCCAATCAGCACAGACACTACCGTTTCTTTATTGATTAACATACCAATTAATACAATAATTAAAAATGCAATAGTGATATAATTCGCGAATGAACCGCCTGGCATTTTGAATGGATGCCCTTCTAATTGTTCCGGATGTAATTTTCTAAAACGTAAATGACTAATTAATATCATGAACCACGGAATCATACCAGGTAAAATAGACGCACTATAAACATACACAAAAATACTATCTGCGCCTTTTATAAACACTGGTAATACAACATTTAACAATGCTCCTACTAATATGCCGATAGAAATTGCTAATACAGCATACAATGGCACACCATTTCTCATTACTTTAGTAAATACTTTAGGCATTTGACCTTTTTGTGCTAACGTATAAATCATTCGACTAGCACTAAAAATACCTGAATTACATCCTGATAATGCTGCTGTTAATACTACAAAGTTAATTAATCCTGCTGCAAATGTTATACCGATTTTTGCAAAAGTGGCTACAAATGGACTACCAATATCGCCCAATTGATCCCAAGGATAGATTGACACAATGACAAACACTGCACCAATATAGAAGATAAGAATACGCCAAATAACACCATTAATCGCACTCTTAATATTTTTCTTTGGATTTTTAGTTTCTCCAGCTGTTATACCGATAAGTTCTACCCCTTGATATGAACCAATAACGATGGATAAGGCAAAGAAGAAGCCCATCCAGCCATGAGGTAGAAAACCACCATGTGACCATAAATTAGATATACCAATAGGATGACCACCATTACCAATACCAAAGAAGATTAAACCTAATCCGGCAACAATCATTAATAATATTGTTATAACTTTGATTAACGCAAACCAGAACTCAAATTCTCCAAATGCTTTAACTGTTGCTAAGTTTGCAGTTAATAATAAGGCTACTGCAATCACTCCAGGAACCCATTGTGGTAAATTCGGAAACCAAAAATTCATATACTCTCCAACAGCAATCACTTCACTCATACCTACGACTATCCACTGAAATATATTACTCCAGGCAGTCATATAACCTGCAACAGGATGAATGTAGTCACTTGCAAAGGTTGCAAATGATCCTGTAGTAGGATTTAAATAAATCATTTCTCCCATTGCTCTCATAATTAAGAACAAAAAAATCCCTGCAATTAAATAAGCGAAAATCACAGATGGCCCAGTCCACTTAATTGTACTTGTAGCTCCCATAAATAAACCTACACCAATCGTGCCCCCGAGTGCGATCATTCTCACTTGACGTGCACTCAGAGATCTGTGTAATTCATTGTTACTCATAACCAAACCCCATCTCTGTTTATTCTAAGTTTTCTGAAAAAACTTATGTAGGTTATTATACTATAATTTGAACAAAATGGTACAAAAATTTTACAGTTTTTTGAAATCGGTTACAACATTGATTTTACAAGCTTTTGCAAGCTATAAAATTTACTAAAATTAAGCTTTTTCACCTTTCAAAATGGTTATTTTTTATATTCATTATGATATAAAGCATACACGTATTTCTTTCGTTTTATGTTATACTTTCAATTAATAATAAAGGAGATTATTTATGATTAAAGAACTTAGTTTACGTGGGTTAAAATTTTCAATTATATTTGGCGTTTTATTTTTTATTCTTAATTATTTTAGTGGCACGCGTTCATCACTTAGTGCTTTAAGTATAAGAACGATTTTAGCTATACTATCTTTCTTTGTTCTCTATGTAGGCTTATTCGCTATCTTCAATTCTGAAATGCGCAAGGTTATATATAGTACGACACTCTCGATATCACTTGTTATTTTTATTTTATTAGGAGGGCTCTTTTTCACGGTAAAAATTGGACTTATCATAGGTCTAATCGTCGGTATTCTTGCGGGAGCCATTTGGGAATTAATACATAATAAAAGAGGAGGTAGAGTGCGATGAGCACCATTATTATTGGTATTATTCTTATAATTTTACTTATTATTAGCCTTATACCAAATTATATTGCGATGAAACGACAACAAGCAGATAATCAAAGTGCAACACGCTTTATGTTTATGGTTGGTATTGATGCAATTTTGCTACTTTTAATAATTACAACATTAATTATTAAAAGTATGTCGTAAACATCACTATAATACGTGAAAGCAAGACATAATTCTAGCTTCATTTTTTAAGATTATACCTTTTCGTTTTATACTCACGTTTTAATAGATTTCTAATCAAAGGAAGCTGGAATCCCAAGCTTCCTTTGATTGTATGTTTTTATTTGGAGTTTCTTATTGTTGGGGCTCGAGTATTATTTTGTAGATGATAATAGCGATGATGAGATAGATGAAAGTATTGATAAAGAATCTTCGTGTATGTTTACGTCGAGGTAAGTGTTGGTTAAGCTTTGGCGCAATAATAAGATTGATAATGCCAATGATAATGGGCCCTGCTATAAAGAATAGAAGGATATTCCAATTCATGTGTTAGTGCTCCTTTCCTCGTTCGAAGCATGCTGTGACAATACTATCAAAATCCATATCTTTACCAATGTATGAAATAGCTGAAAAATCTTGTTGCTTAGTCATTTCATTTGTATTTACAATTACATCTAATCCTGCAGTTACTGCAGCAGTCGCACCATTAACTGAATCTTCAATAGCTAAACAATGTCCCGGTGCATAATTAAGTTTCTGTACTGCTACTAAATAAGGATCTGGATTCGGTTTAATATCATCGACATCTTCTCGACCGACTATGACATCGACATAAGCATCGAGCCCTAATTGGTGCACTGTTGGCATAATATCTTGTCGATAGCTACTCGTAGCGATGGCCATAGGTATATGATGCTGTTTCAAGTAGCGCATCAACTGCGCAATTGTTTCTTTTACTTCTAAATGCTTACTTGTGTCATTATGTTCTGTATAAATTGCTTGTTTATCATCAACGCCTAAAGCTTCTGTTAAATAGTCATGCAGAGGCTGTGCTTTCCCACCAACATTGCTACGATAAAATGACCTTGATATTGGAGATAATTTGTGACTAGTCAAATGTTTATTTATTAATGAAAATAAATGTTCCTCCGTATCAATAATTGTTCCATCAAAATCAAAAACAACTGCTTTATACATCAATATTCCCCTCTTTTTCTCTGTAATGCTTATATTTTAACATACTATTTATCGTCTATTTTGTAATCAAAATTTAATAGTTTGTCTATCATTATCATGATACTGCTACTTGAATCTTTAAAATAGATCATCACTTTTGTATAGTTAACGTAAAAATCATATGACAATTCAATTAAATTTAAGTTCATTCAAAAGTCTTAGTGATAATATTCTCAAAGAATGATACAATCAGTGTGAATAAGAGAACGTAGCTATTTTACTTATCCACGCAACACATCTTCACACAATTTGGTAAGACGCTGTCACATAAGCGTATATGATAATATATCGTTCAATTTCGTTACATTATTTAAAAATATAATTTTAGAGGAGGACATCACATGTTGATAGATAAATTTGAAACCTACATTTTAAATATCGCAGGTTTGAAATCACGTTCAACGCGTAAACAACTAATTAAAATTTGTAAACAAATTCACTTTTGTGAATCAATTCAATACAGTATAACTAAGAAAAAAGGTATTTTTGTCTTAGAGCTTAGCTTACCTAAACAACAACTACCTTATGTAATTAGTTTCTTAAGTTTTCACGAGTATTTAATTTATCAAATTTTACCTCCAAAGCATGTAGACGAACTTCTTAATTCTGAAAAATTATATCAATCCTCCAAACGTTTTGATTTAAAAATAGATGGTTTGCAAGATGCTTTCATTAAAGATAAAGTCATTGATATCATGACCTTATTCTCAAATCATTATGCTATAAATTATACCTTGAATCCAGATTGTGCCAGTGTTTGTTGTTCACCAGAAACATTCGCACACTTATTACGTACAATCGCAACACATAATATTGATGTCCTATCAGCATCTTATCGTTCAAGTGCTATGCATAAATCTCGTATTTCATAATCAAAAGCCATCAGTTCGTTACTCAAAATAAAAAGCACAAAGATGATTTTTAACTTCAAATCATCTTTGTGCTTTTTTACGCCGTATTTTAAGGCTTTACGTTTCTAGGGTACTGTCTCATCCTTGGTCTTCAACTAGCACTATTCCTTAAAGCATTTCACCAACATACTTTTTAAAAATGGTTCCGTTTGTAACTGAATATTACTTATCATCCATAGTTACTAAATTTTCAAACGCTTCTCTTACTTGAGGAACAGACATCCCTACAACAACTTGGACATTTTTACCGCTTTTAACTAAACCGTGTGCCATTTGATTATGTGTGAAATAAGCACTTTCTTCAACTTTTTCTGGATCATTCACAGTTAAGCGCAATCGCGTTGTACAATTAGTGACATCTTTAATATTTTCTTTGCCACCTAATCCATCCAGATAATAAATTGCTTTTTCTTCGTATTCGTTACCAGCTACTGCCTGTTTACTGTTTGTTGTATTATCTCCTTTTTTATCTTTGTAATCTTTTTTAGAGAATAATTTAACGTCTTCTTCGTCTCTACGCCCTGGTAAAGGAATATCAAATTTTAAAATTAAATATCTAAATAGTACAAAGTAGATACCTACGAATATTAATCCGATAACGACTTGAACTACATATGTCATCCAGTGTTTCTGTCCTAATGGAATCCAGTTTGTGGCTAAGAAATCTAATACACCACCGCCCATATTACCAACAACACCAAATAGATACATCAAAGTATCCATAGTTGCTGCTAATAATGCATGTAGTACAAATAAATATGGTGCGATAAATAAGAAAGTAAATTCTAATGGCTCTGTAATCCCAGCTACAACTGCTGTTAATGTTGCTGGAATAAGTAAAGCAGCTACTTTCTTACGGTTTTTCTTAGGTGTTGTAAAGTACATAGCTAATGCAATCCCCACACAACCGAAAACTTTACCGTTACCTTGAAGCATAAAGCCATAGTGAAATTGTTCTTTCAGTGGTTTACTGTTCTCTGCAAATTGATTTAAATGATGGAACCATTCTGCCTTAAGTCCATCTTTAGCCACGACTGGTCCAACTTCAATTGGTGCATAAATAAAATGATGTAATCCTGTTGGTATTAACACCCGCTCTAAAAAATGATATAACCATACACCTACGTACCCTGATCCAATAATAAAATGTTGTACAGACTCAATACCACTTTGGATAGTTGGCCATACGATACATGTAATTACAGCGACAGGCAACATAACAAAAAATGAGATAGTTACAACAAATGTTAGCCCTTGGAACACACCTAACATTTCTGGTAAGCGTTTACTATAGTATCTATTATGTATCCATGTGATTATAGCTGAAATAATAATACCACCAAGAATATTGGTATCTAACGTTTCGATTCCTGCAATAGCTTTTAATCCAGTAACATTTTCAACGCCTTTTTCTAAATTTGCACCAAAGGTATGGGGCCATTGTGTTAAAATCGCATTGATAAATGTATTGAACATAAGGTAGCCCATTAATGCTGCCAATGCTGCATGGCCCGGTGCTTTTTTAGCGAGCGATAAAGGTAAGCCTACTACAAAGACGATTTCCATATGGTTAAAAATAACCCAACCGCCTGCTTCTATTATTGACCAAAATTTAAACCAAAAAGTATGACTATCCGCTAAACTCCCCATAATTGTTGGATTTTTAAATAATGTAGAAAATCCAAGTACAATCCCAAAAAATGCAAACATCAGCACAGGAACAATCATCGCACTACCAAAGCGTTTTATTGCGTTCATTTTGTACTTCCTCCCTTAACTATGTTCTAAATATGATTTCTCAATCGCCTTAATATCGGTTAAAACGTTTTCAAATAGGTTATATGTTTAATATATAGTAAACGCTTTCATACAAACAATGCAGTTGACCTATTTTGAAAGTATTTTGTATAATCAGATTATGTTTTCATTATATGAAAATTTTTTCATAAGAATTGAGGATTATTTATGTTTTTAGACGAACGAGTAAATAAAAACTTTTCAAAATTAAATGAAAATGACCTGCAAATTGCCCATTATGTCAACGCACATATTGAGGACTGTAAAAATTTAAAAATACAAGAGCTGGCACAATATACGCATGCATCAAATGCTACGATTCACCGCTTCACTCGAAAGCTTGGTTTTGATGGTTATAGTGACTTTAAATCATTTTTGAAATTTGAAACAGAAATACAACAACAACACTCGAGTGATTCTATAGATGCGTTTAAACAAGAAATTGACAATACATTTTCTTATTTAGAACGTATAGACTATGATCTTATAACTGATAAATTAAATGCGGCGTCAACGATTTACTTGTATGGTACTGGTCGTGCTCAAAAAAACGTTGCTGAAGAAGCACAGCGTATCTTATTAACTATGCATCATAGTATTATCGTCTTACACGATGTACATGAACTAAAAATGGTGTTAAATCGCTCTGAAGATAATGATTTATTCTTTATTATTTCATTATCAGGAGAAACCACACAGCTACCTGAAATCACAAACTTACTGCAATTACGCCAGAAATACTTTATCTCTGTCACTACATTAAAAGATAATACGTTAGCACAGAAAGCCAATTACAATGTTTATGTATCAAGTAACACCTTCTATTTATATGATGGTACAGATTATTCTAGTTTTATAAGTTATCACATATTTTTTGAAACATTACTACGTAAATACAACGAGCGTAAAGAAGCACATGAACTAAAATAAGCGAAGTGTCAGTTTCATTGACACTCCGCTTATTTTATTAAGATGATGCTTCAATATAGTCCGCAAGCACTTGATTCATTTTATCAAACATGAGTTCAAAGCCATGAACCGTTGAGTCATGATATTCTTTTTTCTTCTGCTTATATTCGAGATTAGTTAAGCGTCGTTCACGTGCCACTAAAGATTGATAGTTAAACAAGAGTTGTGTACCCCCTGTTTCTCGTTCAACAAATTCAACTTCAATCATATCTTCAGCATCGCTAAGCCCTGGCATTCCAATAGTCATTTTAATATATTGGTTCTCTATCAATACTTCAAAAGTTCCTTCTATAACATTTGCTTTGCCATTGCGTTTATCAACAATTCGATATTTCCCATTTTCTGCTACGTCGACATCAAATGTTTGATTGGTACGCTGAGACGTCATAAACCATTGTTTAAGTAAAGACGCTGTTGTCCATGCTTGATAAACTAAGGAAGGCGAATATTTTAATAATCGTTCAATATGAATTTGAACATACTCATCTTCTACATTATATTTAGCCACTTTTCCATACACCTACTTTCATACTCAATTCTATTTTAACGTATTTTTAACTCACACCAAAATAGTTGTATCACAAATATATTAATTTACCAAAGTAGATTTTAATACTTTCATATCTCCAAGTACTATTTTGCTTTTAGTTTTGGATATAAAAAGATAATGGACGCTAAGCCACACACACCTAATAATATTGGATAAATACTGTATGGTACAAGTAAAAATGGTGAAATCCCAGCTACTCCAGCTGCCGATATCACTTGCGGACTATAAGGTAATAATCCTTGAAAACAGCTGCCAAATATATCTAATATACTCGCCGACTTTCTAGGATCAACATCATATTCATCAGCAATACTTTTTGCAAGTGGGCCTGACATAATAATAGAAATTGTGTTATTAGCGGTTGCGATATCAGCAACACTAACTAAACTCGCTATACCAAATTGTGCACCGCGTTTAGATTTCACTTTAGAACGAACAAAATTTAGCAGCCAACTTATGCCGCCATTATGTTCAATTAAACCTACTAGACCACCGATTAAAAGCGCAATCATCGCAATATCTTCCATGCCTATAATCCCTTCTGATATCGCTTTAAGCAAGCCTTTCCATCCAAACGAACCATCTATTAAACCAATGATACCTGATAATGCAGTCCCGCCAATTAAGACAATAATAACGTTAACACCTATCAATGCGAGCACTAGTACCAATACATAAGGGATAACTTTTACTAAATGATAATCGTAATTTTTTGTTGAATCTATCGCTACACCATGTGTTAATAAGAATAGAATTACAATCGTTAGCAATGCACCAGGTAATACAATTTTAAAATTAACTTTAAATTTATCTTTCATATGTGTTTTCTGGGTACGCACTGCAGCAATAGTTGTGTCTGAAATCATTGATAGATTATCACCAAACATAGCACCACCAACAACAGTAGCCATTGCAAGCGCGGTTGGCACATCTGTAGCTTGCGCAAATCCGTATCCTACTGGAGCTATCGCTGCCACTGTGCCAACTGACGTCCCCATTGAAATAGACACGAACATACAAATCACGAACAAGCCCACAATAATTAAGTTTTGCGGAATAAGTGATAAACCTAAATTGACGGTCGATGCAACACCGCCCATTTTTTCAGTGGTTGTCGAAAAAGCACCTGCCAAAATAAAAATAAGCATCATCAAAATAATATTAGAATGTCCGGCACTCTTAGTAAATACTTCAATTTTTTTTGCAAACCGTTCTTTACGGTTCATTAGCAGTGCCACAACGACGGTTACAGTTATAGCTACATTAAGCGGCATGGTAGTGAAATCTCCAGAAATAATCCCCACACCTAAAAATAATAAAACAAATAATAATAGTGGCAACAGTGCCCACGCATGACCATTTTGTTTCTCTTTAGTCATTACTTATCTTCCTTTCCCATATAAAAACACATCGTCATTTCATGGATATTATTCATACATCTATGACATTTAGCGGTATTGAGCAAATATTTTTTCTTCTTCGTCATCTTTATGGGGGCGGAAAATTCAAGCCAAATTTAGCTTGTACCCGCCCCCGCAGTTGTACCACTTATATCATTTCAATTAAAGAAACACAACATAACTTCTGTCAAACTTCTATATTATATACTTAGGTATCATTTACCGTACTAGAGAAATACCTCGTCGTCAATATAAATATCAAAATCATATGAAATCTTCATGTTCATAATGGTCATTAAAAATAATAAACACAATAACGCCAATAAATAACATGGTGAATGCTAATCCTAATATTACGGTCCAACGATAGAACCCTGAAATTAAAATCGTTACAACACTTACTACCATTACTGTAATAACCAAATATCGTATTTTTAAATATTGTGCTTTAGGTACATGCTTTTTGTGTTTCTGGCTATCCTGACTTAATATGTTACGATTCAAACCAAGTTTTGAATCTAAGAAAAGTGAAATTGCTATCGTAATAACAATTGAGATTAATTGAAAAGCAACGTTTGGATATGGTCCAATAAACACTAGCACAAACGCCAGACCATAACATATTATAGACACTACAGCCATGACTCTATCCCAAAATGGTGTTAACCATATCTGGTCTTGATTAATATGTTTATTCACTTCAAATAATTGCGCAAAAACCACTGTAAGTATTGCTGGTACCGCAAAGAATACTAACATCTTTCTATCCAATTCAAGTATATACATCATCGCACAACCAATCATAAAATAGGTGAATGCAAGTCCTCTAATTAAATTTTCTGCTGACATCTACTCATCCTTTGAATACATTTATAGCTTTATTAATAGCATATAGCTAAATATATTTCTAATTGCAATCAACATAAATAACTCCTTCCAAAGTCTACATTTCCTCCATGTTTACTTTGAAAGGAGCTTACTAAGCTGTTTTCATTTTCTATCTTAGAAAATGAACCAATGCTTAATAATATTAATTAATTTGAATACCACCCGTTACACCGAATACTTGACCTGTTATATAGCTCGCGTCTTCTGAAGCAAGTAACACGTATGTGCCAGCTAATTCAACGGGTTGACCAGCACGTTTTAAAGGCGTTTGTTGACCAAATTCTGGGATTTTTTCTTGCGGTTGTCCACCGGTAATTTGTAATGGTGACCAAAATGGTCCTGGTGCTACACAATTCACTCGTATCCCTTTATCTGCCAATTCTTCAGAGAAACTTTTAGTAAGTGAAATAATTGCTGCTTTAGATGCCGCATAATCATGTAATATTGGACTCGGATTATAACCTTGTACAGAAGAAGTCGTTATAATTGTAGCTCCGGGTTGTAAATAATCTAGCGCTTTCTGTATCGTCCAAAAGACTGGATATACGTTTGTTTCAAATGTCTCTTTCACGTGTTCTGTTGTAAAACCATGAATATCGTCATGATATTGTTGATGTCCAGCAACGAGCGTAATATTATTTAAACTACCTAAAGATTGATACGCTTGTTCGACCAAATCATAATTAAATTGTTCATTTCTGAGGTCTCCCGGCAGAAGAACCGCACGTTGTCCAGCTTTTTCAATTACTTCCTTTACTTCTAACGCATCCTGTTCCTCACTAGGTAAATAGTTTAACGCAACGTTTGCACCTTCTTTAGCATAAGCAATTGCAGCAGCACGACCAATCGCAGAGTCCGCACCTGTTACAAGCATATTATATCCTTGTAAGCGACCATGCCCCACATATGAAGTTTCGCCACAATCTGGTTCAGGTGTCATCTCTGATTGCAATCCGGGTAACGGTTGTTCTTGTTTTTCGTAAAGACTGTATTTATATTTCGTTCTTGGATCTTTTTGTTCCATAACGGTCATCTCCTAATTAATGAGCTAGTAGTTTTATACCCAAGTTAGATAACACGTTAATCATGAACAATAAAATTCCTTACTCTTCTGCATTAGCTAATAATTGTTGAATCAATGTTATAAAATAGTCAGGTGCTTTTTCTAAAATATGTTCATCTGGATCATATTTAGGATGATGTAGATCATAATCGCTATTAGAACCAATAAATGCAAATACACCAGGTCGTTTATCTAATAAACCGGAAAAATCTTCTCCAATCGTAACGGGCAGTTCCAGAGTTGTGACATCGTAGCCTACTTTTTGAGCTGCTTTTATTGCTTCTAGTGTCAAATGTTCATCATTATACACCGCACCAGGTAATCGTGTGTAATTCAATTCTATCTTAACGTGGAACAAGTTTTCTAAACCAGTCGCAATATCTTGCATTCGTTGCTCAATTTTACTTTGGATTGCTGTATCAAATGTTCTAACGGTACCTTGAACATAAGCATCATCAGGAATAACATTCCATGTGTTACCTGCCGATACTTCACCTATTGTCACAACAGCGCTGTCAAATGCAGAAATATTTCTACTAACTATTGATTGTAAGCTGGTAATCAATTGTCCAAGTACGATAACAGGATCGTTACCTTGCTCTGGCTTAGCTGCATGTGCACCTTTACCAAGTATTTTAAATTCAAAATGGTCTACATTAGATGTCATTGCACCAGATTTAATCGCAAATTGATTAATCCCCAGCGTAGGATAATTGTGAAAACCTAGCACAGCTGATACGTTATCTAAAGCTGAGGTTTGCGCTAAAACTTTAGCACCATAACCCAGTTCTTCAGCAGGTTGGAATAATATCCGTACGGTACCTTGCAAACTTGTTTCGAGTGCTTTTAATTGGACAGCTACTGCCAAAATGGATGCCATGTGAATATCATGTCCACAAGCATGCATCACCCCTTCATTTGTAGAGGTAAACGCATGGTTAACTTGCTCATCAATAGGTAATGCATCAATGTCTGTTCTAACTGCTATACAAGGCAATCCTTGCCCAATTTCAGCTACTAAACCGGTAGCCATTGGTATATCTAAGATGCGGATGTCATATTGCTGTAAAATGCGGCGAATCCGCTTTGTCGTCTCAAATTCATCATTAGAAAGTTCAGGATATTGATGAAACATCCGACGCCAATTAACAATATCATTATAATTAAGCATGTATATCTACGTCCTTTCTAAAAAAGTAAATCACGTCATGGATAATTGTTCCTCACACGACTCCGATAACTAAATTAAGTGTGATTAAAATTAATATTATAGAAACACCCATTACTATTAACCGAACCATGGGTGCATCTTTAATATATTTGATTGTTCTGCTATCAAATGTATTTAGAAATATTGTAATTCGTACAGAAGCTAACACTGCCATAATGTTTTGACCATATTGACCAGCTCATTGTGCAATATAAAATGAAAATCGAGATTGTGACATATCTATTGCCCTTATGTATAATAGATTAACACAATTGTCAAATTATTCTCACAAATGCTGAGTATCTTACTTTTAAATGTGTAAAATAATGCAAGACTATTACAGTTTGATGATAAATTAATGGAATAATTTATTTCTATCGGCTTAATATGTATAATGTTAAAGAAAGAGATTTGGATGGTTACCCTATTGGAGGTTACATAAATGAAAAACAATAGAATTTCCGGGTTCCAGTGGGCTTTAACAATATTTGTATTCTTTATTGTTACGATGGCACTCACTTTAATCCTTCGAGATTATCAACCTATGTTTGGTGTTAAACCTTTTTTATTTGATGCATCTCGTTTAGCACCTTTTATTTCAGCAGTTATCTGTATTCTAATCTTTAAAAATAAGCGTGCCCAACTTTCCGGGTTAAAATTTACAATTAGTTTAACAGTTATTAATCGTCTGTTATTAGCTCTTATTTTACCTTTAGCTATTTTTATCATCGGTATGGTGATATTTAATACAATGGCGGATAGCTTTATTTTATTACAAGCATCAAATTTATCTGTAACTGTATTAGCCGTATTAATTGGTCATCTAATGATGGCTTTCTTTGCAGAGTTCGGCTTCCGTTCATATTTACAAACAGTTGTAGAATCTAAAGTAAATACGTTTATTGCTTCTATCATTGTAGGTTTAATGTATGCAATTTGGACAATTAATACAACATATAATTTAGAGTATACAGGCTATAACTTTTTATATACCTTTGCCTTTTCAATGATTGTTGGTGAGCTGATTCATGATACAAATGGACGTACTATTTATATCGCAACAGCCTTTCACGGTTTGATGACGTTTATTCCTGTCTTTCTATTTAGTGAAGAAACGGGAGACCTTTTCTCAATGAAAGTAATTGCCTTAACAACAGCAGCCGTGGCAATCGTCTATATTATCTTCACTATGATTATCAGATATTTTATTTATCGTACAACAGATCAAAGTCTGGACGAAGTAGATCCCAATAATTATTTAGATCATATTGGAGACGATGATACTGAAGAAACAGCAACTGTTACAACACCAAGTGAAGATTCTGAAAAAGGTAGAACATCATCAGAAATGAAGAACGATATTGAACAGACCCCAACATCAACGCCAACAAGTGAAAATCAATCAGAAGCTAATTATCAACCTGAACAACACGAAGCTGATAATAACTTAGAAACAGCAACCGAAGTTCAGGAAACACCATCTGAACAAACAGCTGATTCTGATAATACTAAACCTGAACAACATAACAATGACACAGACTCTAAAAATAATCGACAATCTTCTGTCGTTGCTGATGCGCATCAAGAAATACAAGACGCGCAAAAAGCTTCACCCACAGCAACAGACAAAGAGCAAGACAAGTAACTAAAAACAGGAAGCCAAACACAAACGTTGGCTTCCCGTTTTTTTATTTATTTTTTATTTTAACACCTTGTTGCGTACCAACAATTACTTGATCCGCAATATCTAAAAAGAATCCTGTTTCTAAAACACCCGTAAGATGAATTAAATATTCATGCAATTGATAAGGATCCAATTCTGTTGTCAACTCACAATCAAGAATATAATTCCCATTATCTGTAATAAACGGTACATCGTCACGTATGCGTAATTCCGTACGAATATGACCATAATCTTCTATTTTTGCTTTTATTAATTGCCAATTAAATTTATCTACTTCCACTGGTAATCGAAATGTTTCACCCAAATAATTTACAACTTTCTGTTCGTCAACTAAAACGACAAAGCGTGCTGCTAGTTCATCTATCACCTTTTCTCTGAACAGTGCCCCTCCACCGCCTTTAATCAAATTCAACTGTGGATCTACTTCATCTGCGCCGTCGATTGCTAAATCAATATATGTAATATCATTAATATCGACAATATCAATCTGCTGCTCTTTTGCTAATATGGCCGTTTTATTGGATGTACATACACCTTTAATTGTTAAATGATCACGTTTAATTTTGTCAGCGATTTTAGGAATAAGTAGTTCTATTGTACTACCTGTACCAATGCCTAAAATCATTTCATCCTTGATTTGAGCAACAGCGTCATCAGTTGTTAATAGTTTCAATTGTTTTGTGTCTAGCATCGTAATTGGAACCCCTTCTCTATTGTTGTATTCCCTTTCATTGTACATGACAACTTTTAAAAGATACAGTTGATATATACAAATTCACTAAAAGCATTGCTACTTTATGAACATTTATAGTAAGCTGTCAATAAAACTTAAAAAGGAGACAAACAATGATACCTGTTGTTGCTATTTCTACTGGTAAAATCCAACACTTGCCTTATAGTACCAAAAAGCCCATGATTTCAGCGTTAGATAAAATACCATTTACTGGTCGCATGTGGCTATCTATTGATGGATTTTCTGAAGATGAACAAGCATATAAAGACCACGGTGGTCCTCATAAAGCAGTTTGCTGTTTTAGTCAATCAAATTACGATATGTATAAAGAAGATTTAGCACAGTTACCTACCTACGCCATGTTCGGGGAAAATGTTACGGTAAAGCATTTAGATGAACGAGATGTTTATTTTGGAAATCAATATCGTTTAGGTGAAGCGATATTAGAAGTCTCAGAAATGCGTGAACCTTGCTGGAAAATTCAAGCTAAATATCAAATTCCTGACTTAGTCAAACGCATGACAGCTTCAGGAAAGACAGGATTTTATTTTAGAGTGATACAGGAAGGCTATGTTTCTCAAGAAGATAATCTAGAATTACTTACTCAAGCAAATAAAGCGTCAAGATTATCTGTTTATGAGTTAAATGATATTTATTACAACGATCGAAAAAATATTTCACGTATATCTTATGCTTTAAATAATCCTTATCTATCTCCTAGCAGACGGGAAAAGTTATCTCGCCTATATCATCGTGCCTGTAAATAATATAATTCTATTAAATGAATAAAGAGCATGATAAGTGTCAACTGTTGATGGTTGACACTTATCATGCTCTTTTTCTTATTGCTCACTAATTTGATAACTTGTTGTTGAAGAAAATTGTTGGCCAGCTCTTAAAATAGACGGTGCTTGTTGACCAAAATAATTTATATCATTGGGTAAAAATTGTGTTTCTAATGTAAAACCTGAATGCGGTTTATATATATTTAACTGGCTCTCCCAAGTTTCTGGATGATTCATCGTGTATATCACAACATAAGGCATATCTGTATCTATTTGTAATTTGAACTCTCCATTTTCTACAGACAATGTTTGTTCGCTTAGTTCAAATGGATGGTCTAACCCTTGATAACGTTCCATTTGTTGCTTAATATCATCTTGATACGCCTGAAAAATTTCTTGAAATGTAATATGGTCTGAACCAAATTGAGATGTTAAGTTTATAGGTGTGTCATTCAATAAGAAATGTTGACGGTTTAATAAATACATCTTTAAGTCTTTCGCATGTATTTGATGATTATCAATAACATTGTTATCTCTATTCAAATTAAAGTAGACGTGATTCGTTGGATTAAATATAGTTGTAGCCGTCGTTTCAGCTTCATAAGTAATCGTCCAACGATGTTCTATATCATAATGATGTATCACTTTAAGCGCTAAATCTCCTGGATAACCGTCATCACTAGCATTTAATTTTGCCCTGAAAATAACTTTTACATCGCTTATTCCTTCAACGATGTCATAGTCAAATAGGACTTGATCACATCCATTTGAACCACCATGGATATGGTTAAGCCCATCATTTTGTTCAAGTTGATAGCGATCTTGATTAAGCTTAAAAGCGCCTGCCTCAATTCGACCGCTATAACGACCTATTGTTGCACCAAATTTCAATGGATTATTTAGATAAAATTCATCAGCTTCTACACGATTACCTAAGACGATATTATTGTCATGAAATTTCCAAGCGACAATTCTTGCACCATAATTTGAAAAGACGATGCTTGTTTCATTATTGTCAATTTTAATAAGGTCGATACCATGTCTTTGCTTTTCTACTTCAACTATCATAATTACTTACGTCTCCCTCTTAACTATGTCCAACTAAGTGCTGTTAGGCAATGACATCACGCACAGAATACAAATTGTATTTTGTATTAAAATTAAAGCCCGTTAAACAAAGCGGATATATAAATATCTGGGCATCATCCATTTACCTAATGCTGAAAATGATTGATTGTAATACTTAAAACTAAAATTTACAATTATACTGCAACTAAAAAATCAGACTTCTTAAATCATACCCTTAAAATATAACCTAACGAATTAGCCCCATCTTTATCACATAATTCCGTGACTAAGAACATGAGCTATCGTTATCTACTTAGCTTATTATTCATAATTTTACGTTTTCTTTATGGTGAAAAGCCATTATACACTTATACATTGTTACACTTTTTTACTTAATATGCCACAAATTATCGCCAATATTCGCAATTCTTCCATGGTTTTTTAGTAAAAAAATTACAACTTCCTATTCCAAATTTCGATGTAATCACTTACAATTTTTCATAGCCTTTTAAATAAAATGAAATTTTCAGCTTATTAACTATATAACAATATCTCTAAGTATCATTTTCCCAAAATAATGTATCTAACGTTGTGCCCAAAGTTTTAGCTATATTTACACATAGTTTTAATGATGGATTGTATTTGCCATTTTCAATCATATTTATTGTTTGTCTTGACACACCAACAGCTCTAGCTAATTCCAGTTGAGATATTTTAGAATAACCACGATATACTTTTACTTTATTCAAGCGTGTCACCACTTCTTTCACATTAACTCTTAATTAAATCATACGTAAATGACGAACCAAAGTCAAATATATATGACATTTTCAAGGAATAATTCTATTTTTTCTTGTGTTTCTATACCAATTCATTTGCTGACATAAAGTGTCTCTTTTTAAGAACAAAAGATCAAATTCACTGCTAAACTTCGATTTCAATACAATTCTATGACTGACTTTGGTAAAGTTAAAGGTATAATACAAATTCACTAAAAGGAGAATGTAATGGATTTCATCGTCCCTAGTACCATAGATACTGCTAAAGCATTATTAGGTGTCAAAGTGATTTATAATGATGATGGCCAAATTTATTCTGGATATATAGTAGAAACAGAAGCTTATTTAGGCTTTGATGATCGTGCAGCACATGGCTTTGGGGGTAAACAAACTCCTAAGGTTACATCCTTATACCAACGTGGTGGCACGATTTATGGACATATCATGCACACCCATTTATTAATTAATTTTGTCACACAACAAGCGGGTGTACCTGAAGGGGTGCTCATACGTGCAATTGAACCTGTCGATGGTATTGAAGCTATGAAAATAAATCGTGGTAAGCACGGCTATGAATTAACAAATGGACCTGGAAAATGGACAAAAGCATTTCATATTCCACGTGCCATTGATGGAACACTATTGAACGTCGGACGCCTATCCATAGACACAAAAAATCGTAAATATCCACGTGAAATTGAAGCAAGTGCACGAATTGGAATACCTAACAAAGGTATATGGACATCAAAACCTCTACGTTATACAGTTAAAGGTAATCCATATGTTTCGAGAATACCTAAAAAGAATATGCGTGCAGCGATAGATACTTGGAAATAGATTTTTTGACATAATAAAGCACCATAGCACACACATACAACATGTAACACACGCTGAAATGAGGTGCTATGGCGCTTTATTTTATATTTTATGATTAATATACATGGCCCCGTATTAATATGGTCTATAAGCCTCTATCTATATCAATATGACGCTGTTCCATCCAAGATAAAAGTTGTTGATCAAAAATAAGTTGTGATTGCTTTAATGCTTCAATGTCTGGCGCATTTAACATCGTCATTATTTGTTGCATTTGGGTTGTAAATTGTGCAACAAAAGTGATCGTTTGTTCCACACCTTCATTTTCAACATGATTTAGAAATGGGCGAGACATCCCTACTGCTTTAGCACCTAATGCCAAACTCTTGATGGCATCTAGTGGCGTTCTTATACCACCGCTAGCAAATATATTGAGTGAAGATTGATATGCTTGGCTTTCAAGTAATGATTCTACCGTGGATTGTCCCCAATTAGCTAAATAATTCATATCTTTATTACTGCGTCGTTCATTTTCTATTGAGACAAAGTTAGTGCCTCCCCTGCCACTTACATCAACGTAAGTCACACCGATGTCTTTTAATGCCTTAAATGTTTCTTTACTGAATCCAAAGCCTACCTCTTTAATGATAACCGGTACCGGAACATGGTTAATCATTTTAGCAATATTATCCATCCAACTTGCGAATGTCCGATTACCTTCTGGCATCACAAGTTCTTGTGGTGCATTGACATGGATTTGTAATGCTTGAGCCTCCATCAATTCAACCGCTTCGACTGCACGCTCAACAGGTACATCAGCCCCAACATTGCTGAAAATGACACCTTCAGGATTTACTTGCCGTGCAATTCGAAATGACTCTATCATATCAGGGTTTCGCAATGCAGCGTGTGTCGATCCCACAGCCATGGCAAGGCCAGTTTCCCGTGCCACAGTAGCCAATTTTTCATTAATTTGTTTCGTCCATTCACTGCCACCAGTCATCGCATTAATATATAGCGGATAATCCAGCTTAAAGTTGGAAGTGTGTGTCGATAAATTCACTTGTGCTACATCAATGTGTGGAATAGAATGATGAACAAAACGCACTCTATCGAAATCTGACGCCGGTGCATCCTGTTGTGCCATAGCAATTTCTACGTGCTCATTTTTTCTTTGTTCTCTTTGAAAATTACTCATTCATTTACCATCCTTTATTAAAGGTTTACCGTACAATATCTATTATTAAAACCAACGTTTTTTTCTAAAAAAGATAATTAATGCAATCGCGATAACTAGCATGACAACTAAACAAATATAATAGCTGTAATGCCATCTTAATTCAGGCATGTTATCAAAGTTCATTCCATAAACACCTGCAATAAAAGTTAATGGAGAAAAGATAACTGATACAAGGGTTAATATTTGCATGATGCTATTCATTCTAAATGATGAATATGATTCATAATTCTCCCTGATTTCATTTGTCATCTCTTGCGATGTACGAATAATATTACTTTGTTTAATCAAATGGTCATCGATATGTTGGATATACATCGAATGCTTGCTATCTACAATTAAATTACCTTCGCTCTTGATTGTTTCCACCAATTCTTGCATTGGAAACATGACTCGTTTAATTTTTATAAGGTCAGATCTTAATTTAAAGACGTTGTCCATCACCTTTTTACTTAAAGCATCATCCACATGCTTATCTTCAAAGTTATAAACCTTTTCTTCAATGTCATACACAAAATCAAAATATTTATCCACCATCATATCTAATATATGAATAACAATATCTGCGCAGTCTAGTTCACCATCATGATGATAAGCATTCCATTTTGCTACCTTCATCAATGATGAAAAATGCTTGTGATGATAGGTCACTAATACATTATTTTTTAAAAAGACATTGAGTGCACGTGGTGAATAATCATCACTATTGATACTATGAAACACGATATATTGATAGTCGTCGTATGCTTTATATTTCACGCGTGGGACGCCCGTAATTGTATCATCAATTTCTAAATAGTTAAAATCAAAATTTTCACGCAAAAAATCATTCTCTTTGGCAGTTGCATCTTCAAAATCATACCAAACAATCGTTGCATCTTTAGGTACATCTGCAATATCAGGTACTGTTGTCAATGATGTGTGTGGTGTTTGGTATCTAATCGTTATACTCATACATATTTCCTCCCACTTCAGCAACGTTCGTTGTTTATTTTACCATGAATTCAATCATGTGTATGTGCTAATTTTATTTAGTATGATAGAACTAACATAGAAAGATGGAGGATAAGCGATGATATTTACAGTACAAGGCATGGTACAACAATCACAAATTGATCATAATGCACATATGCATGATGCCGATTACAATTATATTTTTAGCGATGCAATCAACCAATTCAATTACACTCACGGATTGTCTCTAGCAGAACGACAAGCGCTGCATTATACAATATTTACTGTCGAAGAACATACAACTTATTTAGCCGAAATGTCGCTAGGAGAACACTATATAATACAACTTTTCATATATAACTATGACGATAAGCGCATACACTTTTTCTTGAAATTAATAAAAGAGAACGGCACTTTGGCAGCGACTAATGAAGTTATGATGCTTGGTATTGATTCAACTACGCGCAAGGCAGCAGCATTCCCAGAACCTTATTTCACAGAAATGACATCATATTACAAGACACAAGACATATCTCAGTGGCCTAAACAATTAGGGCATCAAATCGGAATACCGAATAAAGGATGAACACAATGACAAAATCTAGCATAGAAAAAATAAAATCATATCTCTTAGATTTGCATGATGATTTAAAGCTCAACCTTATAGATATGAATCAAACTAAAGATATGTTTATGAATGGACCTAGTACAGAGTTATTACGTAGAGCACTAAATATGAGCTATTATCAAGGACAAAAGCAGGCACTAGATTGGCTACAGTACAATGTCGAATCTCAAGATTCACATACTTTGATGACGCTAATTGAAGACAAATTACATCTGTTGACTGAACAAGACTCAAAAGTAAAAAATTTGGCTATCATGGCTAAAGAATTGCCTGAACAATTGTCACAAGAAGCACATAGAGATGGTCAACGCTCTATTTTAAAGCATATTAAAACACGCATTGACGTTTTTTAAACTAACAATAAAAAAGATAAGCCTATATAGGCCTATCTCAAATCATTATCTATCGTTTGTGCAATTTGTTTCACTACTTTGTGTGATTCATGAATAGGAAATAACGAAAAGTCATGTATCATTTTGGGATATCTAAAGAACTCAATCGGTTGTCGGTGCTCACTTAAATAAAAATCCAAGCGTTCCATATCAGGATAGTAGATTTCCTTTCCTGCACCAAACATAACAATCGGTGGTAAGCCTTCAAGATTGCCATTAATTGGTGATATTTCAGCATTGTTCAAAGGCTTTCCAGCTGCCCACACTGATAAAATATCATGAACACCTTGTCGATTAACAAATTGATCTTGTTGTTGAAGTTTTTCTGTAATTTCTGGGTTACTTAATGTAGCATCCAATAATGGTGACAATAAATACAATTTACGTGGCATTGGCAACTGCTGTTTGATAAGAGATTGGACAAAGCTTAATGCGAGCGCGCCTCCAGTACCATCACCCATAACTACTATATTTTCAGCACCTACTTCATCCACTAATTGTACATAAACTGCCTGTATCGCTTTAAAAGTATCATCAATATGAAATTCCGGTGCTTTAGGATAAATAGGTAACACGACCTCATATAACGTGGCTAATGTTAATTTATCCATCAAGCGCCAATGAAATGGCGAGGGTTGTAACGTATTGTAACCACCGTGAAGATAAAGGATTTTCTTACCTGTTTCATGTCTAAAATTGAATCGAAATACTTGCATATCATCTAACATTAATTTATCTAAATTTGATTTAACATTTAATGTTGAAGGTTGTTTATGCTTTAAGCGATTAGCATTTCTTCTTTTCTCCATAAATTGATTAAATTGTCCCTCATCCTTAAATTGAATTGAACGATTATGCAGTAAATACTTATTTACCACACGATTCATCATATAAGTTCTCATGTATGTCAACCCCTAAAAATTGCCTGATTTTCTGCAGAATTTAATATTATCGTAATTTTTTTCGTGCTTTTTCAGCGATATAATGTATGATATATATTTGAAATAAGTATTTAAAAAGACCAACTTAGTTATATTTTATTATTATATCAAAGCTAGTATAAAATAATACAACATAGAAAACAATCAAATACTAAAAAGGAGTATCATAATGGAACAATCCCGTTCACAACACCCAACGTATCAACGTACACAATATCAACCAGATTATCAGTTACAAACGACTAAGAAACGTTCTTGGGTTAGTATCATTATTCATTTTATCGTCTTAGTGCTTACCGCCATAAGTGGCTATAGTATGTATAAACAACCTCTTTTTATTTTTGGCTTAAAAGATACAGAAGTAGGTTATACACAGCTCAAAAACTTTAAGCAATCATTATCAAATTTAACTGAATTGAGCATTAACTCGGATCAAGTTACCAAGTTAAATGGACTCGGTTTAAGTGATATAGCCAAACAATTAGAAGCCTTATCCATTAAACCTGAACATATAGAGCAATTAAAGTCAGTGATTGAACAAATAAACATGTTATTCAATATTTTCTTTGGCTTATGCATTTTAAGTTTAATATTAACAATATTAACTTTACTATTTAATCGTACATTGCTTAAATTACTTAACTTTTTGTCTATTGCAAGCATGTTGGCAATAGTCGTATATTTTATGATTGCTATTGATTATTTGGCACAACGTATAGCAAAGTTGTTAAATAATGCTTACGTACAAATCACGCCGGATCAAGTTATCATAGAAGCAGATGCTACACATAATGCCATTATTTTACTTATCTGTTGTTTAGCATTGATATTCTTAAGTTTATTCTTTAGAAGTAAACGTCAAATTAAGCGATTATAAACCTATGATATAGCTACTAAATATGAAAATGAGTGGGTCTGGGACATAAATCTAAGAAAAACAGCAGTAAGATTATTTTCAATTAGAAAATATCTTGCTGCTGTTCTCTATTTTCACAATACTTCGTATTGAATGGCTTCGCTTTCCTAGGGTGCCGTCTCAGCCACCCCAACTCGCGTTGTTCGTTGACTTTCTTTTGGAAAGGTCTTTTTGTTGGGGCACCACCCCAACTTGCGTTGTTCGTGGAAATGCTTGTTGCATTTCTTTGTGTTGGGGGCACCACCCCAACTTGCTTTGCTTGTGGAATTTCTGATCGAAATTCTCTCTGTTGGGGCCCTTATATATGTTCTTTGGACATCATTTTGTCGTGTTCTGCGTCTGCTTTTTTCTTGCTTTTTAGGAATAGGCTTAGGATGAATGCGAGTATGCTAAGTGCTGTTGCAATCCAGAATGCGTCGTTGATTCCATCTACGGATGATATTTTTTGGACGAACATAGATAGTACTTTCATTGCGCCTTGTTCTCCTCCGTATTGTGTTGCAAGTTCACGCATATGGTCTTGAACAACAGGATTTGTTTTGTCTAATTCTGTAGAAAATGCATTAAAATGTTGCGTTGTTTGGGTAGTCATAACAGTGACTAATATCGCTGTTCCGATTGATCCAGCCAATTGACGCATCGTATTTAAAAATGCATTCCCATGTGAAATGAGACGTGGTGGTAACGCATTAATTGCCGCAGTCATCAATGGCATCATTACAAATGCCATACCAAATGAGCGGATAATGTAAATGCTCATAATATGCATATAAGGTGTATCTAAATTAAGTTTTGTTAATTCATACGTACCATAAGTCATCACTGCAATACCAAATAAAGCTAACGGTTTAAGACCTACTGTATCAAGCAATTTACCAGCTACTGGACCTAAAGCACCCATCACAAGCGCACCAGGTAACATAAGTAATCCTGAATCTAAAGCTGAGAAACCACGTAAGTTTTGTAAATAAATCGGTAATAAAATCATACCACCAAATAAACTCATCATGACTACCATATTGATAATTGTAGTCAATGTATACGTTGATGATTTCAAAACTTCAAGATTTAACATCGGTGCTTTCATTGTTAATTCACGAATAACAAATAACGTAATAAATACTGCACCAAGAATAAACATCACGATGATTTCTGTTGAGCCCCAGCCTTTGTTACCAGCTTCACTGAAGCCGTATAATAAGGCACCGAAACCAATTGTACTGTATACAACACCTTGATAATCGGCTTTAGGATTTGTTGTGCGTTGATATAATCTAAACCAAATAAACCCTATGATAATAGCAATTAATCCTAGAATGAACATACCGTAAAACATCACATTCCAGTGATAGTTTTGAACGATATAACCAGAAAGTGTTGGACCGATTGCAGGAGCTAAAATCATGGCAATCCCCATTGTACCCATGGCTACACCACGGCGTTCAGGTGGGAAAATTGTCACAATAACGTTAGATCCAAGTGGCATTAATATACCAGCACCAATGGCTTGCAATACACGTCCTGTCATCATAATTGGGAAGTTTGTAGAAATCGCACAAACTAATGAACCCAGTGTAAATAATGTAAGCGCGATAATAAACAATTTACGATAAGAATATTTATTGAATAAAAACGCACTGATAGGTATCAAGATACCATTTACTAACATAAATCCTGTCATCAACCATTGACCAGTTGATGCTGAAATGTTGAATTCAGTATTAATACGCGGTAATGCCACGTTTAATAATGTTTGGTTTAAGATAGCAATAAACATACCAAATAACATCGCTGCTATAATTTGAGCACGTGTAACATTTTTGCCAAAGACAAAATCTTCATTTTGATTCTTGATTTGTTCATTGACACGTCCTTCTACAGAGTTCGGATTAATAGCATCATGTGCATCATCTCCTTGATTGACACCATGTGATGTTTCATCAGCGTGTTGTAGCTTATCAGACGTATCTCCTGTTTCTGTCGTTGCAATGTGTTCTGTTGTATCATTGAATTGATGTTTACGTTTATCATCTTCAATGTCATTTGACTTACTTTGATTAAACCCATTTTTAGACATTTCTTCTTTGTCTAAATCACTTATTTTAAATTTAGATTGTTGACTCTTAGAATCTTGTAGATTGCGTTGTTCCTTGAATTGCCCTTTATTTTTATTCTTTTTGCGTGATTTAACCACGAAAAAGTTAATAAGGCCAATAAATATGAGCGCTACAACAATATAACCAATAATGAAGGTCGTAGTCATATTTTGACCCCCTTAGTTTTTATGAATTTTAACTTCAGCGTTCATACCAGGAACAACATCTTTTGATGGTGTAGAATCAAGAGAAATTTTTACAGGAACGACTTGAGATACTTTCGTGTAGTTACCGTCACTATTAGAAGATGGCATTAATGAGAAGCTATTTGCTGTTGCTTGACCAACATGTTCAACTTTACCACTCACTGTTGTACCTTGCGCATCAATTGTAACATCTACGTCGTTACCTTTCTCAATACTGCTGACGTCTTTTTCATCAACATTCGCAGTAATATATAATTCATCTAAATTGTATGCATAAGCGATTGGATTTCCAGCTTGTGCCATAGAACCTTCAGCACCATCTGTTTTTACGATTGTACCGTTTTGTGGCATTTTGATATCCATTGATTGTGTATCGCCACTTTCGCTTTTTCCAACGACTGTAGCTACTTTGTCACCTTTACTTAGCTTGTCCCCTTCTTTAGCATCAAATGATTTAATTTGACCTGATGTTGGACTTACAATTTTAATTTGTTTACCGTCAACTTTAGCATTATCAGTCGTTACATAGCTTGTCGCATTGTTATAAAAATGGAAGCCAATGATACCAATAACCGCTAAAACAACGATTGTAATCACATTGATTAAAATCAATTTTTTCATCTAAACATTTCCTCCTATTTGCTTTTAAAATTCACTTTATCTATTATAGAGACATCAGCAGTAAAAAAACACCAACACATCTAACAAAATTGTTGGTTTTTCGTAACAAAACAAATACAGGTGACTTTACAAATGAAAAATCGTGCGAAATATAGAATTATTTTTAATTTTGTCCATCTACTTGAACAATATCCTTTTGAAGCTATTACTACAAAATTAATTTGTGCACATAGCAATGTAAACCGTTCAACATTTTACGCTAACTTTAAAGATAAATATGATTTATATGATATTATTCAAAATTACCATAAAAAGAAATACATCAATTTGTTAGACACATTGTACAATGACTTTGAAGATGTTAAATCAAACAATATGAAGATTCATAAATTCTTTGTGATTGTCTTAAAGTACATACAACGTAAAAAAGCTTTCTTTCATGCCGTATTCATTACCCATCCCAATCGTGAAATTGCCATCGAATACTTCCAGCTCACAAAAGTGAAGTATGAAAAGATTTTAACAGACTATAATACAACGATTGAGAATAAAAGTGCATTTGTTACTTATACGTTAGGTGGACAAACTGCTATTTTGTTAAGTTGGCTGAAAGACGGTTGTCAAGAAAGTCCACATAAAATTGCTGATATTCTACTTGCTAATACGATTAAATTACAACGCTAGTATACACAAATATGGGTCAGAATCGTAATTATAGGAATACAGTCTGAGTTATAAGTTCTAAAATAAAAACCATCCGTATTTTGGATGGCTAAACAGTATTGGGACGCTGACTCGCAATGAAACAGTGCTCATAGAAGACGATAGGTGTAGGCGACATTTTGAAAAACATACGCATAAAAAATTCGTCCAAAAAGTCATAAATTTTGTTATATTTAACATTCGTCAGAGTCTGGGACATAATTATATTTTAGGCTCTGAGTTCTATATTGGCAGTAGTTGACTGGATTGAAAATACGCTAATACCAAGCTTTTTTCAATCCTAGTCAACCTTGTCGGGGCGGGACTACGAATTCATTATGAATTCTGGCCCGCTCCCTTTTTATTTCAATTATTTTCTTTGTCAGCAACTATTTATATAAAAACGCTACGAAGTATCTACTATTATTCTGTGCTTTTTTTAAAAACAAAGTAGTTAACTATTTGTAACATCATCAAAGCAAGTGCAGCAATAGAAATAATAATAAGATATGGTGTGCTGTTATATTCACCTTTTAAATTAACTAGAGGTGTCACAAGTCCCCCTAGCAATGACTGTAGTAACCCTAGCAAACTTGATGCACTACCCGATCCTGTCGTACGCTCATCCATCGCAATCGCGAAACCTAGTGTTGCAACACCTGTAACTGGTGCAACAAGTACAATCAAACCTATGATTAAAATCCAAAATGACCAATGATTAGTTAATACGAAACCTACAATAATCACGCCTACAATTTGGATTACTGTCAGTATTCTTAATAATTGCTGTCTATCAACATAATCTACTAATTTTCCTGTTAATTGACTTGAGATAATTAGCGTAACACCAATCGATGCAAAGATAAGACTAAAAGCAAATGGTGACTGACCATATATTTTTTGAATAAGAAACGGTGATGCTGAAATATAGCTAAATAGCATGATGAAGGTTACGCCTTGTATCAGCATTGGCAATACATATTTTGGTGTAGCTAATAGCTTTCCAAAATTTTTAAAAATAACTTTAATGCCACTTGTCTCACGTTGCTCAATATGCAGTGATTCTGTAACTTTTAGGGCTGAACCTAACAGCATCAGTATGCCAAAAACAGTAAGTACAATAAAGACCGTTCGCCAAATAGACACACTTAAAATAATGCCACCAAGTGTTGGTGCGATAATCGGCGCGATGCCATTGACTAACATTAATAATGCTAGGAATTTGGTAAGTGCTTTACCACTATATAAATCACTCGCTATTGCTCGGGAAATGACAGCACTCGCGCCCCCTGTTAGCCCTTGAACAAAGCGTAGTACTATCATCACCCATATATTACTGACAAAAATAATACTAAAGCTGGCTAGTGTAAAGATAAACATCGATACTACTAGTGGCATCTTTCTACCTATTGCGTCCGAAATAGGACCTACAAATAAATTGCCGAGCGCTAATCCAATCATAAATAAGGATAAGGTTAATTGTGAAATTGCTGTCGATGTATTAAAATCATGCTTAATTTCTGGTAACCCAGGCAAGAACATATCAATCGATAATGGCCCAATTGCCGTAAGTGCACCTAAAATAATAATAAATATTAATGATTGCTTATCACGTTGTTGTGATGACACCTAATCACACCTTTCTATAGTTAAGTTTCTCAATATAATTAAGATAAAACTAGGACAGAAACCTTTAATATTTAAAAGATTTCTGTCCTTTCACCGCGCTGTTAATCTACTTTAACTAATTTATAACCTAAGTCATCTTTGCTTTCTTCTAAAACATAATTTTTCACAACAGGTAATCCATTGAGTCCAAAACCTTGCACTTTAGCTTTAATCGTGTCGCCTGTTTGATCTACGCTTAAGATAATCGGTGACACGAGTCGTGCACTTGTGTTAGATGCAATATTTTTGCGTACTTTATCATAACTGCTAGACCCTTTTTTCAAAAATGAATGAACAAGTGAAAAATCACTTTGAGCTATGGCTTGATTTAATGATAATGAATAACTGCTGAAAAAGCTACCTAGTTTATTTTTCAACGAGTTATCTTCTTTTTCCTTTTTCTCTATATAATCTGAAATATCATCATCATCAAATGACACTGTCACATCGGTATTATCCGTTAATTTATCTGCTTTGATTGACTTTGTTTCTGTTTCAAATGTCTTACCTTTAACTTTACCAGTTGCTGACACTGTAATATCTTTATTCTTCGGATAAGGACCATATACTTTGGCGTTGCCATAATCCCAAGTTCTATCATTAATTTTTACTTTTAATGAACTGCGGCTTAATTGTTCTCCATTTTTAATCTTAACGTGAACTTTGGCTTCATTAAAATCTTCATTCACATCTACCGTATTGCTATTTGCATATTTAAAATCAAACTTCAAGTAGCCAGTAAACACACCGTTGTCGGTAATTTTTTTAGCGTCAATGGCATAATTTCCTGGTATAAATTTACCGATAGTGGTTTCTTTATCCGCTTCTGCAACGACTTTCTTATTGCGACCATCATCTTTAAATTCATACTTCGTATCTTCTTTAGGTTTAACCGTAACTTCTTTTGTTGGCGGCGTAAAACTCATATTATTGAAAATCAAATAACGTCGACCATTTTTGCTGACACGTAACACATTTTCCCCAGCACGTGTTTGTAAATAAGCAGCTACACGTGTCTCGCTTTTATTTAACTTTTCAACTGTTTCTCTTATATCAAAGATAAATTTTGTCATACCGACTTCCTTTTTAATGTATTTGATATAAGTTTGTGCTTCTGTTTCATCGACTTTATTATCTCGTGTAGTTAACATCGTAGCGACCTTTTGCGAATCATCATTATCAATCGCATTTATTAATATTTTCGCTTGTGCATCTGGAGAGTTAAAATTTTTTAACAATACAAAGACGATAATTAACAATATGATAATAAACCCACCGATTGCCCACGGTACAATTTTCTTAAGCCGAATTGTTGCCTCGTTTGAAGCTTGATTTGAGCTATTTTCGCCATTGTCGTTAATAGTTGCACCACAGTTTGGGCAATGATTGGTTTGTTCATTCTTTATTTCTTCACCACATTTAGGACACGTAGTCATATTGTCACCTCGTTTCTCTTTTCAGCATCATTTCACATACATGTTTTATTATGTAGTCATTCCATAGTATTGCACGTTTATAATCATAATCTTATATTTAATCAAATTGCTTGTTGAATTGTTTTATTCTTGAGTCAATGATGCACAACACGTTGAGTGCTTGTTCAATCTCGTTACTTGAAAAATCTTTGACCATGTCATTGGCAATTCGACTAAGTATATTTTTACTCTCATCAATATATTGCTGTCCTTTTGTTGATAATTTGATATATTTTAAGCGTTGATCAATATGACTATTGGGCTTTTCAAGACAAACCAGCTTAGCATCGATTAATTTTTTTATGCGTCGACTAACAGCAGCTTTATTTACGCCTTGTTTTTCTGTGATTTCAGTAATGGTCAATGCCTGATGATTGCTTAATAGTCTTAAAACATTAGACTGCTCCACTGAAATACCGTATTCATTTTGAATGTCTTTGAACAATTTAGCTGTAAGTGTGTTCACATCATCGATAAACTGTTTCATAAAATCAATATGACTTTTTGATATTGTACTCATGATACGCTCCTTGAATGTTCTATCTTTTGTCCGAATTAATAATGTATTCAAATAATTTTATCAATAATAGGGCTATAAAGAAACTTATTTATTTACAAAATTTCAACTTTATATTTGCGCAGTTATTTGAATTCCATTACATTAAATACATAATCTATATAATGAGGTTTACTTTATGTTAAGTATTAGTATAGCTTTTTTAACCTTTATATGTATCGTACCTACGCTCTTTAATAGTCAAACCTTTGTATCATTACGTCTCTATTTTATTTCTGTTATCTTAGCTTTTTCATTTGTACTAATAAATTTATGGCAACAAAGTTTTGTTTTATGTTATTTTTCTTTATTTATTGTACTGGTTACTGTGTTATTTGTTAAACATTTTTATCTTATAAAGCAGCAACAAGGTCGACAATTATTGCAAGAATTAATGAAATATATTTATCGCCTCTTATTATTTAGTTGCGCTTGTGCTTATATTAGCCTAATTCATGTACCCGTGTTCAACGGTTTATTTATATGGTTTAGTCTTATTGCTATCAGTACGCTAACAACATTTGCATTATATTTATGTTTCTCATCAGCTTTTGGCAGAATGACAAACCATTGTACTTTTGATGGCATTATTGTGTTAGGTGCAGGTATTTTTACTGAAGCTGTCACACCTTTGTTAGCTAGTCGTTTAAACCGAGCACTATCAATATACAATCAACAATCACACTGTACAATCATTGTCAGTGGCGGTCAAGGTAAAGATGAACCAATTTCTGAAGCATTAGCAATGAAACGCTATCTTCTTTCACACGGTGTACCGGAACAATCTATTATCATGGAAGCACATTCTACAAACACTGCTGAAAATTTTCTTTATAGTAAATCAATTATCGATGCAATGACACCTAAACCAAATAAGCTCCTTGTAGTAACAAGTCAATTTCATATACTTAGAGCTTTACGCTTTGCCCAGAAGTTTGGGCTACCGGTTCAAGGTATTGGAAGTTCAACACCCTGTCATTTATTAGCACGTTCGCTCATCCGAGATTTCCTTGGTTTGATGCATCAATATAAATTGTTGCTTACATTATACTTTGCATTATTGTTTATTAGCGCCATACTTTTGAACTTATAAAAATACAGAAGCAGATCATTTCTATGTAAATTTTAATAGAAATGATCTGCTTCAACATGTCAGAAACATTTATGCCCCAGCCTATTCAGACTAACCTGGTACAATTTGACCGTCATATAATTGAATTACTCTATCAGCATATGCAAATAAGCGTTCATCATGGGTAATCATTATTCCCATCATTTGGTTACCTTTAATTTGTGTTTTAATCATATCAACAACTTGTACTGCACGCTTAGCATCTAAACTTGCTGTGGGTTCATCTGCTAAAATAATTTTCGGTTGATTCATAAAAGCACGCATAATGGCCACACGCTGCTTTTCTCCACCAGATAGCATATGAGGATAAGCATCCAGCCGATGTGCTAAGCCTATATCACTTAATAACGTACGTGCACGTTGTTGGGCATCATTATGAGATTGTCCTGCCTCCTTACCTACTAATGTCAATTGCTCTATGACACTTAAATATGGGATTAAATAAGCTGCTTGAAAAATAAAGCCTATATCGGTTAACCTTAATGCACTATTATGACTTTGTGTCGAAAATAATGGTTTGTCATTCACTTCAATTGTCCCCTCGGTTGGTGTTAACAAACCACCCAGCATTGTTAGCAATGTAGTTTTACCTGAACCAGAGGCGCCGTTCAAAATAACGAACTCACCGTCAGCAATTTCAAAATCTATCCCTTTTAATACTTGTGTTTTTGCCTCACCTTGTCCAAATGTTTTACGAAGATTAGCTACCTTTAAAGTCATGATGCATCTCCTCCAATCGCTTCTATAGGATCCACTTTTAATACTTTTATCATTGATAATAACGCACCGATTAAAGCGACAAGGACAAAACCACCCAAAATCACTAAAATGTTAGTCAAATGAATATAAAACGGCATTGTTACTGGCATAACAAATGTTAAACTCCATATCAGACCAACCGCAATACTCACTCCAAATAAAGTAATCAACATAATTTGTCCTATGAGTGCTATAAGTAAATGACGTGTCTTAATACCAATGGCTTTTAATATACCAATTTGGGAAATCTTTTGAATCGTCATAACGTAAAAGAACGCACTTAGCACAATGGCAGTAATGACAAATAAACTCATGACCATTAAATTTAACGGTGCTTGTTCTGCCTGATAACTGGCTATATTTGCTTGCAATGTATCTGGTTTAACAAGCTCTAACTTAGAATCATCTGCAAGTTGTGAACGTTGTTCCTCATTTAAATCTTTCACTGGGAACACAGTCGCAGCTTGTTTATTCAGTTGTTCGAAACCTTCTTGAGTCATCCATAACATTGAGCTATGCGCATACATCGTATTCTCTAAAATACCTGTAACATGATAGTGGGTTGAATGACCTTTAAAATGGACCTTATCACCAATCTGTATGCCTTTAGCAGTCAATTTATTATTGATTGCTATATCGTGTGCTTTTTTAGGATAGGTCCCAGCTTGCAATTGTGGTTTAAATGTCTTATCAGTAGTAACCGTCATTACATCAAGTGAATCTTGATTAACAGTTAATACTTGTGGCTTTAAACGTGTCGGTTGTTGCTGTAATATTGTTCTTACTTTTGATGTGTCTTGAGCAGAAATATTAGATTTCTCCAACTGAGGCTGTGACATCTTTTGCATCACATAATGTTGTGCATGTTGTTGTTCAAAGAATGAAATATTTTCGCGTGCCAATCCTTGTGCCAGCCCTGTAATAAATAACACCATACTGGCCAACAAAATAATGATAAGCGTAATTAATATATAGCGAAATTTGTAAAATGTAATTTCTCGCCAAGCAAGTTTCATCATCTGTCACTTCCATTTCAAATTGATGGTTTGAATATAGCTATGGAATGTGAACTGAATATGAACTAGATGACATTTGTTCAAAATAACTTAACACCGTATAATAAAGAATAAAAAAGGAGCGTGTAGCGTGGTTAATTGTCTTATTGTGGATGACGATCAAACGATTTTAGATTATGTAGCTTCCCATTTAAACAATGAGGGCTATCATACTTATACTAAACCGAGTGGTACAGCGGCCTTACAATTTTTAGAACAGCAAACTGTCGATATCGCGATTGTTGATATTATGATGGCTGGTATGGACGGGTTTGAATTATGCCAGCAAATAAAACTTGATTTTGATCTACCAGTCATTATGTTAACGGCACGTGATGCACTTACAGATAAAGAGCGCGCTTTTTTAAGTGGTACAGATGACTATGTCACGAAGCCGTTTGAAATTAAGGAACTTATTTTTCGAATTAAAGCTGTACTTCGCCGCTATCAAATCAATGCTGAACACATTATACAACTAGGCAACCTGACATTAAATGATAATTACATGGAAGTACAAGTAGATCATAAGACGATGACTTTACCCAAAAAGGAATTCCAATTATTATATATGCTCACGAGTCATCCTAAACAAGTGTTTTTACGAGATACGCTTATTGAAAAGGTGTGGGGATTTGATTATGAGGGAGATGAGCGAACTTTAGACGTCCATATCAAACGCTTGAGACAACGCTTATCAAAATTAGCAGCCAATGTGACAATCACAACCGTCCGTGGCCAAGGATACAAGGTGGAAGCCCATGTTTAAATCTTTATATTCAAGAATCGCCATCTATACCATTACCGTTATTTTACTAAGTGCCATCCTTAGCTTTTTCATATCAAATGTCTACTATCATTTCAATTTAAAGCCTAAAAATGACCAAAAAATTATGACAACGTTAAAGAATGCAAGACAATTTGATGCTGCACAACAACATCAAGTTTCATCATCATTTTTCAAGCATCTCGCTGATATGAATTATCAAATTATGACGGTGGACAAATACGGTCATAAACATTTTTATGGTGCCGATTTTCGCAAAGATACCCTCTCAGCAACCAATATTCAACGTGTACTACAAGGTCATGATTATCATGGTATTGCGAAACAGCCTTTTCAATTGTTAGTCACAGGCTTTTTTGACAATGAAACAGATAATACAGTCGGTGTAAGATTTAAAAGTTCAGAGGGATATGTTGCAGTATTTATGCGTCCTGACATTGGACAAACATTTAGTGAATTTAGAATCTTTTTAGCACTTCTGATCATTTTGTTGCTCATCATTTCAATTTCACTCATTATCGCTTCAACATACGCCATTATTAAACCTATACAGTCATTAAAATATGCCACAGAGCGACTGATGCATGGTGATTTTGATACACCTATTAAACAAACGCGAACAGATGAAATTGGCATTTTGCAATATCGTTTCGATACGATGCGACAATCACTAAAGCAAGTTGATGCGATGCGTCAACACTTCGTGCAAAATGTCTCTCATGAGATGAAGACACCTTTAACTCACATTCATCACGCATTAACACAACTACAAGCAAGCGACGATAAAGCGACACAACAAACAATTATCAATGATTTATTCACCATAACTTCACGCTTAAGTGACTTAACTAGAGAGTTGTTAATACTTTCAGAACTTGACAATGCAAGTCATATTCAATTGAATTCAACGATACAGTTAGATCTATTACTCCAAGACTTGATTCGCCATGAACAATATTTAATTGAACGTAAAAATATTATCGTATACGCTGAATTACTACCTTCAAGCCTGTTAGGTAATGAGCGATTATTGCATCAAGCCTTTGAAAATTTACTGCGCAATGCGATCAAATATACTAATAATGAAGGTGCAATTAATATCAAACTTCAACATCGAAACAATCACGTTCATTTTACGATACAAAATGATGGTCAGCCGATGACTAAAGAAGCACAGTTGCACATCTTCGACCGCTTCTATAAAGTAAATTCAAATGACACAAGTAATGGACTGGGATTATCAATTACTCAAGCAATTGTTCAGCTTCACCATGGTCACATTGAAGTAGAGAGTAACAATCTTATTGGAACACAATTTACAGTCATACTCCCTTTCAAACCGTAAGCAATGTTCTATGATCAATTGTTATATTTTAAAAATAAAATTGCTGCTAGCAACATATATTAGTTAAACAATAAAAATGGTACTTTCTAGTTTTATTTCCATAGAAAGTATCATTTTTATTTTTAAAGCATGATGTAATATATTTCAGATTCAAGTGATTTTATAGTGCCTAAATATATATCATCAGCCCTATTTTACCGCTTATCACTGAATCATAACCACATAGCGATAAGCTATTTCTTCAAATATGATTTCATGCTTAAATAGAGCTAAAGAAAGGAGTCGCCATGAAATTAAAATTATTTATTAGTCCAAAGGAAACTGAACAATATGTGGCTGTGCATTCGCCTATATTAGATAACGACACTCAAACTGTTATTGACACAGTGAACCAATTATCACAACCAAAATATCTCACTGCTCGTCATGATGAAGATATCTATCGTCTGGCTATCACAGATATCACCACATTTCGCACTCAGCATAAAACGGTAACAGCAGTTAAAGACCATACAACATATGTTGTGAAAGAACGATTATATCAGCTAGAAAACATGTTAACCTCAAACTTTATCAGAATTTCAAAATCAGAAATTGTGAATATCGATAAAATTATAAAACTACAATTAGAACCCAACGGCTTAATCCGCATGTATTTAGAAGGCTGTGATTATACCTATTCTTCACGGCGCTATTTAAAATCTATCAAGGAGCGATTATCAATATGACATCACTTTCTAAAAGCTTATTTATTAGTCTTATTATTGGCCTATCACTATCCATCATATTTAGCATGATGTCAAATGGTGAACACTACTATCCGTTAGCACCAGATTCAACATTCGGACAGCTTTATTATCAACACTTCAATGGACCTACTGTCATGTTGTTATCTATTATTATTTGGCTGCTGATCGGCATGGTATTTTTTGCAACAAACTTTATTTTCACGCATACCGATTGGAGTATTACTACTGCCACAGCATCACATTTCGTCTGTAGCTATCTTGGGTTCCTCCCTTTAGCTACATTTGCAGGCTGGTTCAACCTAGATTTATCACACATTACTAAATTTACGATTATCTTTATCATCATCTATATGATCATCTGGGTCGTATCATTTTTGAAAAACAGACGTTACGTCAATGAAATCAATCAGCAGCTTCAACAACGTTTGAAATAATAAAAATAATGAAGCAGGCAATTTCTATTAAGTTTCAATGGAAATTGCCTGCTTCATCTTGTCAAAGATATTGATGTCCTAGCCTATTTGGTTATATTATTGCACATGCAGGTGTTTTTGTATTTCTTTATTTACTGCATGATAAACATCTTCATGCTCTGATAACTTTAAGCCAAATGATGGTACCATTTCTTTTATTTTAGGCATCCAATCTTCAAACTCATCTCTATAGCAACGTTGTAATACATCAAACATGATATCAACTGCAGTAGATGCCCCTGGAGATGCACCAAGTAATGCTGCTAACGTGCCATCATCACTTGTAATCACTTCTGTCCCAAACTGTAAATTTCCTTTACTTTGTTCAGTATCTTTAATCACTTGTACACGTTGCCCAGCCGTAATGACTTCCCAGTCTTCGTCTTGCGCATTCGGTACAAAGACACGTAAATCATTCATACGAGCTTCATTTGATAACATTAACTGCGAAACTAAATACTTTGTTAACCCTATTTCTTTAATACCAGCTGATAACATCGTGACTAAGTTATTAGGTTTAACTGATTTAATTAAATCCAAATTTGACCCTGTTTTTAAAAATTTAGGTGAAAATCCAGCAAATGGGCCAAATAATAGCGCGCGTTCTCCATTAACAAAACGCGTGTCTAAATGAGGTACTGACATAGGTGGCGCACCAATCTCTGCCTTACCATACACTTTGGCATGATGCTGTTGAATGACATCTGGATTGGTACATCTTAAGAAGAGACCACTTACTGGAAAGCCACCTATATGTTTAGAAGCCTTAATTCCAGTCTTTTGTAATAATGGCAAGCTGGCACCACCTGCGCCTATAAAGACAAAACGTGACTCATACGTTGTAATATGATTTGTTGCTAAATCTTTAATAGTCACCAGCCAAGCCCCATTATCTAATTGTGCTAAATCTTGAACTTCATGCTGATAATGAACATCCACATCTTTTGTTTTCAACTGTGCAATCAACTTCTTAGTTAATGTACCAAAATTCACATCCGTACCTGTTTCATCTCGTGTTAAGGCAATAGGCACATGAGATGTTCTTCCTGCCATCATTAACGGTACCCATTCGGTAATTTTTTCTTTGTCTTCTGTATAAACCATTTTTTCAAATAATACGTTCTTCTGTAGCGCTTTAACACGATTTTTCAAAAACCTCACATTATTCACGCCTTTGACAAAGCTCATATGTGGTACAGCTTGAATGAAGTCTCCTGGCTCTGTTAAATGGCCAGTACGCACAAGGTAAGCCCAAAACTGTTTAGATATTTGAAACTGTTCGTTAATCTTGATTGCTTTCGTACAATCAATGTCGCCGTTTTGTCCTTCTTTCGTATAATTCAGTTCACATAATGCTGAGTGCCCTGTGCCAGCATTATTCCATACATTTGAACTTTCTTCCCCCGGTTGTGCTAACTTCTCAAATAATTTAACGTCTTTATCTGGTGAGAGCTCGGTAATAAGCGTACCTAATGTCGCACTCATAATTCCTCCACCAATTAAGATAACATCTGTCTTGCTAGGTGCTTGATTCATAACAAACACTTCCCCCTTTATCGTTTCACAACTAAGACTGACAAACAAACGCTTGTTTTAAAGCGCTTTCTTAATTAATGTTAAAAAATTCACCTTATTTAGGTGCTTTTTCTTAATTATAATGACTAACTCAATTATATACATAAATGAACTATGAAAAAAGCTTAAACAAGTATATTTGTTCAAATATTTTCAATTATTCATAATATTTTGTGCATTGTGCTTGCTAAGTTATTTCCAGCATATGTTTAGACATGATATAATTTTTATAAACTATTTCACTAAAGAGGGCAATTTTTATGAAGTCTTTTACTTTTTTAATGCACAATATTTATGCCTTAGGTGGCACAGTTAAAGCAGTTTCTCAATTGGCAAATACTTTAGCAGAGCGCGGCCATGACGTTACGATTGTCTCAGTTCTGCGTGCAGCCGACACACCTTATTTTGCGTTGAACAATAACATTAAGGTGATAGACCTTGTCGATTATCGTCTCAAACCACAAAATATAAGTGGTATTATCGCAAATCGTATCCGTAAATTCACGCCATTACTAAAGCCTAAAAAAATATCTAAATATGAACCAGGACTTACTCAATTATCTAGTTTTATTGAAAAGAAAATCATTGCCAGCATTAAGCAAACCGCAACTGATGTATTAGTCGGAACACGTGCCAGTTATAACATACTCGTGGCACAATTCGCTCCTAAAGATGTCTTTACTATTGGAATGGAACATATGAACTTCGACGCACATCCAACACGTTATCAGCACCAAATAATACGTGCTTATCAAGGTTTAGATGCCGTAACAACATTAACTGATAGTGATCAATTCGCCTATCAACAACGCATCCAAACGCCAGTTTACATAGTTCCTAATATTATTAATCATCGTTTCATTGGAGCCCAAAAACAAAACATCATTATTAGCGCTGGTCGCTTAGACTATGAAAAAGGATATGACTTACTCATAGAAGCTGCACGTCGCATACAAGATGATTTGCGCCAAATTCGTTATCAAATCCACATCTACGGTGAAGGAAAAGAAAAGGCAGCATTAATCAATATGATAGAACAGTATAACCTAAATGATATTATAAAATTGTTTCCTGCCACAAAAGACTTAGATAAGAAACTATCACGTAGTAAAATAACTGTCGTCCCATCAAGAAATGAGGGCTTTGGCATGGTTATTCTTGAAGCCATGGCACAGCATAATATTGTGATTAGCTTTAAAGACACTTTAGGACCATCTTATATTATCAATGCCGGAACCAATGGTTATTTGGCAGACTACGGAGATGCCGGATCATTGGCTAAATACATTGATATTGCGACACAATATTACACAAAATTAACCCCAATGATTGAAGCAGGCCAACAAACGTTAAAGCAATATACTGCTGACCATGTGTATGCTGCGTTTATGGCTATTTTCAAAGGATAAGTTGTATTTGAAGGACAGCTTATGACAGCGTAAATATTCATATATAGATGCAATCATATTAACTAGCAAAATGGATTCTGTATATAATCAAAGAAAATGAGAGCGGGACAGCGAATTCACAATGAATTCGTTGTCCCGTTCCGTCATGGTTGCCGTACTTAATCGTTTACAGAGAAACGATTAAGTACTGATTTATTAAGTTCTTTTCTAGAATATTAATGAAAGTATGAATGTCCAAATACATACGAAGATTAATAATCCAATACTATATTTAAGTGTCATTTTTAATAAGTCAGATTCTTTACCAACTTGTTTAACAGCAGCTGTAGCAATAGCTATTGATTGAGGAGAAATCAATTTTGCAGCTACCCCACCAACTGTATTTGAAGCAACTAAGAGTGAACCACTTGTGCCAATTTGTTGTGCTACAGATGCTTGAATTGGAGCAAATAGCGAGTTGTTGTTTACAACTGAACCAGTCATAAATACACCAATCCATCCTAGAATTGGAGATAATACTGGGAAGACATTACCTGCTTTTGCAATACCTTGACCCATGGCACTACTTAAACCACCGTATGTTGTGATTTTAGAAATGGCTAAGATGAAACATATAGTTAAAATAGGTAACCAAAGTTCTTTAAACGTTACACCAAATAATCGACCAGCATCACCAAAGCTAACTTTTTTAGCCATTAACACAGTAATCAGAATAGTGATTAAAATAGCGGTACCAGTTTGTCCAATGAAGTTAAATGATAACATGATTGGTTTGTGTGCAATATCACTAAACGTACCAGGTAAACTGAAGTTTAACACGAGTGATGAGAGTTTACCTTTTGGCAAGAATAATCCTTTAAATGAAGGTGAACTCCAAACCATCACAATCACAGTTAAGATAATGAAAGGACTCCAAGCATATAATACTTGTTTTGCTGTAAGATGTTTTGTTGGTTCAGGTTTAACATCTTTTTGAACTCTAAAGATATTTTTAGGTTGGAATTTTCTAGAGAATAAAGCTAATGCCCCCATTGATGCTAATGGTGGTACAATGTCAGCTAATTCTGGACCGTTGAATACAGTAAGTAAACCTTGTAAGACTGTATACGTAATAGATACTACTAATATAGCTGGTAAAGTTTCTTTAATACCTTTGAAGCCATCGATAATTGCAATTAATAAGAATGGAATAAAGAAGTTAATGATGGCTAAAGTTAACGTAGATGTTTGAGATACACCCATAGCTGTAACATGTCCAGGCAAGTGTAATGTATCAACAATACCTACTGGAATTCCGATGGCACCAAATGCACCAGACGCTGCATTGGCTACCAAACACAACATCGCAGCTTGTAAAGGTCTGAAACCTAATTGAGTAAGTAATAAGGCACAAATTGCAATTGGTACACCAAAGCCTGCTGCCCCTTCTAAAAAGGCATTAAATGAAAAACCAATCAATAATAATTGAATACGTTGGTCTTGTGAAATGCTTGTAATGCTATCTTGAATTGTTTGGAATTGACCAGATTCTTGTGTAATTTTATAAAGTAACACGGCCATCATTACAATATAGCCAATTGGAATAATACCTTGGTAGAAACCTTCTACTACGGCACCAGTAGCAATGCCACCAGGAAGTTTAAAGAATGGAATGGCGATAAGCAAAGTGACAACTAAAGTAGTGATTGCAGCATAAATCCCTTTCATTTTAAAAACTGTAAGACATAATAAGAATAAGATAATTGGAATAGCTGCAACAATGCTTGATAACAATAAGTTATCAAAAGGATTAAAAGATTGAACTAACATACATGACTCCTCTTTCTGTAGTTTATTTACAATGAACACAACGTGTGCATTCATCAGTTAGCCTTTGTGAAGTTTTTCACAATAAAAATATAACACCTTTATACCTATAATACAATACTATTTCTAATGAATTCTATACAAAAATAAGCATTTAAAACCAAAAATTAGCATTGTATTTTTTACGAGAAATATGTAACTATCGTTTTATTGGATTGTAAGCCGCATATCAGTGAATTATCTAATCTGACATGGTAAAATAAATGAAAATCGCTAACAGATAGAAGGTTAAATCATGCTGAAACAAATTAACATTTCTCATATGGAACAATTAACGAGTCAACTAGAAAGTGCATTAGCTGACGGCTATACGCACTTTGCTCCTTATGCGAACGAAATTAAAATTCACCAAGACATGCTGAAGTCTGTCACTTTACACCCTCATCCAATCGTCGTTGATTATACAATCAACGGAGAATATTTAAATGATTGTCGATATTTTGGTCAAGCTCAAGTTGACTTTAAAACATGGTCACAAAATATTAATCATTATCCTAACCTTGTTTACCATATTCCAACCGCTTTGCATCATTTATCCACGGATGTCGTTCATAACATTTTTGACTTAGCGCTTATGACATTATTATTTGATGATGTCGTAGTCGATGGTCACGTGGCATATGATTTTACTCAACCAATACAGGCAAGCGAGACATTTTGGACTTGGTTAGCTGATCAGCAAATTAACTCAACGAATTATTTTGAATTAAACAAATTAGCGTATCAGCAATACCAAGCTATCCCGTTCCCACAACCGCAATATAAAGATGATAGTAGTAAAATGCGCTTTGCCGATAGCTGGTTAGTAACGACAAAATTCAAATTACCTAAATGGCTATATAACATGATGCACCAACATGCTGTCAATAATCACAAAAAACTAAGCTATCTTTATCAAAAGGATACATCAAAGGTTAAAGATCACGTTGTTTTCTTAGGCTTTGATCATGGTTATCGTGGTAATTCAAAATACTTATTCAATCATTTTATAAAGCGCAATCCTATGGTGGATACGTATTTCATTACAGATGAACGTAAAGGTCCAAATTTTATTTCTACTTCTGCAGAAAACAAACAAGAACTGATTGAAAGTGCCAAAGTTGTGGTGATTGAAAGTTATATGCCAGATACATATCATCCAAATGGTACAATTATCCAACTCTGGCACGGTTCACCCATTAAACGCTTATTTTTAGATAGTGCTGAACCATATGAAAATAGCAATATCTATAATTATCGTGCACGTAAATATAATAAATGGCTTCAACAAGATTATCTTGTCGTTGATGCCACATCTGTAGTACCATATTTCAATTCAGCTTTTCCAAATCAAGAGACTAACGTCTTGCCTGTGGGTTATCCACGTGTAGACTATTTACTACAGCATCGTCATGACCGTGCCCAAGTCAAACACATCAGCAAGAAACTTCATATCACTGATGATAAGCCTGTACTTCTATATGCGCCAACATGGCATAAAGACACGGTACAACAACATTTGACAATTACAGATGATTTATTGCAACAGTACCATATTATATTCAAAGGTCATGTTGAAGCACAACAAGATTACAGTTTACCAGAGCGTGTGATTCGTGCGCCTAAAGATATTGAGACACAAGATTTAATATTAATCGCCGATATCATTGTTACAGATTATTCCTCTATCATCTTTGACGCATTGACCATAGATAAAAAGGTATGTCTATTTACACCACAACACGAAACGTACCAACAAGAACGTGGTATTTATGAACATGTCTTGTCCGCACTTCGACCCGTATGGTATAAAGACGAGGCATTGTTACATGAGGATTTAATTGAACAGCGCATTCCATCCATCAATCATCCTTTTGTCAATAAATCAAATCATGCATTAGCAGAGATTACGGACGTGATTTTAAAAGAACTCCATAAGAAACACGCTGATAACTAAAAAAGATTACAGCCGACGCTCTTATTAACGTCGGCTGTAATCTGTTATTTAGGTTGATATGCTGGTTCAATAATACTTGGTTGACCTTGTCCATTCACTGATACAATGGTATAAGTTCCTTGTTGTTTAGGATTTTTAAAACTAAACAGATACTCATAGCGTCCATTATGAGATTGAATGGCATAATCATTATATTGACATTGCATTTGGTGAATTTTATTTACTTCTTGATTCGCTTTTGTTAAAGCGTTTTTGAAGTTAGGCAATTGTTTTAAAGCTGTATTTTCATTACCGTTAAATATTGTTAGCTGTCTTGAGACATAAGCTGCATTGGGACTTTGATATGGCTTAACATAATGAGATTGTCCTTTGTTATTATTAGCTTGGTTGTTCTGATTTGTTGCTTGACCTTGTTGAGCACCAGACTGCGATTGAGAAGCATTATTTTGCTTGTTGCTGTTTTTCTCTGAGCTGTTGTCTTTTGAGTCATTCGTTGCTTGCTCATCGTCATCTTTTTGAACATTTGATTTCTTATCTTTCTTATCTTTTTGTTTGTTTTTATCTGTTTTTTGGCTATCATGTTGTTCTGATTTGTTAGTATCTTCCTTATTACTGTTGCCATCATCATGCGAACAGGCCGCTAAAGATAAAGATAGAATCAATATACTTGCTAATAATCTTTTCATTATAACTCCTCCATTATCTTATCGTCTAAGCATTATGACATGCTTGATACTTATACTATACATTAAAAATACTAATTTTATGTTAATTTTTAAGTTTTTTATTTACAAATTTCGTACAAATTAAAGAAAGTGACAGAATTCATTATGAATTTGTAGTCCCGTTCCGGCACAATTGACTAGAATTGAAAAACAGCTTGGTATCAACGTATTTTCAATGCTGTCAACTACTGCCAATATTTAGTTCATAGCTTTAAATATGATGATGCACTAGACGCTACTAAACCTTTAAAAATTAATCCGCCACGCTGCGTTCCATAATTAAATCGATATCAATGACATCTCCCGTCTTAAATTCATGTTGTCCAGTTACTTTAAAACCACATGTCTTATAAAATGCTAAGGCTTGAGGATTATGTTCCCATACGCCTAGCCATACCTTTGTCTTTTGATATTCCAACGCCTTATTGAGAGCCAGTTGAATAAACTTTTTCCCTCTACCTCCACCTTGATATGCTTTATCAAAGTAAATGCGTTGTATTTCTAAATATGCTGGACCCTTAGCTTCCGTTTGGGCAGCATCGATATTTAATTTTAAATATCCCACAATTTGTCCTTTGACTTTATAAAAGTAATGAAATGATTCGGGGTTGTGAAATTCTGTCGTTAAAATATCTAAATTGTAATTCTCTGCAAAAAATTGTGAAAAATCAGCTTCTGAATAAGACCCTTCAAATGTAGCATGAAATGTGCGTTGCGCAATTGCTTGTAAATCTTCAATTTCTGAAGCTTGTACTGCAGTGATAGTTTCCTTTGTCATCATGATCAACTCCCTTTAAAATGGTTAGATTCTCCCACATAAGACCATTAAATTTAAGATAACACAAATTTATCATTGATAATCTTTATCAATGAGTATAAAGTTATAATTGAAATGAATAATCCATTTGGAGTGAGGTTTTAACTATGTTACCAAACATTTTTGCAGTAGGTATTACCGGTCCTACAAGTTTAGTTATTATTAGTATAATCGCATTAATTATTTTCGGTCCTAAGAAATTACCCCAGTTCGGTAAAGCTATTGGCAGTACATTACGAGAATTTAAGTCAGCAGCCGAACACTTAGATGAAGATCATTCACTTGATACTCCCAGTAAAGAGTCCAAATCACAACGAGAGCAACCTAAGTAATTATACCCTGCTGGAACACATTGATGAATTGCGCAGACGCTTCGTCAAGATAATCATTGCATTTTTGGTATCTACCATCATTGTATACGCATCATCACATTGGTGGATAAATCCATTTATCAACTATATCAAGCGCGCAAATGTAACGTTACACGCCTTCTCATTTACTGAAATGATACAAATTTATGTCATGATTATCTTCTTTGTGGCACTATGCCTAATAGTGCCATTCGTTTTTTATCAACTATGGGCATTTATTGCGCCAGGATTACATCAAAATGAACGTCGATTTATTTATCGCTATAGTATATGGTGTGCAGGGTTGTTTATTCTAGGCGTATTATTCGCATTCTATATCGGATTTCCTTTAGTTATTAATTTTTCACTGAATTTATCGGAAATGCTACATATTGACCCAACTATCGGCTTTAAGTCATATTTAGGCGAACTCATTCGTTGGTTGTTTGTCTTTGGTATCCTCTTTCAGTTACCGACGTTATTTATGGGACTGGCACGTTTTGATTTAATTGATGTACATCAATTGGGCAAATATCGCAAATATATTTATTTCGGTTGTTTTATTGCCGCAAGTATTATCGCACCTCCAGATATCACACTTAATTTATTATTGACATTACCTATCATTCTATTGTTTGAATTTAGTATGTTTATTGCTAAAATCACACATAGCAATTAAAAATAGATTGGGACAACAATCCCAAAATATTAGCACAAAGATGATTTGAATTTAAAAATCGTCTTTGTGCTTCTTTTCGTATGATTATCTCTTTGGCTAAGGAAACAGCTTCAGCCTCTTCAGTTTTAATACCTTTAAATGATGTTTCTTACCATATCAATGATATAGCGGAAACCCTACCAGTACTTTAAACTTTAATCTGTTATAACTATAGCCATGCCTTTCTATCTATAAAAATAGCTGTGAAGAAACCGATTGTTATAGATCTTCTTCACAGCTCATCTTAATATGTTTTATTTATGTCGTTTGCGTTTGCTGACGTTGTGTTCTCATAAACACAATGACTAAAATAATGTAAATGATTTGCGCGCCAATCGTTTCAAAGCTTGGATAGAATCCGATTACGCTTATAGTTGGTAAGCCCTCAATACTATGTTGTGGTAATGTACCAAGTAATTGAAGTTTTTGAATACTAACACCTAACATTTTGAACGCCATTAAGAAGATAAATATAGAAAGCACTCTGAAAATGTAATAAATTGGTATCAGTTTAACAATAAATCTAAATAACAATGCGAAGATAATAAGGATTACAATGGCTAAGGCAATGCCAATCACAAAGTCTATTGTCTGAATACTGCCTATCATACCCATATAGAAGATAATAACTTCTACACCTTCTCTAAGCACTGAAATTAAACCAATCGTACCTAACAATACTAGGTTACCGTTGCTAATTGCATTTTGATACATGGACTGAATTAAGTCATTCCAACGTTTTGCACTTGAACGGCGATGCATCCAAATACCTACAATATACATCAAGACGACGGCAATAATGCCTAACGTCGCTTCCATGCCTTCACGTAACAAACCATTATTACCTAAAGTTTGAATAAAGACAACGGCTAAGGCAAGACTTAGAATTAAACCAAGCATCGCACCACCTAGAACACTTGCTGTACCTTTCGTATCTTTCACATTACGTGTCATTGTTGTCAATGTCATAATGATAAGTAATACTTCAAGACCTTCACGCAAGAAAATAATCATGACATCAACAAAGGAATAACTATCTTTGCCGACCGTATCTTTGATGTCTGAATTAATATCTTGTAGACCTTCTTTAACACGGTCTTTATTACTATCATCTAATATACTTTGATAATAAGGAATCTTATCTTCTATCGTTGTATAGAGTGACGCATTTTTCGTTTGAATTTTACCTTCAACGTAAGGCCAAATTTGAATAAATTTACTTAAAGCATCATCTGTTTGTTTCAATTGATTATTTTCAATACCTTTAATGGCTTTATCCAATTCATCATTTAATTGTGTCACATTATACTTATCTGAACTTTGATTTGATTGTTTTTGATCAACTTGGTCAATGCTTGTTTTAAATGTTGTCCAAGCATTTTTAACTTTATTGATATCTAAAGGTTCTTTTTGAACTGCCACACGTAACTGCATCAAGTTCACTTCGATTTGACCATATTTTGAATCATCATAGTTACGGATAACCGTTTCATGACTTGTCCAAATCTGATTCAAACTATTATTTATAGATTGTAACTTTGTCTCATCTTTATCCTTAATTGCTTGTTGCATCTGACTGTCTTTGGCATCTACTTGTTGTTGTAATTCTTTAATTTTTTTCGATGCATCTCCAGAAGATTCAGCATTCTCATAAGCAATTAATGATTTTGTGACTTCAGATAATTTTGCTGCTTGTGACTCAGTTGATGATGTTTTCTTAACTGCTTGCCATTGCTGCTTAACATCTTTCCCCTGTTTCGTATTTTTAATTTTTAATGTATCTAGCTGTTTATCAATATCTTTAATCGCTTGCTTTTTATCTTTATCGCTTTTTGATTTGTCTTCTAAAATTGATTTAGCATCCGTAATAGAAACATAGACATCACTAATCGATGGCTTATCTGCAGCCGCTGAAGGCATAGGCGCCATCCGGAAAGCCATTGTGAGTATAGCTAAAAGAATAACAACCTTAATTAAATAACGTTTCACCAAGGTAGCCTCCTTTTTTCACACCAGGCAACACTAAAAATGTAGCCGATCCTCGATGTGTAATATACTCATTTAGCTTATCCTGATGACCTAAATGGTTTTGAATATCAATAAACTGTTGTGGTGATTTTTGGAAACATATAAACATTAAACCTGTTTCTAATGCACCTGTTTTTTCATTCGTACCGCCTAAATAATTATATGCACGACGTTTGATGGACGTCTTAGCTTCATGTGCCAAACGTGCATGTGCATCTTTAGGAATCACATACTCACCTGAACTATCTTTTGCGTCTAAATCAAGCTCATCAAATTCTTTTTTCCCAGTTAATGGTGCACCTGAACTACGTTTACGACCAAATGTCGCTTCTTGTTCTTCTAAAGCTGTACGGTCCCATGTTTCAATGTGAATTTGAATACGGCGAATAATGCAATAAGTTCCATGCTTTGCCCAACCATCATCAATAAAGACATAGTTTTTATATTCATCACTTTTACGTGGATTGACTGTACCATCTTTAAATGCCATTAAGTTTCTTGGTGTTTCATCTAATTTTCCGGAAACAAAACCAGTTTGTGACCATTTCACTTTAACTAAGTCTCTAAACGGACGAATTAGATTATGTACCGCATGGAATGTCACTTGTGAATCATTAGAGCAAGCTTGAATCATGATATCACCATCACTATACTCATCTTCCAATTGATCATTTGCAAAATGAGGTAAATCTTTAAAGTCTTTAGGTATCTTAGATGATAGACCTACTTTCTTTAAAAATGATTTACTAACACCGTACGTGATTGTTAACTTACTTGCACCTAAGCCAATCGATTCACCTGTATCTGCTGGAGGTAACAACGTATTATGACTTCTATCCTTTTCAACTGGTTCGCCTTCAGTTAGACTTACCGTCATATCCGTCCATTTTTGAAACATTTTCTTAATTTCTGCTTTATCACGAGATTTAAGTTCCAATGCTACAAAATTACATGTCTTTTGTGTTGGCGTTGTTATACCAGCTTGAACCTTGCCATAGAATTCAAAAGCATCTTTCTCTTTATCTTCTGGCGTATCAAACATTGACTTAAATGAAAATACACTACCTGCACCACTTGCGCCGATGACGACACCCGCGCCACCAATTCCTAACATTTTTAAGAAGGAACGTCTTGAGACTTGTCCTTTTTGTTGTTCGTCTTGATTACTCATTCTGTAATCACGGCCATTTTACTCAACGGTTCCCCTAATGCATTCACTGCATCTGCTAACGCTTTTCTATCTGCTTTAGAAACATCACCATATGGTTTATAGCCGTCACCGTCTTTATATTTGTCTAACAGTTTGTTCACTTTATCAAAGTTCTTTTGAATATCTGCTGATAACTTTTTATCTTTTTTATTTAATTCTGGTTTAAATAGTGTATAAATTTTTTGTGCACCTTCAATGTTGGCTTTGAAGTCATATAAGTCAGTATGAGAATAAATTTCTTCTTCACCAGTGATTTTAGATGTTGATACTTCATTAAGTAAATCCACAGATCCTTGTAACATTAATTTAGGCGTGATTTTTAATGTGTCTGCTTTGGCATCTAACTCTTTGGCATCTTTCAACAATTGATCAGCATCTTTTTTCGTTGTTGCATCAATTTTATTATCTTGGTATAACGATCTTTCAATCTTATGATAACCCGTCCATTTATCTTCTTTTTTCTCTTCTTTCATATCAGCGAGACGTGCATCGATTTTCGGATCTAAATCACCAAAAGCTTCTGCTACAGGTTCTGAACGTTCATAATACATACGTACTTTAGGATATAGCGATTTTGCTTTTTCCATATCATCATTCTTCACTGCATTAACAAAATCTGTTGTCCCTTTTAAAAACTTATCTAATTGTTTATCTGTATACTTTTCATATTCTTTAGTAGCTTTTTTCAACTCTGCTGTGTTATTGCTTTTGCTACTCTTATTTTTAGAATGTGAATCCTGTCCGCCATCTTGGCTACCACATGCTGCTAATAGTAATGACGAAGCTAATAATATTGTTGGTAGTTTTTTCAAAATAATCACCTCAAGTATGTTATGAACAATCATCAAACCATTGTACAACCGTTCTAAATGAGAATAACTAATGCTAAGATTTGCTTATTTAATAATTGTTATAGTAGTATTTCTCACTAGAAAATAAAATGTATGCACACAATTGATAATCATTATCAAACTAATTATAGATTGCCCATGAATTCATGTCAATGCCCATAATAATAGTGATATATTGAAATATTTTTTTATTATTTTAATCATCAAAAATATTTGATGTATTGCTATTTGTATAAGAAAAATTGAATTAGGGTAAATAATGATAATGACGTTGTACAACAATCTAAGGAGGCAAACATACAGATGACGCAACAATTTAACGCTTTCCAAGTAACTCAAGATGATGACGGTAAGGTTCAAGGTGACTTTATACAGTTAACTAGCGACGACCTACCAGAAGGTGACGTATTAATCAAAGTGCAATACTCAAGCATTAATTACAAAGATGCCCTTGCCACACAAGACAATAACGGAGTAATTAAAAAATATCCAATGGTACCAGGGATCGATTTAGCTGGCACCATCGAACATAGCGATGACCCACGTTATTCAAAAGGTCAAGAAGTGATTGTCACAAGCTACGATTTAGGTGTTAGTCACTTTGGAGGATTTAGTGAATATGCTCGAGTGAATTCAGACTGGATTGTACCGCTACCCGAACATCTTACATTGGAAGAAACCATGATTTATGGTACTGCTGGTTATACTGCCGGATTAGCCATCGAACGCCTAGAAAATCAAGGCATGACTATTGAAGGCAAAGAGGTACTTGTAAGAGGTGCTTCAGGTGGCGTTGGCTCACTCGCTGTCATGATGCTTAGCACACTTGGCTATCAGGTCATTGCCAGTACAGGAAATCATGAATCTAAAGAACGATTAACACAGTTAGGTGCCACAAAAATCATTGACCGTATAGAACAGGACGACCAAAAGCCACTTGCCAGTCGCACTTGGCAAGCAGCTGTGGATCCAATTGGTGGCGAAGGCCTATCTTACGTACTCAAACGCTTAGATTATGGAGGTAGTCTCGCCCTAATTGGCCTAACAGGTGGTCATCATTTCGACAGTACCGTTTTCCCATTTATTTTACGTGGCGCGAATATACTAGGTATCGATTCTGTCTTCACACCTATGAAAGTCAGAGAACGCGTATGGCGTCGATTAGCCACTGATTTAAGACCAGACCAATTGCATGATATTAAAACAAGCATTGCCTTTAAGGACCTACCGACATATTTAGACAAGATTATTAACCATCGACAAGCAGGACGTGTTGTAATCGACTTTAATAAATAAACAAAATACTAAACAGTCCTTAACATAAATTCACAAATAAAAGCATAAAGCCGATTTGAAATTAAAAATCGTCTTTATGCGTTTTTTTATTCAATATATAGTAGTTAAAAGCACTGCGCTTTGTCTTAGTAGTAATTAGGGTAAAAATAAGGAAGAAGGCAATTTCAATTGAAACTGCTTTCTTCCACTTGCCTCAGACATTTATGCCATGGACTTTCTTAACTATTATATTGTCAGTAGTTGAGTAGTCTGGCATACGAATTTAAAAATGCATTCCGTTTGCCCTTGCTGTTGTATCAATAAACCTTATACATGCCACCAGACTTCGGTTCAGTTGAAGTAAAACCAAATTGCGCATACAATTGGTCTGCCGGATAATCAGCAATTAAACTAACATAAGTACCTTGTTCAGCAATACGATCTATATAAGACATAATTTCTTGTAAAATACATTTACCAAAGCCTTGTCCTTGATATGAAGGTCGCACTGCAATATCAACTATTTGCAATGCAGTGCCACCATCACCAATCACACGTCCCATGCCGACAAGCGTCGCTTCATCATACAATGTTACATTAAAACAAGCATGAGGTAATCCTTTTTGAGCTGCAGCTTCAGATTTTGGGCTCATTCCCGCCTCGACACGTAGTGCGCAATAGTCTTGTACTGATGGAGATTCATAACTTACTCTAACCATGGTTCCACCCTTTTCCTAATTATAAATATTGTGCAAGAATAGACTGATTCGCTGCTTTAAAAATGTCATTATGACTAGACACATAACCTTCATCACTTGCTTCAGGTTCAATATATGTTTTAGCTAAATTCGCAGCATTACCCGCATCACTAAACGCACTGGCAATTAAATGCACTTTCGCATCATGATGAACAATATCGCCACACGCAAAAATACCAGGAATATTTGTCGTTGTATTACCAAAGCCTTTAACACGATAATCGTCATACCGTTCTAGCTTTGAAGTACAATCTGTTAACAGTGGATTTTCATGGTCAAAACCATGACTAATAATGACATCATCAAAACGATGTGTTTCAGTATCTCCTGAATCTAAATGTTCCAAACACACTTTATGGATACGCTGATTCTTGTCATCACCAATCAATTGCTTAATTTGCGTCCGTGGCATCAGTGTTACACCACGCTCTGTTAAAACGGAATGCATCACTTCATAACCCGACGTTTCCATTTTACGATAAACCACTGTCACACGCTTCGCAATCGGCGCTAAATCACGTGCCCAATCTAATGCAGTATTACCGCCGCCAGAGATAAGAATCTCTTTGTCTTTAAATTTACTTAAAGATTGAACAACGTAATGCAAATTCGTTAATTGATAACGCTCTGCTCCACTAATTTCTAGTGGTTTAGGATTAATAATTCCGCCACCAATCGCAAAAATAACTGCCTTAGACTCAAATACATCCCCAGTCGCCGTTTCTACCTCAAAATGACGTTCAGCACGTTTGCGAATATCAACAACACGTGTTTGCAAATTAACAAGTGGATTAAAATATAAACCTTGCGCAATCATATCTTCAATAATTTGATAGCATGGCTTCGGCGCAATACCACCAATGTCCCAAATGATTTTTTCGGGGTAAAGCTGCATCTTACCACCCAGCTTATCTTGTACATCAATGATTCTGACCGACATGCCTCTTAATCCAGAATAAAAACTTGCAAATAAACCAGCAGGACCGCCCCCAATAACGATTACATCCTCCATACACGAATCCTCCTCATATATTTAAAACATGATATCTTTTAATTGATAAACATTATCATTATATGAGGACAATTATACTACAGTTAGAAAACATGTTGAAAAGAAAGCGCTTAAGTTTCTGGACAAATGTATTGGCGGCTATATAAGCGTAGCATCTGGGGCATCATTATGTTTTAAGCTCTGAACTCTATGTTGGCAGTAGCTGGCTGGATTGAAAATGCGCTTATACCAAGCTTTTTTCAATCCTAGTCAACCTTGCCAGGGCGGAACTACGAATTCATAATGAATGCTGTCCCGTGCCTTACAATGTCTTTAAATATGTCCTTGTTTATCAACAGTTTTAATAAATGCGATAATGCCTTCATATATTCCAATCACACCTGGTATTCCAGTCCAACAAAATAATAAATATAAAACCGCCTTACCATTTTGCTTTCTATAAAATCGATGTGCCCCAAAACTACCTAAGAAAAATGCTAGTGCTGCATAAACATATTTGTTCACAATCATCTCTTCTCCTTTAACCAAAAAGTTTAAAGAAACGTTGAAAAGTTTAGTCATTTCCACTAAAGAATGTATATCTGGTAAATTTACTTCTCTTTCCCAATTTGAAATAGAATGACGAGAAACATTAAGGTATTCTGCTAATTTCTCTTGAGACATCCTTTTAGACTTCCTTAATATTCTAATTCGTTCTCCTACATGACTAAATTTCAAATCAATCCGCTCCTTTACGCACTCATCATAGGGCTAAATTATATTTTACTCTAGCGAAAATTATGAACAAATCACATTTTTCTGCTTAAATATTTAAGAAATAGATAATTATCCACTTCAAGACTACCCGCATTAACAAGAATGACTAATATTTAATTGCTTTCTTTTTTAAAATCAAAAAGATTGCCATTAAAAATATTAACATTGAAATCACTGACGCACTATTACCATAGGCACCACCCGTTATCCAGATGTTTTTAGTTTCTACAATATATTGAACAATACCGTATTGCTCATTATTTGTTGAAATATGACACAAATCTGATAAGTTCCAGCAAATATGCAGACAGGCACTCGCCCAAATTGATTGATACTTATAAGCAATTAGGCCGTAAAGCATACCAGCAATCGTGCCACTTGTTAAAAGTAATATTAGACTTACCCCAGACATCCCGCCATTAAATAAATGTACCACTGCGAATAATACAGAGGAAATCATGATTGCAGTGGTAATATTTGTTTGCTTTTCAATATAGCCCATGAGTAAACCTCTAACTAATATTTCCTCGGCAATCGGACTGAAAATACCCCCAAGAAAGACAATTTCAAACAGCATATTACAATAGTCAATTGGATTAGCTATTCTTGTAACAACAAAACTTCCTGGGATAAATATGATGCATATAAGAATCACTATAACAGGGATACTTAAACCTATGACTATAACATCGAGTGATAACTTAAATCTGGTCAATCGATAATCCCTGAGTTCTTGTTTCAAACCTTTCTGAATGAACCATTTGATAAGTAAAAATGTGATAACAGCATATGTGAGTCCATGGAGTATTGTTTCAACCGACTTTAAGTCTAGCAAATGCCATAGAATTGCAACGTTTTGTGCCACAACTGTAATCACAAAAGTAAGTATAATAATTCCAAATATTTTTGCTGACTTTATTAAAATATTCATGTGTTTCCTCCTAAATTTGTGTAGGAAACCTAAATGATTAACCTGCGAATATTTGAGATAAAGTACCACAAACTATAACAACGATAGCTAAGACAAACCACCATTTCTGTGACAAGAAGTCCCAAAAATTTAAATGATCCGTACCCGTCTCATTTAACTCCTTAGTGAAATTACTCATATTTTCTCCAGTAAGTAATTCATCTGTCGTAATATCAAACATTTGTGCCAAATTAACAATCATTTGCGCATTAGGTTCAATTGAGCCCTGTTCCCATTTAGAAACCGTTTGTCTCGTTGTATGTAATTCAGCAGCAAGTTGATCTTGGGTTAAACCTTGCTCTTTTCGATACTTCTTAATTTGTTCCGCAAGTTTCATATGATTGGTCACCTCTCTTTAAACTTAGCAAGTTTATCTGTAATTATCTGTATTCAAATTGACGCATTCGCGCACCAATTCATTACATTCTGTCTCCAAAATTTAGCATATCATGTTATCAGTACATCTTTATGTTGTTTTGATTGAACTTATATTTCATTTTACTAAAAAAACAAATCAAATCACTATCTTTATTATTTTAAATTCTAAGGCAAATGAAGTTTGTCAGTTTTATACAATTTTGTAGATAAAAATCTTTTCCCTCTATTGAATAATCTAAATCCAAATTTAAAGAACTATATCAAGAAAACTTACTCTATATATGAATATGTACTATTACACACAGTTAAAACGTATCGTCTCACTACAAAATTTTATTTAAACACTCTGAAATTAAAATTATAGAACTTTCCTTCTAAATATTGTGCTATATTTAAAGAAACTACTAATTTTTGGGTGATTTGATGAGTTATCAAGGAGAATTAGCATTAGAAAATGATGTTATCAAGCAGTTGGAATCTCAAGGCTATGAAAGAATCATATTAAGAAATCATGAACAGCTTGTAGAAAATTTCCGCCAAATCTTAAATGAACGTAATAAAGAAAACTTAAAAAATAGACCACTTTCTGATACCGAGTTTGCACGCTTAATGACAGATATTAGCGATAAAAGTGTCTTTGATAGTGCGATGCAGTTACGTGACAGTTACACATTAGAACGCGATGATGAATCTAAAGTTTATCTATACTTCTTAGATACAGAACACTGGTGTCAGAATAAATTCCAAGTAACGAACCAAGTGACTGTGGACGATAAATATAAAGCACGTTATGACGTAACGCTATTAATCAATGGGTTGCCTTTAGTTCAAATTGAATTGAAGCGCAGTGGTATCGCAATTAGTCAAGCATTTAATCAAATTGAACGTTATCGCAAACATAATTATCGTGGCTTGTTCCGCTTCATACAGCTCTTTGTAGTAAGTAATAAAAAAGAAACACGTTATTATGCCAATAGTGATAAAGAGATATTCAAGAGTTTAATGTTCTATTGGAGTGACAAAGATAACCGCCGTATTAATAATTTGAAAGAATTTATTCAAGAATTTCTTGATCGTTGTCGCATTGCTAAGATGATTAGTCGCTATATGATAACGAATGAAACAGATAAATTGCTTATGGCATTGCGTCCTTATCAAGTCTATGCAGTTGAAGCATTACTTAATCGTGCCACTGAAACCAATAATAATGGTTATATTTGGCATACAACTGGTAGTGGTAAAACACTGACTTCCTTTAAAACAAGCCAAATACTGTCCAAAGATCTAAGTATTAAAAAAGTTATTTTCCTAGTCGACCGTAAAGATTTGGATAGTCAAACACTTGCAGAATTTAATAAATTCCAAATGGATTCTGTTGATTTAACAGATAATACACATAAATTGCTGAAACAACTCGATGACCCATTCCAAAAGCTTATTGTTACAACTATTCAAAAGATGGCGAATGCTGTTAAATCGGGTGCTAACATTATGGATAAATATCAGCAAGATAAAGTCATCTTTATCATTGACGAATGCCATCGTACCCAATTTGGAGAAATGCATCGCTTAATTAGACAACACTTTAAGCAAGCGCAATATTTTGGATTTACTGGTACGCCCCGCTTTGAAGAAAATGCCAGTCAAGATGGTCGGGCTACGGCAGACATTTTTGAAAAATGTTTACATACGTATTTAATTAAGGATGCTATTCGTGATGGTAACGTGTTAGGTTTCTCTGTAGAATATATCAGTACATTTGCCAATGCAATCCATGACATGGATGAATCTTACGTATCTAGCATTGATGAAAATGAACTCTGGATGGCTGATGACCGACTAAACATGATTGCTAAGCATTTGGTGGCCAATCATCATAAAAAGACGCGTAATCAAATGTACACGTCTATCTTGACAGTTCAAAGTATTCCGATGGCTATTAAATATTATAAAATTTTCAAGCAACTTAAAGACGCAGGTCAACATCATCTAAATGTCTCAACCATCTTTACTTATGCTGCAAATGAAGATACACAAGAACAAATCGATAAAGTACATACTAAAGAAGAACTTGAACAAGTGATGTGTGATTATAATCAAATGTTTGATAAAAACTTTAGTCTAGACACGTTTGACGGTTTCTTTAATGATATTTCAAAACGTGTGAAACAAGGTAATCCGGCTGAACGCCTAGACATATTAATTGTCGTTGATATGTTCTTAACTGGTTTCGATAGTAAAAAGTTAAACACGCTGTACGTTGATCGTAATTTAAAATATCACGGCTTAATTCAAGCCTATTCACGTACAAACCGTGTTGAAAAGGAGACAAAACCCTACGGCAATATTGTATGTTATCGCAATCTTAAAGATAATACGGATAAAGCCATAGAACTCTTTTCTCAAACTAATGATACAGATACAGTATTAAGCCCGTCATTCGATGTCTTATTATCTGATTTCAAGCATGTACTTACCCAATTATTTAACGTCGTTCCTACGCCTGACGATGTAGATAACCTAGAGCGAGAAGACGATCAACTCGACTTTGTACTCGCATATCGTGCCGTAGCGAGCTTGCTGCAAAGGTTAAAGACCTTTGATGAATTTGAATTTACTTCTGACCTTCTTGGCATTAGTCAACAGACATTTGAAGATTACCAAGGTAAATATTATGCCATTTATGACAAAGTCAAAGGTCAACGTCAAAGTGAAAAAACATCCGTGTTAGATGATATTGATTTCAAAATTGAAATTTTAAGAAATGATATGATTAATGTTCAATACATTCTTGATTTACTAAACAATATTGATTTAACGGATAAAGCTCAAACCGAACGCGTGCGTAAACAAATCAAACAGTTATTAAGCAAGGCAGATGATGACAAATTACGTCTAAAAGCAGAACTGATTCGTGAATTCTTGGATAAAGTTATCCCTCACCTAGATAAAGATACCGTAATTGAAGATGCTTATTTTAACTTTGAAGAAGAAGTGAAAGAACAGGAAATTCAAGAATTTGCTAATGACAAAGCATACCCTATCGACTTACTTAAAGAAGTCATTAATGAGTATGAATTTAGCGGGCAACTTGATAATAACTTTGTCGAACAAGGTATTACAGGTGGTTTACTCGTCCGCACACAAAAAATTGAAAACGTTAAATCATTCGTTCAAGAAACAGCAGAAAAATATGGTGCAGCAAATTAAATAAGTTAGGCGGCATACCGCTTAACTTATTTTGCTTTGTGCTTTAAAATAACATATATACACTTTGATACAAACGATGAACAGAGGAGGATACAACCGTGTCTACAACAGAAAAGCAACGTCAACAACTTGCTGACTTACAAAAGAAACTATGGTCTATTGCCAATGATTTACGCGGCAATATGGATGCCAATGAATTTAAAAACTATATCTTAGGTTTAATCTTTTATCGCTTCTTAAGTGAGAAGAATGAAGACATCGCAGCGGGCTTACTTAAAGAAGACGATATTTCATATGAAGAAGCCATGAATAACGATACATATAAACCCATTGTGGAAAAGGAACTCATTGCACGTATTGGCTTTGTGATTGAACCTCAATTTCTTTTCAGCAATCTTATAAACAAAATTGAGGCCCAAACGTTCCAAATTGAAGACTTAAGCAACGCGGTTAAAAATGTCGAAAACTCTACACGAGGCCATGACAGTGAAGATGACTTCATTCACCTCTTTGACGACATGGATTTAACATCAAGTCGTTTAGGTAATACCAATGCTAAACGTACCCAACTTATCTCTAAAGTGATGGTTCAAATTGCTACCCTACCATTCGTCCATAGTGATCTTGAAATCGATATGTTAGGCGATGCGTATGAATATTTAATCGGCCAATTCGCTGCTTCTGCAGGTAAAAAAGCCGGAGAATTCTATACACCGCAACAAGTATCAACAATCTTAGCTAAAATTGTAACAACAGGTAGAAATGATTTACGTAGCGTCTATGACCCTACTTGTGGCTCTGGTTCCCTATTACTTCGTGTTGGTTCAGAAGCTCGTGTACGTCAATATTATGGACAAGAATATAACAGTACAACATACAACTTAGCACGCATGAACATGTTACTCCATGACGTCAATTATAAACAATTCCAAATTGAAAATGACGATACGTTAGAAAGCCCTGCCATACATGACGAACGCTTTGATGCAGTTGTCGCAAACCCGCCATATAGTGCACATTGGAGTGCAGACCCATCCTTCTTAGAAGATGAACGGTTCAGTAACTATGGCAAATTAGCACCTAAAAAAACAGCAGATTATGCTTTTATTCAACATATGATTTATCACTTAGATGATCATGGTACTATGGCTGTTGTATTACCACACGGTGTATTATTTCGTGGAAATGCAGAAGGCACAATTCGTAAATATTTAATTGAAGACAAGAATTACATTGATGCAGTGATTGGCTTACCTGCTAATCTATTCTTTGGCACAAATATCCCAACCTGCATTCTAGTTTTCAAGAAATGTCGTGAAGAAAGCGACGATGTGTTATTTATTGACGCTTCTCAATCCTTTGAAAAAGGTAAAAACCAAAATCACCTTACCGACGACGACGTCAATAAAATTGTAGATACCTATCGTCAAAGAGAAACCATTGATAAATACAGCTATGTAGCGTCATTAGATGAAATTAGAGAGAATGACTATAACTTAAACATTCCGAGATACGTGGATACCTTTGAAGAAGAAGAACCGATTGATTTAGTCCAAGTTCAACAACAACTCAAAGACATCGATAAAGAAATTGCTGAAGTCGAAGCAGAAATCAAAGACTATCTCAAAGAATTAGGAGTGGTCAACCATGACTAATGAACAAAAAAATGTCCCAGAACTACGATTTCCAGAGTTTGAAGAGGAGTTAAAAGCTGTACCATTATCTAGATTAGGAGAATTTAAAAAAAGTTACTCATTTTCTAGATCATATGAAGGTAATGGAGATTATGGATATATACATTATGGTGATATTCACTCTAAATTCCCTTCTGTTCTAAATAATAAAAATTTAATTCCAAATATTAAAGAATCCAAAGAATTTCAAGAAGTGCAACAAAATGATTTAATATTTGCAGATGCGTCTGAAGATTATAAAGATTTAGGAAAAGCAGTATTGATTAATTTTAATATTTCTAAAGTTATATCTGGACTACATACACATTTATTTAGACCAAATAATTTAGTGATACCAAAGTTTCTCTTATTTAATACTAAAACAAAGAACTATCTTAAATTTATTCATAGACAAGGTAATGGCATCTCAGTCTTAGGAATATCTAAAAATAATTTATCAAAATACATTGTAAATTTACCTTTTAAAAGCGAACAAGAAAAAATAGGTAATTTTTTTAGCAAACTCGACCGTCAAATTGAATTAGAAGAACAAAAACTCGAACTCCTAAAACAACAAAAGAAAGGATATATGCAAAAGATATTCTCACAAGAAATAAAATTTAAAGATGAAAATGGAAATGATTATCCTGAATGGATAGAAAAAACTATTGAAGAAGTAACGAAATATATCAGTTCTAAAAAAAGTTCCAATCAATATATTGAAAATAATACATTAGGAAGTTATCCAGTTTATGATGCTATCCAAGAAATTGCAAAAGATTCTCAATACGATATGGAAGAACCTTATATTTCAATATTAAAAGATGGTGCTGGTGTTGGGCGTTTAAATTTAAGAGCAGGTAAGTCCTCTGTTATAGGTACAATGGGATATTTACTTCCTAAATATATAGACATTCAATTTTTATATTATCGCATGAAATTACTTGAATTTAAAAAGTATATAATTGGTAGTACGATACCACATTTATATTATAAAGATTATTCTAAAGAAAAATTAAAAATACCATCAAGTAGTGACGAACAAAAGAAAATAGGAACCTCCTTAAAAAAACTTGATGACTACATAGAAAAACAATCATCAAAAGTTGAATTTTTAAAACAACGTAAACAAGGGTTATTACAGAAAATGTTCATTTGATTCTGATAAAGGCATTATGTAAATGAAAAAGTTATGACACAATGCCGCATAGTGTGCTTATTTGCAGCGGTAATATATTCATAGAGATTATTCGTTGTTACGTTTAATTTTATAAAACGTTTGCCTAGTAATATTAAGATTAGGAAAGCATCAAACTACTTCGATTAAAAAATGAGTGTGATATATGATAAAACATTCTATATTATGGAGTAAAAGTGTTATACCTCTTTATTTTTTCGTGGCATTTCTTACTTTTTTACTATTTCATTTTTATTTAAAGTCTGACAATATCAGTATATATATTATTATATTCACGTTAGTAGGATTTGGTATAACTTCAATGATTTACAATACAAAGTATATCTAACGATGAAAAGTTGACTACATTGCAGTCAACTTTTTTTATTCTTCCCAGCCACCTTCCAATATAGTATTAAGAAAAAACCACCCGTCAAACGAATGGTTTTGATTGAATTCACGTTGTCTGTCTTTTTAATAATTTTATTAGTCCGTTGATTTTTAGTGTTTTTCCAATTAAGTTCAACTATATTTTTCTTTATTATCGGTTTATTTTTTGTTCCTTTATTAAAAACTACCATAGTTTCGTTTGAGTTTTTAAAGAATGATTTGAAATATAATTATAAATCAATTTTCTGAGCTTAATATTAATTTTTAAATTACTATGATAAAATCATATTATTACTATTTTAGTTAATTAGGTTATTGAAAACTATAATATATTAAGGAGTTTTTTTATGGAGACTAAATACAAAACAAAACCACTTATGATATTTATAATGATTGTTTTTGGACTTACTTATATTTTTGGAGGAGTATTGTATTTTGTAAATAATAAAATTATATTATCTAACTTAATAATGCTTTTCCCTGCAATATCTGCAATTATTGTTTGGATTTATTTTTATAAACATCAAAAATTTACAGAATTTTTTTCCTTACGTATTGGTAAACTCAAATATTGGGCTATCTATCCATTCACTATGATAATTATTATAACCTTAATTTATTTAATTTCTTATGTTGTAAACCCTAATCAGTTTTTAGATATTTTTGATATAATGCATAAATTACTTATTCCTCTAGTAGTAAATATAACTGTTGGTGTATTAGTTAGTCTGGTAGCATATTTAGGTGAAGAATTAGGTTGGCGAGCTTTTATGTATCCTATATTAATAGATAAATTAGGTACAAAGAAAGGTTTACTTAGTGGTGGAATTATATGGGGGTTTTGGCATTTACCCCTCATTTTACAAGGACATAATTATCCAAATAATCCTAGTTTAGGTGTTTTTTTGATGGTAGCTATGTGTATACCATTAGGTATTATTCTTTATTACACGTACTTAAAAACTAAAAGTGTCTTTATGCCTGCTGTTTTACATGGTATTTTTAATCAATTTTCAACTACTGTCTATATGTTTGCTCTTAAAAGAAGTGAGTTTAACTCATTAATTTATGGTCCAACAGGAGTTATTGGAATAATAGTTTTAAGTATTTTCGCATTAATTTTGATTTTGAAAATAGATAATATCGACAGAAAATCTTGATTTTAAAATTACGGCTTATTTGTTGTTTTGATAGCCAGTCAGATGAGTTTGACTGCTTTAATAATTCAGCTCTTTTCTTTGTTTAAACTTAGCGGTTATTATATATAAATTTTTATTTATAAATAGATCAGTGATGAAAAAATAATCTAAATTTAAATGATAATAGCAATGCAAAACTAATAGATAAATATGCTGTTAAATCTGAAACATTAGGTGGTAATATTCCTTCATTCTTCCAAATAAAAATATTGCGATGGATTTATAATGAGGAACTCTATATTTTTGAAAGGAGTTATAAAATTGCGTGTTTTATTATTATTTATTGGAACTATTTTAGTAACAATATTAATAATTGGAAGTATGATGGGGTTTTTCAATAACTCTATTCCCCCATGGATGTTAATAATTTTTTGGGCGGCAAGTATTGTTATTTTATTGGGAACTGTTATGATAAGACGCTATTATAAACAAAAATATAAAAGAGAACTTACTTTATATGAAAAAAGTCCTAACTTACAGGAGAATGAATTTTTTTATCAAGCTCCATTGTATTTATTCGATGACATATATATTAAAATTCATGGTATGACTGATACTGTATGGACTCCTTATTTTAATAATAATCTTCAAAAGTGGCTAAGTATATTGGATATTTTTCCGACCTATGGTGTCAAGCTTACGTCATCAGATCACGATATCATTTTAAAAAAAATTAAATTATGGTCTTTAAGACCACATTATAGAGTCTGTATTGATGGATCAGAAGTCGGCATATTACAGATGATAAAGTTGGTAAAAGGAGGAATAAAACAACAAACTCCTTATGTTTTTCTAGACATTAATTACACATATAAGTTTAATAACCCTTATTTTTCAACTAAAACGGTGATAATAGGAAAAGAAAACAATAAAATATTAACAGCGCAACGTTCATTTTTTGATTTAGGTAAAAATCTAGTAACTCGACGTAGAGGAGAAAACCACAATATAGAAATCGAATCAAATGATACCCAAATACCATATCCTCCCGAACTTTGGATTACTTTATACATCCAAGTAATGATAAATAAGCAAAAGGAACAATAGAAAAATGCTTAGTTTAGAAAAAAAGAGTGTGAATTCGCACTCCTTTTTCTTGTATAATTATTAAAATCTCAATTCAATAATATAATATGAGATTTGAGAGACTGTGAGAACCTCTCATTTACATTGAACATCAATTTATCAAGATAGTTCTCCTTATCGTGCTTGATTCTATAAACTATCTGTCTTGTAATATTAACCTCTTTCGCTATCTGACTAATTACTTTGCCTTCTTCTAACACTTCTGCAATATGATGATAGATAACACATTTTTTAGGATCTTCGCATTTAGTGAATAAAGTAAAGTACGCCCTTTAGGTATCCCTTGGTCTTTCACAACTTGAATGCCTCAAGCTTGTCGACGTTTACTTTTATTTCTCTCCTGTTCTGAAACTATTGCTAAAATTTGAACGATTAAATCTTTCATAAACTTATCTAATAACGGATTCCCAATAACTTCATTCATCATAGGCTAGCTTGTAATCATTTTAAATATCTCTATTTTGAATATTAAATAGTTTTTTAAGATTTAGAACTTGTTTATAGAGATTTATGCTTAAAAATGTCTCCAATCAAAATATGTAAATATAAGCCAAATAAATACATCAAGTTAAAAAGTTAAGTAAACAACTAAAAATCATTTCAAATCCCTCTGGTAACCATTATTTATTTCTGAAACGCTTTTATTATTATATTATTTTATATGAACCACTACCTATAGTTTAAACCGTCTAAAACGTATAATTAGAGTGTCTGTCGTGCTATTGTCGTGTTATTATCGTCTAATTGTCGGCAATTTTTCGTGGTTATATTTATGAAAAAGGAGTAACTTATTAACATGGACAAATCAAGAGTTGCAAAAATCAGAAAAAGTAAATCGATGACACAAGAGAATTTAGCAGAAAAGGCCTGTGTAACAGTGAGAACTATTCAAAGAATTGAAGCAGGAGAGGAGGTTAGCAGTAAAACATTAAAAAGTATTTCAAATGCTTTAGATGTAACAATTAATGAATTATTTGAATCAATTGATTCACCGGATAAGGAGGCAGAAATAATGGAGATATCTAAAGAGCAGCAAAAACAGTTTAAATACCGCCAAAATGAAATATTTACTATAAGATTAATAATATTTGGGGTTATATTTCTACTTTTAGCTTTTTTTGCCATCTTTATAAGTGAGCTAAACGGCCTAAAACAAGAGATTTTTGGAATTATTTGGCTGTTCACTTTATTTTTAAGTTTAGCTATAGCACATTATTTCTTAAATGTATTTATCTCAAAAAAATTAGATGAAAAATATCCTATGACTTTAGGAATGAACAATAAAAGGTCTCATAGAAGAAATGAATCTGCTTCAAATGGCTGGGATTTTTTATCAAGAAATTGGTGGATGATTTTTCCAATTGGCGGATTTTTAAGTTGGCTCATTCCTCAATTATTAGGAAAATAATAACAAGTTAAGACAAAATAAAAGCGTTTTTGAAGTGATTTACTTAATAATTCATACAAATTCAAGTGGGTCTGGAACATAAAGTTCCTGGACTAAAGAGAAAATGGTAATTTCTAGTGAAACAAGATAGAAATTACCATTTTCTTTAATCCGATATGTTTATGTCCCGAACTGTATTTTTCTGAGATTTATGTCCCAGACCCTTTTTGGTATTGCTTTTGCTCCTATTTGTAATTTTAGTTGAGCTAATCAGGCAGCGGGACAGAATTCATAATGAATTCGTAGTCCTGTCGCCCCGCATGGTTGATTAGGATTGAAATAACTTGGTATCCAGCGTATTTTCAATCCAGTCAACTGCTGCCAATATATAGTTCATAGACTAAAACATCATTATGTCCCAGACTCAAAACTAAAAAAACTATTTTGTCACTCAAAAAAAGCGCTTGAATACTGAATTATACCAGAAGCTTCATCTAAAGCATTTTTCTTTAATTCTATCGCCATCAATAATTCATCTGGTACGTCAAACGGTGCTTGAATGCCCCAATTAGAAGCTTGTTTAAATCCGAATTTAGGATAGTATTCTGAATGTCCCATTACTATAACTGACCCGAAATTAAGTTTCTTTGCTATTTCTAAAGATTTTTGTATTAAACTTCGTCCTACACCTTTGTTTTGATAATCGGGCAATACAGAAACTGGTGCTAAAGCTAATGATTCTGTATTTTTCTCATCATTAACAATAACAATCTTAGTTAATAATATATGACCAATCATTTTGTTTTTATCCATAGCAACTAATGATAAATCTGGAACAAACGCATCGGAATTTCTCAAATTCGCAACTAATCTATGTTCACTCTGATCACTATATGATTCATTAGCAAATGCGTTTTTCACAACTTCCTCTGTAAACTTATAATCTTCTTTTTCCTCTGTTCTAATCGTAAAATCCATGTTCTCACCTTATCTTAATTATATAAGTTAAATATGCTTTCTAATGACACTATTTTTGATTTCTCTCTTCTTCTAAATTTTTTAATAAAAAATCATATATTTTTATTATCTTCCTTTGATCATACGAAGCGATGCCTATATCTCTTTTGTATCCGCTCAAAGCTTTTTGAAATAAATTCATGTTTGCTATTCTTGATGTTAATGACACCGGCATTAATGTAATACCATTTCCAGCTTTAATGTTCGCTATTACAGATTCAAAATGTTTATTATAGTTTAAATTTAATTTGTCTTCCATTGATCTATTTTTAATAAAATCATACGTATCGCAGGGTGGATTTTGTATATAAATTTTCTCACTTAATAATTCATTTATCTCAATTTTTGAACTCTCAGTAAATTTATTGTCATCATTATAAATAACCATAAAATCTTCACTATATAATCTTTTGCGATATATATCACGATTATTTAGCTTTGATACATCCCCAATAAGTAAATCTATATTACCTTTAGACAATTCTTCTATTAAAATAGAAGTGCTATCTTCAATGATTAAGTTAGCTATCTCATCAAAACCTCTATTTTTATATTTATTCGTTAAAGAAAAACTAGGAATAACACCTATTTTCCATTTAGAATCAAAAGAAATATTCAACTGTTTCTCTAAATCAGCAATAGAATGTTGCATCTCTCTAAATGTATTAAATACCAGTTTCCCCTCTTCATTTAAGAAAATACCTTTTGAAGTTCTATAAAATAAATGACAGTTAAAATATGCTTCAACGCTTTTAATTCTCTTACTAAGCGCTGGCGTACTAATATTTAACTCTTGTGATGCTTTATTTATACTATTATATTCAGCTACTCTAATAAAATCTTGTATATATTCAAAGTTCATTAGCTTCTCCTTTTAGTATTAACTATTAGTTAATACCCCTTTAAATGATTACTTATTCACACATACTTCCAGGTGTTTTATCTTTATATCAGAAAACAATATTTCGTGTTATAAATATTAACTTTTATAGGGTGGAATGATGATGAAAAAAGTATGGGTTTTAACCATTGGTATGTTTGCTTTAGGCATGGATGCATATATTGTAGCAGGATTAATTCCTGCCATAGGCGATAATTTTAATAAAAATAGTGCTGAAGTTGGACAAGGTGTTACAGTATTTACTTTATTCTTTGCTATTTCAGCACCCATTTTTTCTACTTTATTAGCAAAAAATGAAGTGAAAAATATATTAATATTAGCTATCAGTGTCTTCTCTTTAGCAAATTTAATTACTGCGTTAGCTCCTAACTATGCGATTTATATCATTTCAAGAGCAATAGCTGGATTGGGCGCAGGTATCTTTTCACCTATTGCGGTTAGCTCAAGTAGCCATCTAGTATCCAAAAAGCATAAAGGAAAAGCCATCGCATTTACAGTTGGTGGAATGAGTGTAGGAACAGTCGTGGGAGTGCCATTAGGTCTAGAAGTTTCAAAATATACGAATTGGCGCTTTTCCATATTAATAATAGTACTTATCGGTCTAATTGGCTTAATGAGTATATTAAAATACCTGCCAAGATTTAAAGTACAAGCACCACCTAATTTAAAATCACGCTTCAAATTATTTTTAGATAAACATGTATTAAGCGTTGTATTCGTAACATTATGCGCTGCTATTGCGAGTTTGGGATTGTATACTTATTTAGCTGATATAATCAAAGAAAGTGGTAACACAGAATATCTTACATGCTACTTAACTGCATGGGGTGTAGGTGGATTAATAGGAAGTTTTGGAATCGGATTTTTAATTGATAAATTTAAAAATCCTGCCGTCTTAATGCTTATTATTTTATTTGCGTTAGCTTTAAGCTTCGCATTACTTAACGTTACAATTCAAGTACCTTTTTTAAATTTTATACCTTTTATTTTATGGGGTGCTATGGGTTGGGCAACACAGGCGCCTCAACAACATATATTATTACAAAATCATGCTAATCATGGTGGTGCCGCCGTTGCACTAAATAGCTCCATCAACTATTTAGGTAGTGCATTGGGTTCAGCTCTAGGTGGGATAATTCTACTTAAATTTATTAATACAAATATGCTTATTTATAGCGCTATTATCATTACTGTTATTGGTATCATGTTACAGATAATGAATATTACAATGGATAGAAAAAATAATTAATTTGGTATTTTTTACTATTATGTTTTAAATAGTGTATGAACATGATCAAGACCGAGCCCGATAACTAGTGTGAATAGTTATCGGGCTCTTGCTGAGTAATCAAAAATATACTTTTGATTATCTATATCTACAATGGGACCTCGATTAATAATCATTAATTTTTGGGAACCTTCTCTTAGATATATGATACTTCCTATTGTTTTCACTTTATTTCACCTGTCTTTCTATATTTTTAATTTTGGCATGAACTTTTCTATCAGAAATTGAAGCCATGTTCATAAATGAAAATACAAAAAAATACCTAACCAACATATATAAATCCATATATTTTGTATATTCTCAATAACCATCATATAAAATAGCCCAACTATTAAATATATAGAAATCAAATAACAAAACACCACCAGTACCATATTTTTGAATGATGGAATCAACATTACTTTTTGTGTGCTATTTTTATTAAATGCTGGATGATTCAACTTCTTTCTTATAGATAAACGTAGTGCTATCACACCGACAAATCCAATTAAAAATAGCACAAACATCCATATTTGACTAATATTAATATTCATTAAGCCAATAAAACTTCTTAATAATACACTGATAGTAACACCAATTCCAGCAGCTATTAAACCTTGATTGCTCTGATTTTGGTTATTGAATATGTTTAAATTATTAAACTCTTTGTAACTCAGTTCTGTATATTTAATAGGTATAAACCAATTCAACATAGGGCATAAATATGAATACCAATTTTGTTCTAAATCGATCATTAAATATCTATTATCTTTTTGAATGATTTTATATCTAGGATTTTTATATATCGTATATACATTTTCCATTTATTCTTAGCAATTCCATACACCTTTTTTGTTTATATCATACTACACATTCAACTTTGCAACAGAACCATCGACACCATGATCATTTGTGCAATAAAATAATTCTAAATTCAAGATAATTCACTCCAACATAAAAAAAGAGGGAGCGGAACAGCATTCATTATGAATTCGTCGTCCCGCCCCGACAAGGTTGACTAGGATTGAATAAAGCTTGGTATAAGCGTATTTTCAATCCAGTCAGCTACTGCCAAAATATTTAGTTCATAGCTTAAAACATAATTATGTCCTAGGCTCTTTCCGTTCGGACTTACCAACCAGATTGGGATTAGATCCTTTTTTATTATTTAAAAAAACATATAAAATTAAACCTACTAGGCCAGCGACTAGCATGCCACATATTCTTGGTATCCATATGTTTTGCATAATATTGTCTAAAATACTTGTTGTCAAAGAACCTAAAACTGCACTAAGCATAAATAATATAAATCAATTAAACGTATTCATTTAAATGTCCCCTTAACCGTATTATTTTAATAAGTTTTTCTTAAACACTTTGTGAATATCCATATTTTCATCTACGAGTGATTACAAGCTATAGATCCTCCAGCATAAAGTGTCCTAATACCTCATTCAATGGGACCACTAACACCTAGAGCTATCATCGCTCTTATTGTAGCAACAGTATACGCAAAATTTCCATTTATTACTGCTGGATGTGATACCTAAAAAACTCCCTATAACTGTAATTAGTCTTGAAGCATTTAACATTAAAATACCTTAAAAATATTAATAAATTTCAGTTTTAACATACCAAAATTATGAAATTTTTGCAAAATTGAAATAAATTAAAATCGTAAAAAATTGGCATAATTTTAATAAGTATAGTAATTTGAAAGTGATTATAATCAATAAATTTGGAGTTGATATTTTTCTCTGACACTTTTGCAAAATAAAATTATAGAAAAAGGAGGAGGAATCGCTCGTGTCTTCTAATTTTGTTATTGTAATAATTACAATACTAATGATTGTGTGTATTGATGCGATTTTTTACTATGTATCTAAAATAAAACATGCACCTAAAAAAATATTAATAACCATGGTCGCTTTTTTTGTCTCGATATTCTTAGTTTTCTTATTTATAATAGCGATACTTGAAATTGGAGCGATGGTTGATACCGGTCAATTATTTGTATAAGAAAAGGAGAGATAGCAATGAAAAAACGCATATTTTTATGTTTAATCTTTTTGCTCCCCATTGATTTCATCACTATTGCACTAGACTACCATTTCCAAGTAGGGTTGCTTTATGTTTACATACCTGCACTCATATTACCTGTTATTCTTACTTTCTGTTTTAAATGGGAAAAAGACTTTTGGCTCATATTATCAATGAAAGTATGCAGATTTATTATTTCATGGGGACTTGCTAAAATATTTATCGATTTCTTGAAGTCTGCAGATTATTATAAAATATTTGATGGTGCAGGTGCGATAATTAGCCTAGTAATTGGAGAAGAAATAATTTTTATTATCGCAATAACTGTGTTTTTGTTAAGTAAGGAAATTAAAAAGTTATTTATCACACAATAAATTTTTCATAAGAACTCAAAAACGCATCGTTTTATACTTATTAAGCCTCACATAAACAGCATATAAAGTTGAAATCCGATTTAAGAAGATAAACAAAAGGAAATCGGCATTCCATAAATCCGATTTCCTTAAGCGTATTTACAATGGTCATTGTTGTATATTTTTTAATTTATTGACCAGCATTTCTCTATATCAATTATTTATAGCATCTTTTCTTTAATGTAATCATAGTTACCTTCAAATTTTTCTAATGTTTTATTTTTTAATAAGTAAGTTGTATTAAATAACTTATTAAGGAAATATCTATCATGTGAAACTGTAATGATGGTTCCATTGAAGTCTAATAAAGCATCTTCTATGATTTCTTTGGCGTCTATATCCAAATGGTTTGTTGGTTCGTCTAAAACAAGTAAATTATAATCCGTGTTTACGAGTTGTGCCCATCTTAATCTTATTTTTTCTCCTCCGCTTAACTCATTAACTTTTTTAAATACATCTTTACCATAAAACATAAAATGAGCTAAAATATGTCTCGCTTGGTCTTCTGATACATTGACTTTTTTACGAAATGTGTGTAACAAAGTATCATTGCCATCCCTTTCAAATTCATGCTGTGAAAGATAACCAATTTTTAAATTACTTGCCGTTTTAATTGAACCTTTATCTATTGAAGTCAGCCCTAAAATTATTTTTAATAATGTTGTTTTTCCAGTACTATTATCTCCTATAATAGCAACATGTTCGCCTCTTCTGATTAACATATTTACGTTTCTAAATAATACATCATCATATGCTTTAGTAACATTTTCCATTTCAATCACTCTATTCGAGACGTTCATGCCTTCTTCTAGTGTTATATGCATCTTTTTTGAATCTAAAAGCGGTTTTTCTAAGCGTTGAATGCGATTTAAAGCTTTTTCCATACTTTTAGCTCGGCGAAACATTGCAGCATTAGGTGGCTTCGCTTGACTAGCCCATGTTCTTAATTGTTTGATTGATTCTTTCATTTTCTTTATTTTCTTTTGTTGCGTTTTATAGGCTTCGAATTCAATCAACAATCTTTTGTCTCTTTCTTCAACAAAATATGAATAATTTCCATTATAAAAATGAAGCTTTTTTTGATCTATTTCTATAATTTGATTAACTGTTTCATCTAAAAAGTAACGATCATGTGACACGATCACCGTAGCACTATCATTATTTTTTATATAGCTAGCCAACCATTCTATAGATTTAACATCGAGGTGATTTGTTGGCTCATCTAAAAGAAGCAAATCCATAGGCTTAATTAACATCTGTGCTATACCTACTTTAGTACGTTCTCCCCCTGATAAATCTCCCCACTTTGCTTTAAGTAAATGCGCGATATTTAAACCGTGAGTAACTTTACGTATTTTAGCATCTATCTCATACCCGCCATTTTCTTCATAATATGTCTGCAATTCACCATAGCGCGCCACTAATGAATTTATATTTTCTCTTTCTTCAATCATTTTAGTTTCAATTGTTTCCAGCTGTTTTGATATCGTATCTAATTCTTTAAATACAGATTTTATACATTGATAAACACTTTCACTTTTTTCATAATCAGGTATTTGATTTAAGTAACCTATCTTAATATCCTTCTTCCAACTAATCACACCAGTCGAAGGTCTTTCCATGCCAGAAAGTAGTTTTAATAAAGTGGTCTTCCCTTCACCATTACGACCTACTAATCCTAAAGTATCACCTGAATTAAGTGTTATTTTAATATGATTGAATAATATATCTTCCGTATATTTTTTAGAAATATTCGATGCATTTAGTATATTCATTTTTCTTCCTCCAATTTATCTATAAGGAAGAAATATATTGTGTCAGTTCCTTATAGATTGGTCATTAACTTCAAAATAGACAGACTCCGCCAATTTTGTAATTAAGATCGAAAATTTGTTGCGTATGATTTGTAAATATCTGCAACAATGAACTATAAGAAACATTTAGACACCTCCTCAAATGTAATTTATAAACATTTTACAATAAAAAAGGATTCACTTAAAGCGTATGCAGAGCATGATTATTAGTATGCTTATTTCGAAGATTTCTTTTCAATATTTTTTAAGGAAAATATCATTAATTAAATATTAATCAGCTTTATTACCTTAGTTCATCAATTGATATATCCAATCTGCGACATAAGTTTCTGTAAATGCAGCAAGTATAATTAATGGTAAGGTGAAAATAAAATATATTTTAATAACTTTAAATAGACTCTTTTTAAAAGGATAATTATCTTTCTTCTTTTTTCTAAACAGATTGGTTACTTTTCTTACAATGGCTTTGTTTAACATATATAAGCCACTTGCAAGAATACAATATGCCATGATTTCAAGCGTATAGTGTGGTATGTATGCAATGATTGCGGTAAATGCTTTGTGTAAATCAAAATTAAGAAAAATTCCAAACATGATTCCTGGTATAATAACTGAGATAACAATGTTTAACATATAAAGAAATGGTATCGGTATAAGTGCTAATATAAACATTTGAACTGGCACGAAACAACCATTATTTACTATAAAATGCCAAACTTTATTTAGCCCTTGGGGGTTACTACTTATATTCGTAGATGAATTCCCTAAATGTTTGACATCATTAATTGCAGGATGACAGAAATACGTAATGACTGTCGTTATCATCAATATAATTGTAGCTAAAGCGAATACTTTCAGTGCATGTTTATATACATTTTTATCTATTGATTTTATCAAAGTATCTCCTCCTATATTTATCATATTATCAAACACTCTAAAATTTTAAACTATTTAAAAACCAAAACAAAGTAAAATATTGTAACGTTGATTAATGTCATTATCCTGCTTTTTTAATTGCATGTGTTAAGCAAATTAAGTTTATCGATTATTGAACGAAATTAATCAACAACATATAACTTATTCTATAAAAGCCCTTATTTTCAAAACATTACAACAAGCCAAGCAAATTGGAGTGGGGCCCCAACAAAAAGGCTTTCCAAAAGAAAGGCAACGGACAAAGCAAGTTGGGGTGGGGCCCCAACAAAGAGAATTTCGATAAGAAATTCACCAAACAAAGCAAGTTGGGGTGACTAAGACAGTATCATAGACACACGAAACCATATCATACGAAGTACTATAAACAAAAAAGCCAGTAAATGCATTTACAAAAACGCATCTACTGGCTCATTTTTCTAGGATTAATATCCCAGCCTGTGCTCATTTGATTTAAGCCTTTACTTTAATATGACTCATTTTACCGGAAGTTTCTGAATTACTATAGAGTAGTTGATCAAATGATAAAATAATAGCTAACATGATAATCAATACATTAGAATTGAGATGGGGCTCCCCCATTGAACCAAAAATTTTGAAGCTTAAGAATACGAAACTCACAACTGCAATAACATATAAAATAATACTTATCACCATTGTGAATATCTCTGGAAAGATATAAGCACGTTTCTCAGTTTCTATTTGTTCAATGTTTAATCTTTTTCTTTTTCGCTTATCTATTAGCCATTTTATAATAAATATTAAAACCATCAATGCAATGATAATAAGCGGAGGATAATGTTTTAGAAAAAAATTGTCGACCACATTGGCTCTATAGTAAATGAACAATATCACGATGCCAATTAATGTTATCATCATATTTTTGACTTTGCTTTCCACCGATTGTTGTACTGTTGTTAAACTAAAGTATGCGTCATCACTGATTTCCATTAAACGATGCGGGAGAAGGTAATTCAATAATGGAAAAATGTAAGTTAATTTATTTCGATTAAGATCAATGACATAGTGCTTTTCTCCATCATGAATAATTTTATATTTGCTATTATTTTTAATTGAATCGATGGTTACATGCTTCATAACGAATCATTCCCTTTCCATTGAATTACGTTTGTATCATCAGTCTTGCAAGTATTTTAAACTTTTCAATTCATAGTCATTTCATATTATATAATAATTTCCCTAATATTTATCATATAAATTGATTTTTTTGTAAAATTTTAAGCTTTTCATGCATAGCTCACATTAAAAAAACCAAATGAACACCGTCTTATGTATACATAGACGATAGTCATTTGGCTTCTCCGTATTTATTCTGGTCGAACGTTGCGCTTCATTTTCACGTATTGAGAAATACTGTATAATGCAATGCCAATCCAGATAAAGATAAATGTAATAAATTGATGAATATCAAATGGTTCTTTGAAGACAAAGATGCCCAGTAAGAAAATAATAGTTGGGCTAACATACTGAATAAATCCTGTTAACGATAATGGTATGCGACGCGCACCTGCTGAGAACAAGATTAATGGCACTGCTGTTACCGCACCTGAGAATAGCAACCAGAATGATGCCATATTGATACCTACTGAAGTATGGTGTATTTGCCATAAGTAAATGATATAAATGAGTCCTGCTGGTGCTGTCACAATACATTCAATGGCAATACCCGTCATAGCATCTACACGAACTAATTTTTTCAATAAGCCGTAAATGCCAAATGAGAAAGCCAACATGAGTGAAATCATTGGAAATTCCCCTACTCGAATGGTCATATAAAGCACACCAATTGCGGCAAATACAATGGCTAATGACTCAAATTTATTAAACCTTTCTTTTAGAAAAATAAATGCCAATAAAATACTTACGAGTGGGTTGATATAATAACCTAAACTGGTTTGTAGCACATGTCCATTTGACACAGCCCAAATAAATGTCCCCCAATTAAGCGTAATAACATAACCAGCGACAATAATGGCAATAAGCTGTATCGGTGTCGCAAATAAGTGTGTTAAATCACGTTTAAATGCCGTACTTTGTTTGAGTATGTAAATCATGATAATCATAAAGATCATTGATAAGATAATTCGATACGCTAGAATTTCAAAAGCGCTGATATTGCCAATGAGCCTCCAATAAATAGGTAAAATTCCCCATAATAAATGCGCACCTAACGCAAACAGTACGCCTTTTTTAAATTCAATATTGGAATTCATAACTAAACCTCCTAACACAATTCCCCTGGAAATAAGTCTCAATAATATTATGTTATCAATAGTTATGACATTTTAGTATACTTCCTGCTCAAAAAATTAAAATTTGTCATACTATACAACTATGATTAGGTCATGTCATCTTTATACTGACATTAAAATCGTATGGTCAATCAATGACATATAAATATTCAATATTTTAGCAACACACTAGATAGAACAAGCCCTGGGGCCTCAACAAAAAGAATTTCAATAAGAAATTCCACAAGCACAGCAAGTTGGGGTGGGGCCCCAACAAAGAGGCTTTCGAAAAAAAGCCAACATACAACGCAAGTTGGGGGGGCCTCAACAAAGAGGCTTTCAATAAGAAATTCCACAAGCACAGAAAAATTGGCTAAACCAGTTTTTTCTAGCAACGCAAACCAGCCCTTAAGCAAGCGAACCAATCATCATAAGCATTGAATTATAAAGGAAGCACAAAGACGATTTTTAATGTCAAATCATCTTTGTGCTATTATTTTGATATTTATGTTCTAGCCTATAATAAATCATGTATCCTAATGATAAATTTTATTGCCGGCTGCTTGGAATTCTTTCGCTTTTTCTTTCATACCTGCTAGCTGTTCTTTGTATGAATCACGAATATCATGTGATAATTTCATTGAACAGAATTTAGGACCACACATACTACAGAAGTGTGCAATTTTCGCAGATTCTGATGGCAACGTTTCATCATGGAATTCTCTTGCGCGATCTGGATCTAATGACAAATTGAATTGGTCTATCCAACGAAATTCGAATCGCGCTTTACTAATTGCATCATCACGCACAGTAGCACCTGGTAACCCTTTTGCTAAATCTGCGGCATGGGCTGCTATTTTATAAGTAACTACACCGTCTCTCACATCATCTTTATTTGGTAAGCCAAGATGCTCTTTCGGTGTAACGTAACATAACATTGCTGTGCCATGACTTGCGATTTGAGCCGCACCAATTGCCGATGTAATATGGTCATACGCTGGCGCGATATCTGTAACTAATGGTCCTAATGTGTAGAACGGTGCTTCCTTACAATAGAAATCTGCTAAGTCTTGGTTCTCTTTAATCTTATGCATTGGAATATGTCCGGGACCTTCAATCATAACTTGAACATCATGTTTCCATGCAATTTCAGTTAGCTCTCCTAATGTTTTTAACTCTGAAATTTGACTTTCATCATTGGCATCATAAATGGAACCTGGGCGCAAACCATCTCCGAGTGAAATTGCCACATCATATTGATTTAAAATTTTACAAATATCTTCAAAATGCGTGTATAAGAAGCTTTCTTCGTGATGTGCCAGACACCATTGTGCAATGATTGAACCGCCGCGTGAGACAATGCCGGTTAAGCGATCGACAGTTAACGGAATATAGTGTAATAGCAAGCCAGCATGAATGGTAAAGTAATCAACACCTTGCTCCGCTTGTTCAATAAGTGTATCGCGATATACTTCCCAAGTTAAATCTTCCGCCACGCCATTCACTTTTTCTAGAGCTTGATAAATGGGTACAGTCCCAACCGGAACTGGTGAATTACGAATCAAATATTCCCGTGTTGAATGTATATTTTTACCGGTTGATAAATCCATCATCGTATCTGTCCCCCAATGAATTGCCCAAACGAGCTTTTCAATTTCTGCTTCTATCGATGATGACACGACCGAATTACCGATATTGGCATTGACTTTAACGGCAAAGTTTTTCCCGATAATCATCGGTTCTGATTCTGGATGATTAACATTATTAGGAATAATTGCACGTCCTCTAGCGATTTCATCTCTGACAAATTCGGGTTCTACCTGTTCACGAACCGCAACAAATTTCATTTCTTTCGTGATGATGCCTTGTTTCGCATAATGCATTTGTGTCACATTTCCACCTTGTTTGGCACGCTTCGGTTGATATTGAAAAGGATGTGCCACATAATTTTTATGGCCTTCCTTTTTAAAACCGTTATCGATAGATTGTATTTTTCGTCCTTTATAGCTTTCAACATCTTGTCGTGCATCAATCCATGACTTTCTAAGCTGAGGAATACCACTGTCAATGTTCACATCATAGTTATCGTCATGATAAGGTCCAGCAGTGTCATAGACGGTAATAGGATCGTTGTGAAATGCATCGTTCTCTAATTGCGTATCCGATAATTCAATTTGACGAAATGGCACTGCAATATCGTCATCACTTCCCTTTTTAAAAATACGTTTGCTTGCCGGAAAATTCTTTTTAAAACGAATCATTTCTTGTTTCATATAAACAGCCTCCTAGATGCTAGACGTGTTTAATATTACTTTGAGAGAAATCCACACAAAAAAGCATTCAGCCTAATACTGAATGCATAAGAAAATAAGCGAATTTATACAAAAAACATATATGTATCAGATAATAGCCAATATCTTTAAAATATTGGTATTTTAACTTGAGTTAACGATATGCCCTATATCTATAACTAACTCTCGTGTTTACTGTACAATCTGTTCTGGCAAAAAGTAAGCAACAGACTACGAGTGAAACACATGCTTAAATAAACTGATAAACATGATGATGTTTTCATTCTTTAGTATAAATGGCTCACTTGCTTCCCTACGCTAGTATTATCTAGATCAGGTTAAAAGGGTTGGAGAAATTCTCCTTTCAGCAAATCAAAGCACCCCTAGCAGATGATATTATGTTGCAGGTATAATTATACCAAACGTGTCATTTTCCTTCAAACCGCTATAAAATAGCACATTTATCTTAGATTATTAAGTTGATAGTGATTCTATGGTCATCAATGTCGTCGTATCCCTCAATCTGTCAATGTGATAATTTTATTATCTATTGTTTGAAAGCATTCGTATCATTGCCTTGATAACTATTTAGATAGACAATTTGTAATCATCAGAAATCAATTCATTCTAAATAAAAAGAAGCCCCACTTCTACTTTGCTAAGCGGGGGTTCTTTTTCAAAATGAAACATCTCTTGCACCTACAGCAACTTATGTTGTTTCAATAATTGCTCTATATATGTGCCTTTTATTTTTTTCAAGAAAGCATTAAGGGCAACTTGTTTTAGTTTCTTTTGCTCGACCAGTTCAACCAAGCCTTTACCGTCATTGAGTTCGTACATCGCGTCCATTAAGACACGTAAATCAAATTCTGTCGCAACAACTTCTGGGACACCTCGATCTATGTTCAACAATTTATATACGGCTTCCATAGCAGTTCTTACTGAATATTCTGTAGTAAAGACCGTATCTCTCTCTGTTTCTGCAAAATTACCAATAAATGCTAAATTGCGTGATTGATGTGGCACAACAAGTGGTCTATCACCTATAGCTCTTGGCATAAAATATGAGCAAATATAAGGCATATAAACTGGTATGCTATTACATTGGTTTTGAGCAAGATCCTTAATTTGATTGGTAGGCACACCCATATGATATAACCATTCCTGGCAAATTTCGTTACCACTACATTCCACAATCGGCTTGTTGATATAATCCCCTTTGACATTAGAATAGAGTGCATAAATCCATACACTCACCTCATCTTTAGGTTGTGCTTTAAATTGTTGTTGGCGATTAACAGTAAAACTCATTTGCCATGCCGAATCATTAACCGTAATAATACCTCCAGTTACCGTCTTGCCGGCAAGGGGATCTCTCTTGCATATGCTTTCGATAGTATCAATGATTCTCTTATTATTTGTCGTTGCAGTTGCTGACACAAACCAACTTTTTTCAGGTAAATCTTGATAGAACTTTTCAGGGTGACCAAACTCAGGGCTTTGTTTAGCAAGATTACGCCATAAGTTCCAACTGCCTCCTGTGACTTTCGTAGGAGGTGCTGGGGTTTCATTATCTCCATAAGTTGAGCTTTCAGTAATACTACCATTTGTCACAAAGACGAGGTCATTCGGCGTCAATAGCATTGTCTCCTCTTTGCCTTGACGTTTAAGTTTCATTTCGCGAGCAACCTTCTCTGTCGTTGTAACATCTACTTTAATATCAAGTACTTGAACATCATATTCAAACTGTACACCATGGGATTCTAGATAGGCAATCATAGGCAATACTAGTGATTCATATTGATTATATTTTGTAAACTTAAGGGCACTGAAATCTGCTAATCCACCAATGTGATGCACAAAGCGCATTAAATAGCGGCGCATTTCCATCGCAGAATGCCATGGTTCAAAGGCGAACATCGTCTTCCAATAAATCCAAAAGTTCGAATTCATAAAATCTTTTGAAAAGACCTCAGAAATCATCACATCATTTAAATCTTCTTCTGTCATCAAGCATAAATCTATCATTTCTTTGATTGCTTGTTTCGTTAAAGTGAAGTCACCATCCGTTGGTAACTGATGACCTCTTTTTTCAATCACACGGCATCTTGAGTAATTGGGATCTTCTTTATTTAACCAATAAAACTCATCTAATACAGAAGCCCCCTCTACTTCAAGTGATGGAATAGATCTAAATAAATCCCATAGACATTCGAAATGATTCTCCATTTCTCTTCCGCCACGTACGACATAGCCTTTCATAGGAAGTTCATCTCCATCTAAACTTCCACCAGGTTTAGCTAATTCTTCTAACACATGGATTTTTGCCCCATCCATTTGCCCGTCTCTAACTAAGAAACATGCAGCTGCTAAAGATGCTAATCCTGATCCAATTAAATAAGCTGACTTTTGTTCTACGTTTTCAGGTTTTTTTGGTCGCGCAAACGCTTCATAATTTCCATTACTATAGTACATTGATATCACTTCCAAAATTTGTCATATTTTTTAATTTTAAAGATGAAAAGTAGTAAACTATAAGTAATTATTCAGAAAATAAATCTACCCTTCTCTTATATTATAAATAGATGAAGGTCTATTATTGTGAGGCATTTATATGTGTCTGTAACTTAAGCGACATTTACGAAAAATTGTCCTATATCGTATTGGGAGTGAATATAATGAATAAACAAGATTTACGTGTGCAAAAAACACATCAAGCACTCATGACAGCTTTTCATCAACTGCTAAAAACAAAGACTTTTGAACAAATCACGATTCAGGATTTATGTCATAAAGCAAATATTAGACGGTCAACCTTTTATCGCCACTTTAATGATAAATACCATTTACTTAATCATGTCGTCGGGATTTTGATTGACCATTTCAGAGAACTGTACTTACCTGAAATTAATCCAGATAACCCAAGACAATTTTTTGAAAAGCTTATGACTGATATTTTAACATTTATTCATCATCATAAAGATACGGTTCGTAGCGTTATTACTTTAAATTTTTACGGAGAAGTTTATAACATTTTTTATGATCAAATCTACGCAGCAGTAAAGAAGCAAATCGATTTTGATAAACAAAATGGTCAATTTTATGTAGACGTCACGATTTATAGTGAGTTTTTAACGGGTGGTATTTTAAGTGTTATTACAAATTGGATTCAACATGGTCAACAACAACCTATCGATAAAGTAGTAAATGAAATTGTAACAATTATTTGTGGTGCTAGAGAAATCCATTTGAAGAAATTGAAATAACGTAAAAAAATTTTTAATCCCCAATAGAGACAGACTCAGTAGAATTTGTCTTTATTGGGGATACATTATAACCATTTCATTATGAATAACATGTTTTATTTTTAAAGGTTAATTTATGAATCATTTTTTGTCGGCTTCCATAGTCGGTTAATTCATTTCTGGTATAAGCGTGCGTTTTTTGAACATTCACTTTACGCTTCTTGCATGTTTTTGCATCACTTAATTTTCATTTGACATTTTTCCCGCAAACAACACGAGCCACGTGGCAAAAATAAATGGTGCCGTTAATATAGGTAATCCAACTGGCGTAAGCAACGTTGCTAGGGCACCATGCATCACAATCGTTAACAGCAATCCTGTGATAACTGCAATATACTTATTCAATTTAGTCATGAATGTTGCACCTAAAGCAATCCCTGTAAGGACAGCATTATATCCATATAAACCATTTGCGATGGTTGGATAATCTCCACCTAATAATGCAATACATGCAACTGCAAATATACTTGAAATTAGCGCATATACTCCACCCTTAATTGAACCTAAAAAGATACCAATCAATATCAACACACTACCACCAATAGATGTCACTAAGAAAATTTCACTAAAATTCGTCGTTATGCCACTTAACCAACTTATATGATGGTGGCTAATCACTGGATGTTTAACATGTAGGGGTAAAATATCAACAGTAACACTTAATGTTGAAAACTGAGTCGTCATTGCTAGGATTAACCAAGTCATTAAGACAAATGGAAAGGTTAACATAGGAACGCCATAAGACTTTAAAAATTCACGTGTAGCAGCACCTACTGGCAACGTTAAAATAACACTAATAACTAAAACAATCCAAGCGATAGTGGTTGATTGTAAGAATAACGCCAGTCCAATCGCTGTTAGTACTGAGTTATAACCTGCTAATCCATTGTGAATTTCCTCGGCACTATAATTAAAATATGGTGCCAACAAAACTGACAATGCACTGCCTAATACTGCAGCTAAACCCAATTCCCAATCCGCCACAAATAATCCAATCAAAATAAATAATCCAGTCCATTTACTATTAATCAAGACTACTTGAGCAATGTTCTTCAAAAACACATCTATTTTTTCCACAAACTCACCTTATTTATAAATTTTTGAGATAATACAAATTTTAGCATTTTAATGCTGTGAAAAAAATATTTTTGTATTAGTTATAATTTTATAACAGCAATTTGATGTATAAAAATTTATTAAAAATAGTAAAATACTTGTTAAACTCCTTTAGTAGTTCTAATATGGTTTATGCACTTAAATTTAAATTTAGAAAGAAGGAATTGATTTGCACTTTACACAGCGTGAGCAAGATAAATTAATGATAGTTGTTGCCGCAGAAGTAGCAAGACGCCGTAAAGCACGAGGCTTGAAGCTTAATCACCCTGAAGCACTTGCCCTGATTAGTGATGAATTATTAGAAGGGGCTCGGGATGGCAAAACAGTAGCTGAGCTTATGAGTTATGGTAAAACAATTCTAAATGAAGAGGATGTTATGGATGGCGTAGCAAGTATGATAACTGAGCTTGAAATAGAAGCGACGTTCCCAGACGGCACGAAACTTATCACTGTCCATCACCCTATTGTATAAGGAGGCAAATTTATGATTCCTGGAGAAATTAAAGTCAAAAACACTGATATAGAAATTAATCAAGGTCATCCAGAAACTGTTCTTACAGTTAAAAATACTGGTGATCGTCCTATCCAAGTTGGTTCTCACTTTCACTTTTATGAAGCAAATAAAGCTTTAAAATTTGAACGTGAAAAAGCTTATGGCAAACATTTAGACATTCCAGCAGGTGCAGCCGTTCGGTTTGAACCAGGTGACGAAAAAAAAGTACAACTTGTTGAATATGCTGGTCATCGTAATATCTATGGTTTCAGAGGTATGGTCAATGGCAAAATTGATGAAACACGCGTCTATCGCCCTACTGGTGAGCATGATAGCTATGCTGGTGTCTTCAATGACCAAGGTGAAGAAAACCTTAATAAAAAAGGAGGACAAGATTAATGAGCTTTAAAATGACGCAATCTCAATATACAAGCTTGTACGGACCAACTGTAGGTGACTCAGTACGACTTGGTGATACTAATTTATTTGCACAAGTTGAAAAAGATTATGCCAATTATGGTGATGAAGCGACATTTGGTGGCGGTAAATCTATCCGTGATGGCATGGCACAAAACCCAAACGTCACTCGAGATGATCGCAAAGTGGCTGATTTAGTGCTAACGAACGCCCTTATCATTGATTACGATAAAGTTGTAAAAGCAGATATTGGCGTTAAAAATGGCTATATTATGGGTATTGGTAAAGCCGGTAACCCTGATATTATGGACAATGTAGACATTATTATTGGTGCAACCACAGATATCATCGCTGCTGAAGGTAAAATCGTAACTGCAGGTGGCATTGATACACACGTGCACTTTATTAATCCTGAACAAGCTGAAGTTGCACTTGAAAGTGGTATTACAACACACATTGGTGGTGGCACAGGTGCTTCTGAAGGAACGAAAGCAACAACAGTGACACCAGGTCCTTGGCATATCCATCGCATGTTAGAAGTAGCTGAAGCGCTACCAATTAATGTCGGGTTCACTGGCAAAGGTCAAGCAGTCAATCATACAGCTTTAATTGAACAAATACATGCTGGTGCCATTGGCCTCAAAGTACATGAAGACTGGGGAGCAACACCTTCAGCATTGCGTCACGCATTAGATGTTGCAGATGAATTTGATGTACAAATTGCTTTACATGCTGACACCTTAAATGAAGCTGGCTTCATGGAAGATACAATGGCAGCCGTAAAAGATCGTGTACTTCATATGTACCATACTGAAGGCGCTGGTGGTGGACATGCACCCGACTTAATCAAATCCGCATCATATCCAAATATTTTACCGTCCTCTACGAATCCTACATTACCATATACACAAAATACAGTTGATGAACATTTAGACATGGTCATGATTACACATCATTTGAACGCTTCAATTCCAGAAGACATTGCATTTGCTGATTCCCGTATTAGAAAAGAAACCATTGCTGCCGAAGATGTCCTTCAAGACATGGGTGTCTTCAGTATGATTAGCTCTGATTCTCAAGCGATGGGACGTGTGGGCGAAGTGATTATACGAACTTGGCAAGTCGCACATCGTATGAAAGAACAACGCGGTGTTTTAGAAGGCGATACAGAATATAACGACAATCATCGTATTAAACGTTATATCGCAAAATACACAATTAACCCTGCCATTACACATGGTATTTCTGATTATGTGGGTTCAATCGAAAGTGGAAAATTAGCTGATTTAGTCATGTGGGATCCTATCTTCTTTGGCGTTAAACCTGAGCTTGTAGTTAAAGGTGGTTTAATCAATTCTGCTGTCAACGGTGATGCCAATGGTTCTATACCAACATCAGAACCTCAAAAATATCGTAAAATGTATGGCCAATATGGTACAAACATGCAACATACAGCCATTACATTTGTTTCTACCACGGCTTATGAAAATGGTATTTATAATCTGCTTAACTTGAAACGTATGGTACGTCCAGTACATGGTATACGTAACTTATCCAAAAAAGATATGAAGCATAACCACGCAACACCAAAATTAGACGTAGATCCACAAACATACGAAGTATTTGTTGACGGTGAAAAAATTACAAGTGAAGCTGCGACTGAATTACCACTAACTCAAAGATACTTCTTATTCTAGGAGGATATGTTAATGATTATTGAAGAAATACAAGGCAATATTGCTAATCTTACTGCAGAAGAAAAAAGTAAACATATTGAAAAAGTGTACCTTGAAAATTCAGACTTGGTTAAACGTATTCAACGCGTGACAACAGATCATGGCACTGAACTTGGTATTCGTTTAAGACAGCCTATCGATCTACAATATGGCGATATTTTATATCAAGATGAGACGAATATGATTGTCGTAGATGTTAACTCGGAAGACTTACTTGTTATTCAACCACGCACATTACAAGAAATGGGAGACATTGCGCATCAACTCGGTAATCGTCACCTACCAGCACAATTTACTGAAACTGAAATGCTTGTCCAATATGACTATTTAGTAGAAGACTTACTTAAAACATTAGGTATCCCCTATAGTCATGAAGATCGAAAAGTAAATAAAGCATTTAGACATATAGGACATTCGCATGATTGATCATTCACATTTAAGACTATTCCAGTTTTGTGATTCACAGTTTCCAACAGGTGCGTTCAGTCATTCATTTGGGCTTGAAACTTATATTCAACGCGATGCAGTTAAAGATGCTGCAACATTTAAAGCATGGTTACAATTATTCTTAGATGAACAATTGACTTATTCAGATGGCTTAGCTATGCGCCTCGTTTATCAAGCTTTGGAAGATGGAGATACCGAGAAACTATTAAAAGTCGATCGCTTAATCTTTGTACAAAGTCTCCCTCGCGAAACACGCGTAGGCGCCAAACAAATGGGTACGCGCATGGCGAAATTAGCCAATGAGCTTTATGACAGTGAATGGATGGCTTGGTATCTTAAGCAAATGGCTGAGAAGCAAGCTAAGTTGCATCCAGCTATCTGTTTCACCATATTAGGACATTATTTAGGTGTAAATATCGAAACAATTATTGATTATTATCTTTATCAAAATGTTTCCAGTTTGACTCAAAATGCAGTCCGTGCCATTCCACTTGGCCAAACAACGGGTCAACAAGTTGTGAAAGACTTGATTCCTTATATCGAACATACGCGACAACATATTTTCACATTAAATGAGGAAGATTTCGGTATTACAGCACCGGGTCTAGAGTTGAACCAAATGGAGCATGAAAATGTTAATGTGAGAATTTTTATTTCTTAGGAGGTTATAAGTTATGGCAAATCCAATTAAAATTGGTATTGGCGGTCCTGTTGGTGCAGGTAAAACACAATTAGTTGAAAAAATAGTGCGCCGCCTGTCTAAAGATTTAAGTATCGGGGTTATTACTAATGACATTTATACGAAAGAAGACCAAAAAATATTAGTGAATACTGGCGTATTAGCTGAAGATAGAATTATTGGTGTTGAAACAGGCGGTTGTCCACATACAGCCATCCGTGAAGATGCTTCAATGAACTTTGCAGCCATTGATGAGTTGTTAGAACGCAATGAGGATATCGAGCTAATCTTCATCGAATCTGGCGGCGATAATTTAGCAGCAACATTTAGTCCTGAACTCGTTGATTTTTCTATTTACATTATTGATGTGGCCCAAGGTGAAAAGATTCCACGTAAAGGTGGACAAGGTATGATTAAATCTGACTACTTTGTAATTAATAAAACAGATTTAGCTGAATTTGTTGGTGCGTCTTTAGATCAAATGGCCGAAGATACAAAAACATTTCGTGGTAATCGACCTTTTACCTTTACAAATCTTAAAACCGATAATGGTTTAGATGATGTGATTGAATGGATTGAACGTGATGTATTACTTAAAGGATTAGCTTGATGGCTGATAAAGCAAAGCAAGACATCGAACCATCTTGGACAGGTCAGCTCGATTTAACTGTCTTTCATAATGGCAAGCGTTCGGTTGCACGCAATATCTTCTTTGAAAAGGCATTAAAAGTGATGCGCCCTGTCTATTTAAATCAATCTAAAATTCCCACGTTCTATATTGTTAATGTGGGTGGCGGCTATCTAGATGGCGATCGCTATCGTATGAATATTAATATTGATAACGGGGCAGCAGTCACGCTTACATCACAAGGTGCCACGAAAATATATAAAACATTAAGCGATCGCGTTGAACAGTATCAAACGTTTAACATTGCGCAAGATGGCTACATGGAATACGTTGCAGATCCTATTATCGCTTATGAAAATGCGAAGTTTTTCCAACATAACGTATTTAACTTAAAAGATAATGCCTCTATGTTTTATACAGATATATTAACACCTGGTTATTCAACAACTGACAAGAACTTTACGTATCATTATATGCATTTAATTAATGAAATCTATATAGATGAAGCATTAGTCACTTATGATAATTTACTCATGGATCCAAACAAAACCAATATGAATTCAATTGGTTATATGGAGCACTATACGCATATAGGGTCAGCTTATTGTATTCACCCGAATATAACACAAAAGCTTATCGATGAGGTCTATGCCCAGATTAAAGATTTTACACAAACGTATGATTGTCGACTTGGTATTACACAATTGCCAACACACGGTTTTACCGTTCGCGTGCTCTCAAACATGACTCAAGACATTGAGACAATTCTATATAACGTTCAAGCTTATATCGCAGATAAATTATATCATCGTAAGCTAGATTTCTTAAGAAAATATTAAACTCAAGAACAAGCACCTTATCGTTGATATTATTTCTAACAATAAGGTGCTTGATTTTATGAATGGCGATGATTTATAATTTTCAGCTTATGTTTGCGATATAAACTTTTTAACAATTTAAAATAAGCGTGAGTCTAGGACATCATTATATTTTAGACTCTGATATTGGCAGTAGTTGACTGGATTGAAAATACGC
>NZ_KV840176.1:0-17122 GCF_001839145.1 Staphylococcus sp. HMSC62D11 | reverse complement strand
CTGATACCAAGCTTTATCAATCCTAGTCAACCTTGGCGGGGCAGGACTACGAATTCATAATGAATTTTTCCCGTTCCCTGCTTATATCAATTCTATATCAATATAATCGAAAGAAGGTTAAATAATGAAAAAGCACATGTTGTTTTCACTTTCCATGTGTGCTGTACTCATCCTAAGTGGTTGTGGGTATCAACACCGTGATAATAAAGAAGTAACATTGTCACTACCACGAGAATTTAATCCTAATCAACTTGATGCACAAGGATTTGATGTACCTATGCCAGTGTATAGTGCAGTGTATCAATCGCTCGTAAAATATGGTGAAAATGGCAAAATAGAACCTGGACTAGCTAAATCATGGGACGTATCAAATGATGGTAAAGATTATACCTTTCATTTAAAACAGCATGTAAAATTTAATGACGGATCTAACTTTGATGCATCAGCAGTCAAATTTTCAATAGAAAGAGCCAAAGCAACTGATAAGACAGATCCTATGGAAACGTTGGATAAACTCAAATCCATTACTGTCAAAGATAAATATACTGTTGAGATTAAACTTAAAAAGCCTTCTAACCAAGTGTTACCAGAGCTTACCCAGATTAGACCACTGCGTGTAATGAGTCCGCATGCAGTTCAAGGCGGTAAAATAACTGGTAAATTTAAGAAAGCAATCGGCACTGGGCCTTTCAAAGTAGCCGGTTCGACAAATGAGACGGTGACGTTTAAACCCAATAAATATTATCGTAATGGCCATCCATTAGATTATCGTCTTACTTTTCAATCGATTGAAGATAGTGATTCAAGACATCTAGCGATTGAAAGCCATTCCATTGACATTACTGGTGGCGCATTAGGTCAGATGACACCGCAACAAGTTAAGGAATCTTATCGTAACAAGCATTTAACCGTACATAAATATCCAAGCACTGAAACGCAATTTATGGGTTTCAATCCAACTAACAAAGTATTACAAAATAAAAAGATGCGCGAAGCAATAAGTAAGGCTATCAATGTCAATTATCTTTCTTCAAATAAAACGTTAAAAGGTTTATTCCAAAGTGGCGTGCAATATGTAAATAATGCTAATCAAAATGACCATACGTATGCCCCAGCTGAAGCGCAACGCTTGATTAAGCAATTAGGTTATACAAGAAATGGTGATGGTTACTTCGAAAAGGACGGTAAAGTACTTTCACTGAAACTCGCCCTTCAAACGGACGAATTTCCTGAATGGAAAATGAAAGCTGAAATCATGCAACAAGCATTGAAAAAAGCAGGCATTAAGTTGGATATTAATGTCTTAGATGCACAAACCTATTATGAAACATTGACGGTACGTAAAGACTTCGATCTTATCTATTATCGTAGTTATACGAATGGGTTGATGCCTTATAATTTCTTGAATGCACGTTTTAAACAAAATGGTAAACAGCCAGGGGCTTTTGCGGATAATCAGAAATTAACATCAATGATAGAACAATTTCCTACAATTATTAATACGCATCAACAGCAACAAGCCTTTAACCGATTGTCTAATTATATTGACAGCCAATATCTTGCTGTGCCTATCGCATACCCTAATGAAACATTTGTTACGAGTCCTAAGATTAAAGATTTCGACTTCTCTGGACAAACGGACGCACCTATAAACTTTGATAAATTGAAGGTGTCAAATCATGATTAATATCGTTAAACACATCATTAAACTAATGATTTATTTGCTCATTATTTCATTTATACTATTTATTCTGTTAGAAAACACAACCGGCAATCCGGCGATTCAATATTTACATGAACATGGTGTTGCTCAAATTACTCAAGAACGCATCAAGTTTGCGCAAGATAAACTTGGCTTGAGCCAAGCTTTGCCCGTTCGTTATGTTCAGTGGGTTGGCAATGCCTGTACTGGTAATTTAGGAACAAGCTTTAGCAATGGTGAACCCGTTACTGAACGAATTATCAAAGCAACTGCGCCAACACTTAAATTAATTTTAGGGTCAGCGATGATTCTATTTCCACTTGGTTATATTATTGGATACATATGTGGGAATCATCCAAATCACCTATGGTCAAAAGTCACTACACGTATTGCTCAAATCATCACATCATTACCTGAATATTGGTTAGCGATTATCTTTATTTATTACTTTGGCGTGAAGTGGCACTTATTCCCTTTTGTAGGAAGTAATAGTTGGGCTTATTTTGTACTTCCGATTACGATTTTAGTACTCGTTGAAGGGAGCCATATGATTTTATTAAGCAGCCACCTTTTTGAACAAACATTATATAGTCAACCTTATCAATTAGCTCAATTACGTCACTTCAAATTAAAAGATCGTATTTATTTACAACTGAAAGAAATTTTAGCACCGTTGTTGACGATTACAATTAACAATTTCATTCACTTATTTAGTCGTATCATTATTTTAGAAGTAATTTTTAGTATTTCTGGTTTAGGAAAATTATTAATTAATGGTATAAATATGCGTGATTATCCTTTAATTCAAGGTATCTTAATGATGATTATATTCATTATTTTACTTCTCAATTTCTTTGGAGATATTTTACTTGAAAAAAGTGATCCTCGACTAAAAATGTCTAAAACGTTAGGAGGCCATATAACATATGAAAATTAAGTACTGGATATGGCCTGTCATTATTTTAATTCTAATCATGCTTACCTATCTATTATATGATCAAGCAAATATGATTCATCAAACAGCAGCACTCATGCCACCCACTTGGTCACATTGGCTAGGGACAGATCATTTAGGCCGAGACTTTTTAACTCGCCTCTTTGTAGGAAGTATGGTCACATTGGGATTAACCTCGTTTATCTTAATTGGTACAGTGATACTAGGCCTTATTCTAGGTTTATTGTCAGCAATGATTGGTCACTGGTTTGATTCCATCATGATGGCCCTTGCTGATATGTTAATTGCTTTACCAGCCATTATAATTGCCCTCGTTGTACTTGGATTTATGAATAATTCTATTTTTGGCTTATGCTTCGCCTTAATTATTGGCTGGCTAGGACGTTATTTACGTTATTTTAGAAATTTAGCACGCGATGCGCAAAAGCAACCTTTCGTCAAATATGCGCCATTAAGCGGTTTATCTAAGCTAGAAATAATTATCTATCATATTGTACCTCATTTATTAAGCAATGTGATGGCCTTAGTTACTGCAGATTTCGGTAAATTAATGCTTAGTATTTCTGGTTTAGCATTTATAGGTTTAGGCGTTAAGCCACCCCTACCTGAGTTAGGCGCCATCCTTTATGATGGTAAGAGTTATTTCTATTCTGCACCTTGGCTATTCTTTTTCCCAGGTGTCTTACTAGGAGGTTTCGCATTGATATGTCAGTATCTCAACCGTCGTTTCATTCATTAAAGTCGCTATTACATTTGCAAGATGTCTCTGTCTATCATCATAAAGTTGCTTTACTAAAACAGCTTAATTTAACAGTTAAAGAAGGTAGTTTTCATTGTTTAGTAGGTGAAAGTGGCAGTGGTAAATCATTATTGGCGCGCACCGCACTAAACATGCTACAACCTGAGCTTCACTACACTGGACAAGTGGACATTAACCTTGAAGATACGGATGCAATGTTCCAAGATACAAATAGTAATTTCTTTCAAAATGTGCGTATCCAAAAACATTTCGATGCCTTGTTTGACTCGGTACATTCTAAATTATCAAGACAAGAACAGCATCACTTTGTTGAACGCCAATTTAATCATCTTGGTCTCAAAAACAACTCGAAATTACTTGACTACTACCCTTTTCAACTTAGCGGTGGTATGGCACAGCGCATTGCATTAATTATGTCTATTGTACGAGAAGCCAAATTTCTCATTGCTGATGAACCAACAAGTGCATTAGACTATGATAATCGAAATCATTTAATGCTTTTATTACATCATGTGATACAACAACATGGTATGACAATTCTATTTATTACGCATGATTTAGAACTTGTCATAGATTATGCAACACATATCAGCGTGATGTACGAGGGACAAATCGTTGAAAGTGGTACCTCTAAAGAGGTTTTAACGTCCCCTCAACATCCATATACTCAAAAGTTAATTGACTTAGCAAATAGGAGAACACAATATGTTACAGATTAAGCAATTAAAAAAATCGTATTCTGACAAACAAATATTCACGAACTTCGATTTAACTGTAGGTAATGGTGAGCATTTAATCATTAGCGGCGTAAGCGGGAGTGGTAAGTCTACATTAGCTCAAATCATAGCAGGTCTAGATAAAAACTTTCACGGTAGTGTCAGTTATGACAACTTAGTTCTAGGTAACGTCTCTGACATTGAATGGATGAAATACATTCAATATGTGCCTCAGTATAATGCAAGTACTTTAGACCCTTTAAAGTCAGTGGCATGGATACTTAAACAACCTTTGAAACACTTTGATATACCTGTTAGTGAACATTCAGAGCGACTGCATCAAGTAATACGACAATGTAAAATAGATGATCATTTACTAAACAAAAAAGTAAGCCACTTAAGTGGCGGCCAATTTCAACGTTTATGGATAGCTAAAGCATTGCTAGTTAATCCCGATATCTTAATATTGGATGAAGCGACAACAAATTTAGATGTCATTAATGAAGAATTGATATTACAAATGTTGCGGGAAATGAAAGACTTGCAACTCATTGTTATCACACACGATCCTTATTTATTAAACAGTCTTCCAGGTAAACATTTAGAAATTGCACATGCGTAAGCAATTGAATATGGTATGAAAATGACTTTATAGATATCAAAGCAGTATATTGATAGTACTAAATCGTCGACTGTCATGACCTACCCAGTATTCTCGTCACAATACGAAATACATTTATTTTGAAAAATAAGACGCTACGTATAATTAAATACACAACACTAATTAAAAAATGCATAACAAAAATGGCAGTTTCTATATTATTTCAATAGAAATTGCCATTTTTCTTTAACTCTAAAACGATTTATGTTCTAAATTATTGCATTTATCTTGATTAATGTTTGTCTGTTTTATGTCCTGTTCTAGATTCTGCTTTGGGCTCTGTTAAGGCAGCCTGACGCAATAAGAAAAAGAGTAATAATAAGCCGGCCAACATACCAGTGTGCCCCATTCCTGCAAAGCCTGAAAATGATTCCGGCACATGTTTACCCATGACTTGGAATGAACCTTTTGTAGCCATCATACCAATTGTAATCAATACGCCAATATTATAAATTACAAAGAACCAATTAAATAAATAATAGCTACTTAATTGAAAGACTTTTTCCAGCCCAATAAGTATTAAAAACATGAACATGCCTAAAATCAATGTATGTGTATGTACGACTGATAATTGTGTATCACCAGTAAAGTTATATGCTTTTGTCAATTCCCGATAGTAAAAGCCACTTAATAAACCTACAATCATATACGTTAAAAATGCATAAAGTAATCTGCGCATCTTCAATCCTCCCTCACATTCTTATTATAAAATAAAATGAATTTCTTTAAAGTGACAAAATAAAGAATGTTCCACTTTTATGTCCCAGACTGTTCTTTTACAATAAAGAAGCCAGTAAATGAAGTTATAAAAATCATTTACTGGCTATTTTTCTAGAAATCATGCCCCAGATTTCACTTTACTACTCTGCTTCTATTAATGTACTTTTATCAACGGTAAGTTGATTGCGTGATAAGTAAACAATGAACATAGCTAACAATGAACAAATTGTTTCAGCCACAAGTAATGACCATACTACACCTGTTAAACCGAAGTATTTATCTAACACAAAGAGCACTGGAATAATAATAAGTCCTTGTGCTAACGCCATAATCATCGCACCACGCCCTTGACCTGTCGCTTGTAACATCCCAGTGAATAAGAAACCAATACCATTTAGTAATAATGATGTCATCGTTACTTTTAACATAAAGGTTGCTAAAGCCACAATGTGTATATCGGTACTAAATAGTTGAACAATTGATGTACCAAACAACATCACGATAACCATGCTTACTGCGAAAATCACACCAATTGAAAGTACAACCGCTTCAATCGTATGTTTCATTCGTTCTTTATTTGACATAAAATTATAAGCAATAAGCGGTACAACACCTTCAGCTAAGCCCATAATAATAAGTTCAGGAAATTGTACTAATCTAAATGAAATACCATAACTTGCAATCGCTTCGTTACCATATTTAGCTAAAAACAAATTGAGTATAAGTCCTGTAATACCCATTAAAACAACCATTAAGAAAGCAGGAATACCGATTTTAAAGATATCAACCATAACTTCTTTGCTTGGCAACGCTTCTTTAATATTTGCTGAAATAATATCCTTTTTTACTACAAAATAAATAATAAAGAATAATGCAGCTACAACATTTGAAATTGCTGTTCCTAAAGCAGCCCCTACAACATCTAAATGAAAGCCAAAGATTAAAATAGGGTCTAGAATCATATTTAATACCACACTAGAAAGCATACCTGCCATAGATATCATTGGTTTACCAATTGCTCTAGCAAATTGTTCTAACACAAAGAATAATATGACAGCTGGCGAACTCAAAAACATCACTTTCAAAAAAGAACTCGTAAAGTGTACAGTCTCTCCACTTGCTCCCAACACTTGCGCGATTTGATCTGTAAATGGAAAGGCAAGTGCAGCTACAATAATACCTAATATAAGGCTACTATATATTGAAAAACTACTAATCACTTTACTTTTACTATAATCTTTCGCACCTAACATACGAGAAATAAACGTTCCCCCACCTACGCCAAATAAATTACCAAAAGCCATTAACAAAGCAAAAATCGGCATTGTTAAAGAAATTGCAGAAATCATATGACTGTTATCTAAAAATCCAATAAAGTAAATATTTAAAATACCATATATCACACTTAATAATGAACCAATCATCATAGGTAATGAAAAGTGCATCATAGATTTAAATATGGGTGCTTGTTCAAAATAATATATTTGTTCGTCTTTCATTTTCAAATTCTCCCTTAAATTAATTCGATATCTAATAATTAGATATCTAACTATATATTTAAAATTTAAAGTGACCATGATAGCCATGTATCACTTATTATTATGACTCTATTGCTAAATTGTTTAACATTCGTTTAAAGTAATTTTGTAATTGTAGCTTTTCAACATCAGAAAAATCTTCTAACATTTTTTGTTCAACTTCATCAAATATACCGATAAATGATTCTACAAAAGCTGTTCCTTCTGTCGTTAAGCGTAATATTTTACGTCTTGAATCTTGTGCATCAACCGTACGATAAATCAAATCCATCTTTTCCAAATTCTTTACTGTTGCACTAACAGTAGCGCCTTTACGATTAAAGGCTTTAGAAAGATCCTGTTGTGAAATCCCATCATGTTGATGACGATATAGATAGCCTAGTGTATGGCTTTGTTCTTGTGTAATGCCATACTCATCAAGCTTACGATCAGCATAACGTTTCATCTCATGTGCGAGTGTTCTGATTAAATATTGATACGTATAATTCATATTATGACCTCATTAGTTAGATATCTAACGATTATCATACGCTCTTTTTTAAAATAGTCAACCGATATATTAAAGTTTAAATTTTCAGTTTATAATCAGCTGTTGCCGAATGTCTAATCAGGGATATCATTATGTTTTAGGCTATGAACTAAATTTCGGCAGTAGTTGACTGGACTGAAAATACGCTTAATCCAAGCTTTTTTCAATCCTAGTCAACCTTGCCGGAGCGGGACTATAAATTCATAATCCATTCTGTCCCGCTCCCAAGAAACGCAAAATGCTAATCACTGCACTTTGCGTTTCAAATTTTATATTGTAAATGTATTAATATCTTATGATGGTACTTCGGTACGTTTTGTACTGTGTTTTCTCACTAAAGCTGCAACTAAACTTGAAATCGCTCCAAAAATCATAAAGCCAATCAACATCCATATCGTTGTTGAAAATTCGATTTGATGATTTAAATAAATCAATTCCTTCAAACTTGTGGCGTAATGCGTGAACGGATTCCAATCATAAGCATAATGTTGATAACCTTTAGGTAACATTTGTTTCGGTAATGTGACCATTTGCATACTAAAGAACATTAGAATGAAGAATAATGGTATTGATTTCATTCCTAACCACACCATCACACCTAAAATCAATCCTACAAATCCAAGAATTGACAAACCTACAAACACTGCAATACGCACAGGATGATCAAAGTCAAAGCCGAGTACATCTTTCATAAAATAAATATAAGCAAAGCTACCAGCAAATGCTGATACCGCAGCCATAATCATTTGACCAAATGAAGCGATGACTCTATGCTGAATTGCAAAGTTATTACTCGTTCTAAAGGCAAAGAATAATAAGATAGAAATAACTAATGAGCCTATCCATACTGGCATAAACATTAAGAATGGTGCATTACCTCCACCTTGATGGTCTTTCACTTTATTTACTGTATGACTATCCACGTTTACTGGATTCGTTAATCCTTCGATATCACTTGCTTTAACATCAACATGCTGTTGTTCCAAAGTATTAATGCTTTGTTTTGTAATTTGTTGGTTAATATTTTGCCCCATTTTCGTTAAAACGCTATTAGCCAATTGTGAACCTTGCAAACTTGAACCTTGGCTGACATACGTTTTAAATTGAGCTTGTTTCACGTCAACTTTTTGGTTACCCATCTTTTTCTGCATTTGTTGCACAGCTTGTGGTGGAATTTCACCAGATGCAACCTTTTCTTTCATTTCTGCTTTTTTACTATCCATCACAATCTTTTGCGTTTTGCTCATCGCATTTTTAGAAAAGTCTTTATTGAAGACAGCAGCACCGTAATATTTTTCATCCTTCATGCCTTGCTTTAAGTCTGCTTCATTTTTAACTTTAACCCATTTAATAGTGTCTGAGTCACTATTTAATAATTTATCTTCTAATTTATCTCCAATATTTACTTTTTTACCTTGTATATTAATACCTTCATCATGATTAACAATTGCGATAGGCATTTCTTTAGGTTTTGGATTATATGCTGGATAAAACGCTAATGAAAAGATGATTAATAGTAAAATCCCTGCAATAGGCGCAATCCATAATAATTTGCTTTTAAAAATATTCATCAAACTTACCTCCTTTATAAAACAACGTGTTGAATATTTATCACGTTGTTTATTATAATAGGTATGAACAAATAAACAATAAGCAATGTATGACAAAGTGTACGTTAATGAACACATTCGTTCAATTTGTCTTATAACTAGGAGGTTTCAGTAATCGTGAAAGAAGATCGTCGCATTAGACGGACTAAATCTGCCATTAAAGAGGCATTTATTGATTTGTTAAATGAAAAAGAAATCGAAAAAATTACGATACAAGATATTACTAAACGTGCCGATATTAATCGGGGGACATTTTATTTACACTTTGAAGATAAGTATCTACTATTAGATGAAATGGAAAATGAATGTATCGCTGAAATTTCCAATGTAACAGAATTTTACAATGTCTTAGGTAACGATGCTGAAGAAACGGGACGCTTATTTATTAAAAATGTACTAACTACTATTTTTCATCATATTGATCGTAACATCAACTTTTATCGCACAATTTTAAAATTAGACCGTACAAGTCGCTTGGAAGAAAAAATGAATTCATTATTCAAAGAAAACATGCAAAATTATTTGAGTGTAGACCATGTTATCGCTGGCATACCCGAAATGTATTTCTATAGGTATGTGTCCGGTGCCACGATTTCGGTAATGAAGTATTGGGTTCAAGACCCCGAACGCTTGCCTGTGGATGAACTGATTTTATATATTTATAAAATTGTCTACAATGGCCCCTTACGTCTTTTATCAGAACATCGCCATCATATGCATCAACATGATTGAGCACAAAAAGTTAAAGTGTGGTAAAGTATTAACAACTTAGTAAGTAATATTGAAAGGAATCAGTAAGTATGATTGCAGCATACAAACATTTAACACAAAATGAAATAGTAGAAACAGATTTGGACCACGCACCTTCTTGGATTAACGTTGTAGAACCTGACCGTGATGAGGCAGATGCGCTAATTGAGCGTTATCAAATTCCCGAAGACTTTATACGTGACCCTTTAGACGCAGAAGAAAGTGCACGTATTGAGTATGACGAAGACTCTGGTTATTCACTAATTATTATTGACTTACCTATTGTCAATTCAACCAATCGACGTGTGCTGTCATTTGTCACGATTCCACTAGGTATTATTATTGGAAATGGCATCATTATGACTGTCTGTGATGCTGAAAATGAATTTTTAGAACATTTTGCGCGACAACAAGATATTAATCTGAAATTCCATAGTCGTTTTGCTTTAAATATATTATTAACCATTGCGAATCATTATAATCGCAACTTGCGTTTGTTGAACAAATCAAGAATTCGCATTGAGCGTGAATTGAAAAATAATATTACGAATCGTCAGCTATATAATTTGATGGAAGTTGAGAAAAGTTTAGTTTATTTCTTAGCTGCATTAAAAGGAAATGATACAATTATCAAAAAATTATTCCGTTTACCTGCGATTAAACGTTTTGAAGAAGATGAAGATTTATTAGAAGACTTAATGATTGAAAACAATCAAGCGATTGAAACAACAGAATTGTATACACGTATTTTAGAAAGTATTACCACGTCATATGCTTCATTGTTGTCTAATGAAATGAACAATATTATGAAAACTTTAACGTTGTTTACCGTATTACTGACCTTACCAACTTTAGTCTTTAGCTTCTTTGGTATGAACGTCCCGTTACCGATTGACGATCACAGTTACGCCTCTTGGATTATCGTTATAGTCGTATCATTAATTTTAGTCACAATTGTTGGCATCTTTTTATGGCGCAAACAAAAAATATAATAAACAGGTTAGGACATAAATCCGAAAAAAACGGCAGTAAGATGATTTTCAATTAGAAATTATCTTACTGCTGTTTTCTATTTACAATACGACACATGAAAACATTTTTGGCGTTGTAATTTTAAGACGTTATATTTATGTCTTAAACAATTTTCTATGATTTAACGTCTTGATAAGCTTTTCTACGTGATAATATAATAGTCAGCCCTGCTGCGATGATAAACGAAATCACCATTCCAATAAAGTAATGTAACCATCCACTATGAGATGCGCTGATTGAAATAAATCCAGGTAACCCCGCTGTACCAAGCGCAATGGCTTTAACTTTAAAGAACGAAATATAAGCTGCTCCAAAGGCTGAGCCAACAATTGCGCCAATAAATGGGTATCTTAATTTTAAATTAACCCCAAACATGGCTGGTTCAGTAATACCAAGTAACGCTGAAATTCCAGCAGCAGATGCTACACCTTTTAATTTTTTATTTTGTTTAATAATAAAGAAAGCTGCTAACGCTGCACCACCTTGTGCCACGTTTGACATCGTCGCAATTGGAAAGATAAATGAACCTCCTGTATTTTTCACATCTGCAATCAGTGTTGTTTCAACAGCAATAAAGCTATGATGCATGCCTGTAATAACGATTGGAGCATAGAATAAACCAAAGATAAAGCCACCAATCGCACCTCCAAATTCATATAACCATGTTAAACCATCAGATAACCAATAGCCTAACTGACGTGTAATCGGTCCAACAAATAAAAATGTTAAAAATGCTGTTGATAAAATAGCTAATAAAGGTGTTAATAGGTTATCTAATACCGTTGGAATGACTTTACGTAGTCCTTTTTCAATATTTGCTAAAATATAAGCTGCAAATAACATAGGTAATACTTGGCCTTGATAACCTACTTGATTAATATGTAATCCAAAGATATCCCAATGTGGTATCGCTTTTCCCGCTTCCACTGCCTTTGGAAAATCATAGGCACTCATCAATGATGGATGTACTAAAATCATCCCTAACGCTGCCCCTAAAAATGGATTTCCACCAAAGCGTTTAGCTGCACTAAATCCAATTAAAATTGGCAATAACGTAAATGGTGCATTGGCAAAGATATCTATCATACTTGCTAAACCAGCGAATTGGTCATGCTTTTCAATAAGCGATTGACCTTTATAGAACAAATCTGGCGCGGTTAAAATATTATTAATCCCCATTAATAAACCGCCAGCAACAATCGCTGGAATAATCGGAACAAAAATATCAGATAACATTTTGACAAAACGTTGTAGTGGATTCAAATTTTTAGCAGATTTCTCTTTAACCTCTGAAGTTGTTGAAGCTTCTTTTCCTGTTATTTTTTCTAGTTCAGCAAACACATGGTTTACGGTGCCTGACCCAATAATAATTTGATATTGTCCGCCTGTTGAAAACGTCCCTTTCACTACATCCATTTGTCCCAATTTCGCTTCATCAACAATACTTTCATCCTTTAATACGAGTCTGAGCCTAGTTGCACAGTGTGCCATGGCTTCTAAATTCTCTTCACCACCTATAGCTTCAAGAATTTCTTGTGCCGCTTGTTTATAATTCATGCAAGATGCCTCCTTTAAAAATAGAACCGGTTCCAATAACTCACTTTCATTGTAAACGCATACAATTACAAAAGCAATAGTTGCCACAAAATTTTAACTAATTAAATCTTTTAAATATGGGTAAAAATGCTATAACTAATGTAAGGAGTCGATACGATGAAAACACGTGGTAAAATCGAACAATTATGGCGCCAAGAAAAATATCATGTGATGATGCATAGTCAACAACATTATAATCATATACGTGCAATGCTTAAATCAACACCAACTTATGCTGAGGTTGAATCAGCAATCAATGGAGCACTGTCACAATCCCCTACAATGGGAAGTATGATTAATTGCTACGATCATATGTGGGGCTATTTTAAATCCAAAGCAACTGATGCAGAAAAACAACATGCACAATACTTAAAGCACGCTTTTCAACAACAGCAAGTGTCATTTGATGTGTTATTAACATTTATAAAATCATTAGCTGACCGTTATCATGTACACTATTTACAACAGAGTCATATATTACAACAGCGCCCTCATCAATAATATTTTGATAAGGGCGCTTTGGATATCCATGGGCTGTTATTTAACACAAAATTTCTATAATAAACAATATTGAATTAAGAAGAAGTAAACCATGTAGAAAATTCGTTTATAAATGTGAACCGCTGACGATACATTAACATCTATGTCTGGGGAGTATTGACAACTGTAATGATATCTTATTACTACTTATACTTAATGATTAGGTTGCGCTAGAAGCTATTCTCTGCTGCTGATTCTGTGTATGTGATGCATAAGTCATTCTACAATCATGACAACGTCTCATGATGTTATTCTATGATGTTTGTTCTATAAAATATGTGACGTCATTTAATTGAATAATAACTATAAGCCTGCTTCTGTTGCCATATACATTACATGATGATTTGCGATGTCAATTGTCGTAACAGGTTCGTGACATTGTTCATTGCTGTTGTTCATAGGTGCTATTGTGTTAAATCACATTACCAATTTGATTCAAATTGATATCTTTATTATGCACAAAAAAGCATGTTTGCAACCTATTAAAAATTTCCAAAATGTAAACACCATATTTCTAATCCGACTTTTAAGTTGTGCAAAACTGAAAATTTTAAGCTATTTTTCATGAAATTTGCTATATTTTTTTAAAATTTACTATTACTATTTAGGTTTCTTTCCGCTATAATAGCAAATATTATTCACAAAACATGACTTTTTCTTGTTGCGTGTACACGAATTTTATTTTAGGAGACCATATTAAATGACTTGCACTTTAGTAATACATGAACGTTTATCAAGCGCTCCCTCGCGCAACATTAATCAAATTATTTTACTTTTTTCACTAACTAATGAACTTCGCATGACAATAAATAGCTCGACCTTTGACTTGGACAATCATATCGCCATCATTAACCATGGAGATATATTTAATATTGAACAAGGTCAAAATATCGTAGAACTTCGCATTCCACTCGTGTATTTTTATATGAAAGATACTCAATTCTTTTATCACTATTTTGATCGACATCTGTTGCAATCAAACTTGTACATTAAATCACTATTATTTAATCGTATCCATCAGCATGTTAGTGATGAGATTGACGATGATGATACGATATCAAAGATTATCCAAACACTTTTTAAAGAAGCAGTAGTGAAGCATCCATCTTTATATACACCGCGTATGTCAGTCAATCATCCGAGTTTCACTAAGGCGTTGACATTTATCAATCAGCACGTGTTATCTTATATTACTTTAAGTGATGTCGCACAGCATTGTAATATTTCCGAATCTTATTGTTCAAATCTTTTCGGTCGTTATTTGCATATGAATTTCAAAGAATATTACACAACGTTAAAACTATGTCGCGCACTTCATTTGCTGTTAACAACTCGTTATTCTATTAGTGCAATAGCGACAGAAATTGGTTTTACAAGCCATACTAATTTTACAAATCAATTTAAAAAGTTTTTAAACTTTAGTCCAAAACAATTTCGTATCCGACTGCAAAACATTGTGGACAAACCACAATTACATTTTACTCAAGCTATTCCAGATCATCTTTTGTCCTATATTAATCAAAATACACGACTTGAAAAATTAGCTATTGAAACAACTAATATTCATATTGATCATTTCAAACCACAACAACAGACACAAACTGCAACTGCTTTTATTCGCTTCAACACGTTTAATGAACTCTTTCATTATCTTTTCAATGAATATTACAATATTGACTTATCGTATTTACCGCATCCTGCTGTGCTAATCAATGACTTGTCTAATGATTGGATGCAACATTTAAATCAAAATTTACTCAATCTAAGTATTGAAAAGTTGTTTGATAAGAACATCAGCTTAGCGTTAACCATTAAAAGTAAGCAACAATTTGATAGTGTGTATCAAATGATTTTAAATTTCTTAAACGACACACAAGATTATAAGAAACATCTGAAACAAGTTAAGTTTATGCTGATATTTGATAGTGCATCCATGACACCACACGATATCCATCTTGCACATTTAAAGCTTAAAAATAAACATAAAAATATTAAATATGGCCTTATCATAGATGGTTTACTGCGTCATTTTAAAACAGTTCAGGAGACGTATGACTTAATGCACAGAATGAACTTTCATTTTTACTTTATTGATATAGAGAATACCAACATCAAAAATTTACTTGTTGATAAAACGAAAGGTTTCACACATACAGCAACGCATTTTGAAAACTATTTGCGCTTTATACAAGAATCACAAATACCTTCTTATAAATTTGTGTATAGTCACCTCTCAAAGCGGTGCTTTAAATATACGAATAATGGAAGTCTTCCATTACAATTATCTGATTTAGTTTGTCACCTTACACAATTGATGAAATATGGCGGTGGTATTTGTTATCGTCTCTTTGAAGATGACTCCCTTGACATTGCTCTATTTAACAAATATGGTAGTTTGAAACCGATTATGCACTTATATCAATTTGTTGCTGCTTTTATGAATGAACCGATCGAAATTACAAATAATTATATGTTAAGTCGTAAAGATGGGGATTATCACTTTTTAATCTTTAATAAAATAAATGACCGTTATTTATCAGACAATAAACAAATTTTCAAATTAAATAACCGGTTAAATACGCAAACACAATTCATTATGCAGACATTAAATCACGAGCATGGCATGATAGCCAACTTATTACCTCAAGATAATAATCCACGATATATAGAAAAGCATATTTTGAAACATTTAGACCGCAGTAACTATCCTAAAACTGAATTATATATTCAGCAAATACAGCATGAAACGCGAGAAATTACATTAAAGCACGATGAAGTCAAATACTTGTGTATCAAGCCAACCTAAGTAAAGATCAACGTTTATTTCTAATTATTTTGGGCAATACCATTATTAAGGAGATGATTCATTTGGATAAAGCACAAGCAATACAAGAGATGACTGATGTCTTAAACACTTCTAAAGTAGGCGTACTTTCTACGGCCTATCATAATCAGCCAAACAGTAGATACATGGTATTTTACAATGATGGCCTTGAGCTATACACTAAGACTAATATTAATTCAATCAAAGTAGCTGAAATACAAAATAATCCTCGTGCCTATATCTTGTTAGGATATAACGATACGAAACAGCGTAGCTTCGTAGAAATTGATGCCAACATCGAAGTTGTAACAGACCAACAAACGATTGATTGGCTATGGGAAACACAAGATAAAAGTTTCTTTTCTTCTAAAGATGATCCTGAATTATGTGTCTTAAAAGTGACGCCTAAAACAATTAAATTAATGAATGATCCTGATTTAGATACCCCAGCAACACTGGACTTATCCGAATAAGCGAATTAACAATTAAAGGAAAGCCTGTTATCTTGAAGTATAAGACAAACAAGCTTTCCTTTTGTATTTACTGATTAAAGCATAAACATGTTATCAAATTTTGACATTTTTAAATTTTAAGTCAGATTTAAAATAATTCAATATTGCATTCTTTGAGCAGGTCTTGTATAAATAAAATAACAATATATAAAGGAGATTCTAACATGAAAAGTAAAAAGGGATTAGGAATTACATTAATCGTAGTAATGCTTATTGCTTGCGTTGTTTTAGTTGTTCTCATGATGACTGGCGCTAAGAAAGATACGTATTACGGTATTATGAAAAATGATACAACAATTGAGAAAATGGTTAGTGAAAAAGACCAAAAGGTAGAAAAAAATGTCAAACTTCCAAAAGACACAGATGCAAACGTTCATAAAGGAGATTTTGTCTTGCTTGTTAAAAATGAAAATTCAGACGAATTCTCTCGTGTATCTAAAGTGAAACATGATGATATTCCACACGGTTTAATGATGAAAATCCACGACATGAAACATATGCATCATTAATTTTGCATAGAATACAATAAATCCCCAGCTTGATTGTATACTGAACCCAATAGTTGTATTTGTTCAGCACATGCTTAGCTGGAGCCCTTGACTGGATTGAAAATATGCTGATTCAATCCTAGTCAATCTAGCCGGGGTCTGGGACATTAAGTTCTTAAACAATGTAAA
>NZ_KV840175.1:0-1913 GCF_001839145.1 Staphylococcus sp. HMSC62D11 | reverse complement strand
CTTCACCGAAGCGGGCACCTGTAGCTATAAGTATGAAAATAGCTAAATATGATAATTCATTTTTACATAGTAACCACCACCTTTAAGAACGTATGTTCTATAAGGAAGTAAAAAATAATTAGGGTAGAGGACTACCCTAGAATACTAATTGTCATAGTTACTTGGATTATATTTATATCCATATTTTTTAGCAATATTTTTTCTAATTTGTTCTTTTTCTGCTGGGCTAGCTTTTACCCATTCTTCTTGACCTTTAACCCAATCATCAGCAGTACGATTATAAACTGATTTTTCTTGACCACTTTCTACTCTTAAAGAACTTTTATAAGCTGCACTAGCAGGCCCTTCCATAACATTACCTTGAGGTATAACACCGTTAGCTACAGCACTTTTATAGGCTTGAATTTTAGCCTCTTCGCTGTAATTTCCATAGATGATTGACTCAAGAGTGTTTCGATCTTTAATGTTAATTACCTGAATGTTTTGTGTGTTTTGAGATTGTTCATTTGATGCATTGTTTTGAAAATTTTGCTCATTATCATTTTGATTTTCTTCACTCTGCTCTTTTGTAGTTAAGGAACTTTCTTTATTGATCTTATTTGCTGATTTTTCTTTATTATCTTTTGTTTTTTTGTCGTCTGACTTATCTTTATTACCCGATTTCTTTTCAGGATTGTTTTTTGATTTAGTTTCTGAACTTTTACCAGAATCATCTTTATTTGATGAGTCATTACTACATGCACCTAAAACTAGTAAACTTGCGAATAAAATACATATAAATTTTCTCATTTTTATTTCTCCTTTATTATTTATTAGCTATTTGAGTAAGTAACTCTATTATTTGTTCGTTTTGTTTTAAAATTTCGTGGTTTTGGTTAAGTGAGTCGTTGTTTTGTTTAATTAAAATATCGAGTTGGGCTATTTGTATGAAGTTTTGCTTTTGCTGTGACATATAATAGTTATATTTCGCTTGCTTTTCCATATTTAAGGTAAACATTCCGAGAGTATGATAAAAGTTATCGTAATTAGCCATAATTTTTTGTTTTTTAAAAGCATTTAATGTAGCATTAGTTGGATTATTAATACCTTGAGTATTAAAGAATCTTACTAATTTATCCTCTTCGGTTTCGTTAGATTTAGCAATTTTATTTTGTTCCTTTTGTTTTTTTCGGTCTATTTCATCTTTATTAGCTTCATAAGTTAAAGCGTCTATTTTTTTCATAGATGATTCGTTTAAAATATCAAAAGTATTTCCTTTTAAGTATTCAATAACTAAAGTATCTTTAGTAAGACGATCTAGCGATTTATAAACTTTTAATTCATCTTCACTTAAAGTCTTTTTATATTTCGCTTCATTCCAAGCTATTTTATTTTGTTCTTTAAAACTTCTCATTTTTTATACCTCCATTATTCTAAATTTTTATATTTAAAAACTCTTAATGGCTCAAATTGTATGACATAATTACCATGTCGAGTTGTTAAACCATACTTACACTTATAATGTTTAATACATTATTTTGCAAAACCTTATGAAACCTCAAAAAAATCAGCAAGTTCATACATACTCTGTACTCCTTGCTAATAAGCCTCAACAATTTCATTTAAAGGCATTAAATTTCATATGATAAGCGACGTGCCTTAGTTCGTATTTTTGATTTAATAAATTATTTTGATTTCTAATATCGCCATATGTAATTTGTGTATGTGCTATTTCTTCAGCCAATGTTTCAAGTTGTTTAGACTTTGAATGATTGCTATTAATAAAAATATAATGGTCTAAAGTCAGACCACTCAAGTTATAAGGTAAGCTGTTAGTTTCTTTTATCATAAGGTGTTCATTTCTACTTAATAACTCTTCATATTTTCGCAAATGCAACATTCCTTTACTTATCTTTATCGATAATATACTGAGC
>NZ_KV840174.1:0-77055 GCF_001839145.1 Staphylococcus sp. HMSC62D11 | reverse complement strand
TTTCAGTATTCACTTCTTTAGTTTGGTCACTAATTCCCTTCACCGTTGGTACCGTTGTGTCTACAACTTTGATTGTGAATTTTATCTCAACACTATTACCATCGGCATCCGTACTTGTCACTACAATTGGATAAGTGCCTACTTTTGTGGCTATGCCGCTTATTGTATTTGTTAATGGATCAAACGTTACTCCTTCCGGTAGACCACTGACTCTATTTGTTACTACTTCGCCACTATTATCTGTAGCACTGATCTCGATGTTATCGATTGCGGTATTTACCTCTTTGGTTTGATCGCTAATCTCTTTCACCGTCGGTGCTGTCGTATCTACAACTTTGATACTGAATTTTGTCTCAGTACTATTACCATCATCATCAGTGCTTGTCACTACAATTGGATAAGTTCCAACTTTTGTGGCTATGCCGCTTATTGTATTTGTTGTCGGATCAAATGTTACTCCGCTTGGTAAGCCACTGACTGTGTTTGTTACTGGCTGGCCGCTATTATCTTTCGCATCAATCTTGATGTTATCAATTTCAGTATTCACTTCTTTGGTTTGGTCACTAATTCCTTTCACCGTCGGTGCTGTCGTGTCTACAACTTTGATACTGAATTTTGTCTCGACATTATTACCCTCAGCGTCAGTGCTTATCACTACTATTGGATAGGTGCCGACTTTTGTGGCTACGCCGCTTATTGTGTTTGTTGTCGGATTAAACGTTACTCCTTCCGGCAGACCGCTGACTTTATTTGTCACTGCTTGGCCACTATTATCTGTGGCATCTATCACAATTTCGTCTATAGCGGTATTCACCTCTTTGGTTTGGTCACTTATCTCTTTTACCGTCGGTGCCGTTGTATCTACAATTTTAATTGTGAATGTCGTATCTACTTTATTTCCTTGGTTATCCGTGCTTGTTACCACGATTGGATAGATGCCGACCTTCGTCGCTACACCACTTATTGTGTTTGTTTTAGGATCAAATGTTACTCCTTCCGGTAGACCATTTACTGTGTTTGTCACTGCTTGGCCACTATTATCACTCGCATCAATCTTGATGTTATCAATTGCCGTATTGACCTCTTTGGTTTGATCGTTGATTCCTTTTACCGTTGGTGCTGTCGTATCTACCACTTCAATTGTAAACCTTGTTTCAGTTGAATTTTTAGCATTATCCTCTACTGTTACTTTAAATTCATATTTCCCAACTTCTTTAGGCGAGCCACTTATTGTATTTGTTGTGGTATCAAATATTACGCCTCTAGGCAGACCTGTCACTACGATTGTAACATCTTGGTTGCTGTTATCACTTGCTACTATTTTAATATCATCAATTGGAGTATTTACTTCTTTTTTCTGATTACTAATTGGATTAACAACTGGTTTTATTGTATCTCTGACGACAATAGTTGTATTCGTTACAGTTTGATTACCTGAAGCATCTGTGGATATAATTACTATTTTGGACGTACCAGTTTGCGTAGGTGTACCTGAAATCGTATTGGTCTCGCTGTCAAATGTTATTCCATCAGGCAGTCCACTTACAGTATTTACTACTGATCCAAGGCTATTATCCTTAGCATCAATCTTAATTGAATTGATAGGTGTGTTAATTTCAACTGTTTGTGACTGAATAGCATTTACAACAGGACTAGTTGTATCTTGCACAAAAATTGTGAATTTTGTTTTAGTCACATTATTTTCGTTATCTTTTGACATAACTTCTATTGGATAAGTCCCTAACGTAGTTGGTATGCCGCTAATTGTATTTGTTGTAGAATCAAATGTCACTCCATCTGGCAAACCACTTACTGTATTATTCACAGGTAAGCCACTATCATCTGTTGCATTAATCAAAATGTTAGAGATAGCAGTATTGATTTCAATGGTTTGATTTTCAATTGGTTTTACATCTGGTGCGGTTATGTCACGCGCTGTTATAGCAAAAGACGTTGTTGATACATTTCCTGAATCATCTGTAGCTGTAACAGTAATTGGATAAACGCCTACTTGTGTTGGTTTACCACTAATTTCTTGTGTATCGCTGTTGTAAGACACTCCATTAGGTAATTGACTGATTGTAATTTTTATAGGATCTCCACTATTATCTGTCGCATTAATTTTTACATTATTAATCGCTGTATTAATTAAGACGACTTGACTATTAATGTCTTCGAGCGAAGGTGGTGTAGTATCTGTCACTGTAATAGTCGTTGGTTGAGAGACGTTTAATCCTTTATCTATGGCTGTAATAGAAATTGTTTCTTTACCTGTTAAATTAAATCCTGATGGTATACTAACAGAAAAGTTACCATTACTATCTACTGTACCTGTTAATATGCGCCCATCACTAAATGCTAAATTAATTTTTGTATTGGCCTCTGCTGTTCCTATTATTGCTTTATCGTCTGTTGTAATGTTGTTCGCAACTGGTTTTTCTGGTGGTACTCTATCTATTAAATCGACATAGGAACTCGCATATGAACCCATCAGACGGTTATTAGCTGAACCATTATCTCTTGAATCTAAATAATCTGTTTCTAGCCAAGATGAAAATGTTAATCTATCACTCAATTCTCTTTGGAGTTGCTCAATTGTCACACCATCTTTTAATTTGTATGAAATCGTATAATTTCGTGATTGACCTAATGTACCATAAAAGACATTATGATCTAAACTCCCACGTGCACTATTAAGATGGCTTGTCGTATTATTATCTTTAATAGAAATTTCATTGATTTTACTGGAATCAAAGAAACCATTATCATCAACAAATCCTTGGACATTTCTATCCGAACTAATTGGATTTCCAAAAATATCGGACACATAAATGTTAATAGAACCACGATCTATATATGGCATTAATTCTTTTGGTATCTGTTCTTTCACATACAATACCCAGTTATAATCTGTTTGTAAAAAGTTTTCATCTGGTTTAAATGAATGAATGGATTTTATAGTGTTATCAGTTCTACTTATATCAATTTTGTTAATTAAACGCCCTGTCGTAAATCCTGATGATTGTGTTGACTGCGGCACTTTAGGATTGAGTGTTGGTGTTATTAAAGCATTTTGAATACTTTCGGGCGCAATTGATCCATCATTTAGTGTCCATGTGTGCGTAAAATAAACTGGATTCGTATTAGAATATCCGAGCGAAGTTAAACTTTGATTATTTTTTAATGTGATTATTATAGGAGAATTAGTTACTGAACCTATCAATCCTAAGTTAGCATTGGATGCAGGTGTATACCAATTTTGCCCATTATTATCTGTTATCATATTAGTACCATCAAAACTTATACTTTCAATCTGTGAAAAAAATTTACTTTGAGAAAACGATAAATTTATTTTCCCATTATTAAGATTAGTAGTTGCACTATTCCATTTTGTTAAATTTAGCGTAATAGTGCTGCCATTGGAATTTTTATTTTGTGTAATACCTGCAAATCTTAAACTTGATTCATCAGAAACAGTCGTTGCATTATAACCTAATTCATGCAGCATATAAGAATATTTACTATTTTTCGGAGTTGGATAATCAATAACTTTCGGATCACTAATTGACGTATCTGCAGCATAATTACTTTTTACCATTAACGCACGTCTTTGTTTAACGGTAATTGGTTGAGTAGTAACTACTTTTTCCTCATTTGTCTTATCACCATTACTATTGGTAAATGGTGTCACTCCAGTATACGTCACTCCAGATAGTGTAGTGTTTTGATCTGAATTATTACTATTATTCTTTGATGTTACGGTTGTATCTTGTTGGGATTTTTCTTGTACTAACTTACGACTCTGCTTTAATGTTGTTTGTGCCGAAGTTGATTTTTGAGTAGTAGATTGGATTTGAGCAGCTTGTTGATTCGTAGTTTCCGTTGTGTTTTTAAATTTTGCTGTTAAATTTTCTTTAACACTATTTTGTGGATTTATATTTTCATTGGTGGTTGTTTCATTTTTTGATTTTATAATGTTAGCATTGGATTTTTCATTTTTCGCATCATTAGTTGTATTTTGATGTATTACATTTTCATTAGATTGTATGGAATTAGTTGTGGCATCTGTAGTAATATCATTATCCTGTTGTTCACTTGTAGATGAATCGGCCGTATTTAAAGCTTTCGAGTTATCTACATTTGTTTCGGTTATTGTCGAGATATTTTGTTGTTCTTCAGTAGTTTGACCATGGAGATTATTTTGTTGCTTATTATTGCTTTTTGTCTCTTCGGAACTATCATTCGACTGTTTATTACTTTGAATTGCTTGCATTTCTTCAGCATATGCTACTTTTGGCACACCGAATATTAGCGTTACTCCAATTAAAATTGAAGCCGTTCCTACTTTGAATTTTCTTATTGAGTGTAGTTGTTGTCTTTTTTCCTCGGGATTAATAACGCTTACACCTTTTTTCATATTAATCTCTCCCTAATATTTAACGATATTTCTACTACCTTAGCACAATTTTTGCAAAAATAATTTCATTTTAAAAGTATTTTCAACCAAAATTAAACATATTGAACAAAATCATTTTAAGTGTTGATTTATTAAGCACAAAATTGTCATATGTGCATTATAGTTTTCATCTATATTATTGCAAAAAATACATTCTTAAAATTATATATATACTGTAATTTAAAAATTTAATTATTTTTCAACAAAGGTAGTTGGATATAAAAATTGCAAAGTTAAAATTATGTATATATGACATATTCAATTTACTAGCTGAAGTTTATAATATAGTCTTTTAAAATTTTTGATGTTGAAAATAACTAAAAGTACTTATTTAAGCAACTTCTCATTTAACAATACTGCTCAAATAGCACAAGCAAAGATTGAAATGGCTGATACAAACTACAGAATATTGAAGTTTTGAAATTGAGCTTCTTTTTTCGGTAAATAAATCTATAACTACCACGATTTTTTGCTTGTAAGTAGCTTTTGTCTAAATAATTTAATAAGTACCAAATCTATACTTATATTCAATGCTTTATTATATAAAGACTATAAACTTGTATTATCTTGACAATGTGAATGAAAAGTTTTAAATTGAAATTAAAGTTAAATATATGCACTAGGGGTGTTTTTATAACTGAGAATAGGCGTGGCCTTAAACCCTTTGAACCTGATCTAGTTGATACTAGCGTAGGAAAGTGTGTGGAACCTAATATTAATATGTCTAATGGCCTCTTTTATTTTGAGTCCGTTATTTATGATAGTTTTACGTTGCGCAACTTTCCTAGTGAAGGTTGCGTATTTTTTTCTTTAATATTCTTTATAAGGAGGTTCACAATGGCAAAAACTGTATTAGTAACTGGAGCTAGTCGTGGCCTTGGTTCTGTTATAGCACGCACTCTAGTCGCTAAAGGATTTCAAGTTGTGATTAATTATAATCAAAGTCAAACAGCGGCCGAACAGTTAATGCAAGAGCTAGGAACTCAAACTATTGCATTACAAGCAGATGTTCGTAATCGTGAGCAAGTGAATGCGATGGTAGCTAGTGCAATCGATCATTTTGGACATATCGATGCTGTTGTTAACAATGCATTAGTTAACTTTAAATTCGATCCTGACGCACAAAAATCCTTCAAAGATTTATCTTGGGATGATTATCAAGCACAACTAGATGGAACCTTGAAAGCAAGTTTTAATGTTATTCAAAGTGTACTACCTCAATTTATTGAGCATAAACAAGGTTCTGTAGTAAATATCGGTACAAATTTATATCAAAACCCAGTTGTTCCTTATCATGAATATACAACTGCAAAAGCGAGTATTATCGGTTTTACTAGAAATATTGCTGCTGAACTTGGTCAATATGGTATCACTGCTAATGTCGTCTCAGGGGGCTTACTTAAAACAACAGATGCCAGTGCAGTTACGACACCGGAAGTATTTGATTTAATTGCAAGTACAACACCGTTACATCAAGTTACAAGCCCGCAAGATGTTGCCAACATGGTTGTCTATCTATGTTCAGATGAAGCTAAACAAATTACAGGACAAAATATAACTGTAGATGGTGGCTTAACAATGAATTGATTGTCCATTTGAACGCCATTATTAATTTTAAGAGTTGGACACTTCTAACCCAATAATCGTTATAAATGTAGCTGTATTGGAGTGTATATATATGTATCAACAGCAACAACGTCAAATGCATATTGGCGTCTTAGTTTATGGTTGCGGTCATCATCAAGCAGCTTGGCAAATGCCTGATTCTGCAGTTGAACGGCTTGGTGATGTTTCATACTACCAAGAGTTAGCACAACTTGCTGAACGAGGTTGTTTAGATATTGTCTTTTTCGCAGACAATCAATCCTTTAATGCCAATGACTCAAGTGCAATGCCTGCCTTTTGGTTTGATCCACTCATAAATTTAACAGCCATATCACAAGTAACTCAGTACGTCGGTCTGGTCCCAACTATTTCGAGTACATTTTCGGATCCTTATACTGTTGCCAGACAATTGCTTAGTCTTGACCATATGACAGGTGGACGGGTTGGTTGGAATTTAGTAACATCGATGACTGATATAGAAGCACAAAATCATAGTATGACAGAGTTACCTAATCATGAAGCTCGCTACGCTCGTGCACAAGAATTTGCTGCAGTCATGCAACACTTGTTTACAAACTGGAAAGCAACAGATATTGTTGCCGATAAAGAGCGTGGTGTTCTCATGAATGCGTCTCAAATTAAACCGATAGAATTTAATGGTAACTATTTTCAAGTGAGAGGCCCAATCTCTACACCTCAGAGTCCACAGGGGCGACCGGTTAATATGCAAGCTGGTGCTTCTAAACAAGGCATCGCACTTGCCGCAAGATATGCGGATGCTGTGTATGCAGTATCATGGAATTTAACTCAAGCCAAAAGGTATCGTGAGCGATTAAAGCAGGCATTATCACAAACGGCTGAACCACAACGTCATATTAAAGTATTTCCTGGTTTAGTTACTTATGTAGGACAAACAAAGGAAGAAGCTTTAGCGAAGAAAAAACGTTTAGATGCACAACTTCCTGTGAAAACAGCGTTAAAACAACTTAGTTTTTTCATTCAACAAGATTGTCAGGATTGGAACTTAGATGGTCCGGTTCCAGAGTTACCTCCAATTGAGACTTTTGAGGGTCCAACTGGTCGTTATGAAACAGTACTTGAAATCATTAAAGATAAACAACCTACTGTTCGAGAACTGTTGGGTTATCTCAATGCAGGTGGTGGACATCTTACATTAATCGGTACACCGAAAGAAATTGTAGATGAGATGGAGCTTTGGTTTAATGAAGGCGTAGCAGACGGTTTTAATTTAATGCCACCATCTCTGCCGCATAGTTTGAACGATTTCGTGACTTATATTGTCCCGGAATTACAACAACGAGGCTTATATCGTAAAAGATATCAAAGCCATACTTTAAAGTCACATTTAGACATTAATTATTAATTCATTTATCCATACCTAATATTTTATCCATATAATAGAAAAAGAACGTAAGAAACCCTGATGCAAGAATATATCCTGCATCAGGGTTATTATCATTTAATATTTATATGGATCATCGTTTTTTTCTTGTTGACGACGCTCAGCAGCATCTCGCACAAAATCATCATGCTGATCATCATTTGATAATCGCGTATCATCTGATACATCCTTATCGTTAGTAGAATGTGATTGATGATGGTCATGATTATCAACTTCTACATCTTGCTGTTGATGACGATATTCGTCATTGTGGTTCTCACTATAATTATTGTATCGCTCATTCTCTTCTGGTGGGATATCAGTTGTTGTACCACTGTTATATGCATATTGATTTTTAGGTCTTCTAACAAGCAACATAATCGCAGCAATTAACCATAAAATTCCTGCTACCCAGCTGACATTAAATACGCTTAATACTACAGCAATAATAAGTAGTATTGCAGAAATCGTAGGATGTTTGCTCAACATAATCGCAGCAACTAAAGTTAAGCCTAAGATAACAATTCCGATCATAATCCAGCCAGAAGAATTTGTGGCTACTGAATTAACAGCTTCTATTGTCTGGTCTCTCGAAACATTTGAATCTGGATTTTTTTGTAGTTCGTTAGCCAATTGTTCTTTAAAATCACTATCACTAACCATCATTTGAATTAAAACTAAAAAGATAACGTATAACGTATGTAATATAAATCCAATCCAAGTTAAAACTTTTTCACCTGTTCTTTTAATCATAATAATCCTCCTTTTATTTTGCTTTACCCACGAAATCCTTACTTTACACTTATTTATGACAATAAATATGCTCAATATTTATAATATAACTATATTACATGATAATTTAACTTTATTTTGCTCTTATTGACGACGCTCTATACCATCTTGAAAATAAAACCCTCATATGATTCATTTTGTATAGAAATAACACCAATTGAATACTTACAATCATATTGTGATGATTGACTTTGACGATTGTTAGCTTCTAAATCTATTAACTGTCAAGTATTTTAACTCTGACTATGTTCATTATCGTTTGCGTCTTCCTGAGATGGATTAGACATGTTGTTGTAATTGTAGTCATATTGCGTTTTTGGTTTTCTCGCAAATAACATTATACTTGCGATAAGCCACAAGACAAACGCTACCCAACTCGCGTTCAACAAACATAATGCTGCTGCAATAATAAGTAATATCGCTGATACATTTGTTCTTCTATGAATAAAGATTACTCCAATAATTGCTAAAACTAATATAACGATGTTTATTATAGCTTGAATCGTTACAAGTGTTGAAAGAACATTAACAGACATTACCGCTTCAGACAAGGTTACATTTTCATCTGGTCTTTGTATTTCTTTCATAATCATAAATTTTTTAAAATCATCATTTGTAAAAATTAATGACATAAGTAATAAAATGAAAAAGTATACCGCATGCAAAATAATTCCAGACCATGTTAGAACGGTTTCTACAGTTCGTTTAATCATTATTAACCTCCTAAAAGTTGACTTTACTTTTAAGAATGGTGCTTTACACTCAATATTTGTCAAAGATATGATGTGATAATGAATGGTTATTGCAACCTATCTATCGTTTGCTGTTTCTCCTGTTGCAACGCATATTGCCGTTTTTTAATATCTTTAGGCTTTCTTGAGAGTAGCATTATCGCAGAAATCAGCCATAATAATCCGGAAATCCAGTTCATATTAAATAGTGCTAATAGCGTCGTAAAAAATAAAATGGCGCTTGCAAATTTAGGCTTTTTCGCAATAATAAACACAGCTATAAGCGATAAAATAGTTATGATCATTCCCATAACAAGTAAAGAGTTAGCTATGTGTTCGACACCGTCATTAAACCCATCCCAGTTATTATATAATAATAAGTAAAATGGAAGTAAAAATATTAAAATGCTGCTCAAAAATAATGGTAGTACAGCTTTGATTAGTAATATCATTAGCATATACAATATATGTAGCACTATACCGATACTGGTTAACGTTGTCTCAGCAACTCGATCCATAAAAGTAAATCCTTTCTTAATCTTTCTATTAAAGTATTCCTTTAAATTTTAATCATTTTATAATATATTTTTGATGTTATACGATATATTATGCCATAAATTCCAACAAAAACAACTAAAACTGCAACATAACTTGTGGCAAAGAGGTCCCAACCTTCAATACCTATTCCGGTCATTAGTTGCTTGATTAATCTATACGCAATTAATGTATGAAACGTACCAACAATGAGCGGCACAATAAAAATATAACGCATTTGTTGTTGAATCGTCTGTTGAATACGTTTATCTTCAATACCAAGTTGCTGCATAGTTCTAAAATCTTCGCGATCTTCATAACCTTCGGCAATTTGTTTAAAATACATCATTAAAAATGTACCTATTAATAGTATGATTGATACAACAATACCAATAAAAACCAATCCCCCGTTGACTTGATAGAATATGTTGGCAAACTCATCTTTACGTTGAATCGTTGCATTTTTGTATTTATGTTCTAACTTAGGAATCATTTGATTAAATTGTGATTTATTATCAGTAAGCAAATTAAACTCAATACTAGTGGTTACGTCTTCGGTTGCTGGTGCGTGATAAGATTGTTTATTTTTAGCTAATAAGTTGACTATGCTATTGAATTGTCTTTCATTTTTAACAATAATATTATAACCATCAGCAATTCTATTTATACCGAACCCATTTAATTTTACGTGTTTAACTTGATATGTATGACCTGCAATAGTTAATTTCTTTTTCTTGATTAAAGGCCCCATACCATCAATAGCAATCTCATTATCTTTAAGTGTTATCTGTTGCTTTGTAAATCGATTGAAATCAGATAACTGAGCAATTGTGAAACGTGAAATTCCATTTTTATACACATTTTTTTGCTGATTATATTCTATTGTGGCCTCATTGACTTTCACATCTTGCATACTTGAAACGATTGGTTTAAATTGATCTACCTTTGCCTTTTTCCTCACATCTTGTTCAAAGCGGGTCACAGTATCTTTTATTTTTTCACTTTGATACATATCTCCAAGGAAATCGACACGATATTGATTTGTCATCAAACTATCTATGCGATCTTCTACACCTCGATATGCTGCTACACACATCGATAACGTCGCTAATAAAAAAGTACATAATAAAGTCATGCTCGCTAAACTTACTGCATTAGAGCGCATTCGTACTACTAAGCCTGACAACGTAAAGAAATACTTTTGCTGATAATACAGTCGTTTATATCGTTGCAAGACTTGTAAGATTAATGGCATAAGTGACAAAAATAAGCAATACATTGAAATAATCAAATAAATGATAGCAATGAATATTCGGTTAAAAGAACCTAATAATGTTTTAGGTTCGAGTACACTATAGTAGCTTAATCCTAACGTTAAAAGACCAATCAAGAGCAAAATGAATGTAACAAATTTGGATAATGGCTTTTCTCTCTTATGCTGAGCTTGTATTAATTCGATAGGGCTTTGCATCGTTAATCTTACATTATTAATAATGAACAGTAGTATCATTGTTCCTATTAAAACCACTAACATATACGACATTGCCGTTATATCAAATGGATAGATGATAAGACGTGTAGTCGTCTGTTTCATCAATTTATTCAACAGCATAAATGAAATGGCACCAAAGAGATACCCACCTATAATACTTAGTAGTGCAATGACAAATGTCTGATAGATGGCTTCAATAAACAATAAGACACGAATGTGTTTCTTTTCCATACCTAGAATCATATTTAATGCAAATTCATGTTGACGATGGCGCATGACAAATCGATTGGCATAAAGTACAAATATTACGATGAATATTGACATAAAAGCATTGCCTATATAAATAAAATAAGGTAAGACTGAATGATGACGTCGAACATCGTCATTAAATCCTAATGATAATAATATAAATTCCATACCGAACATTGCGCTAAGTGCTAGCATATATGGAATAATCATATGACGTTGTGCCTTAAACTGTCGAGTCGTCATCATGACCAACATCTTAAACGTCAAATCATTCACCTCTTTCATTTAACATCGCCAAGCTATCAGCAATACGCCGTTGAAAATCTGATTGTGTTTCTTCACCCCGATATATTTCATGATAAACACGGCCATCTTTAATAAAAAGTACTCTATTGGCATATGAGGCATCAATATTAGAATGCGTAACCATCAGTATGGTTTGCTGACGTTGGTTAATCTTTTGAAATAACCTCATAATTTGTTTAGATGTTTTGGAATCCAAAGCGCCAGTGGGTTCATCAGCAAGTAGTAGCTTAGGTTGATTTATTAATGCTCTAGCAATTCCGACTCGTTGCTGTTCACCACCTGAACTTTGATAAGGAAATTGATCTAATATATGCTCAATACCTAATTGTTGACTTAACGGCGCAAGCCGAGCATCAATCGTTTTGTGTGAACGATTGGCTAAGACAAGCGGCATAATAATGTTATCTTTATTTGACATAGTTGGCAGCATATTAAAATCTTGAAACACAAAACCTAATGTTTCTCTTCTAAAATGAGCAACTTCTTTATGACGAATATGATTGAGTTGCCGATTATCAATTCTAATACTACCTTCGTTAATTTTATCAAATGTAGCAATCACATTGAGTAACGTCGTTTTTCCAGAACCTGACTCACCCATGATTGCTACAAATTCTCCTTGTTGAACATTAAAGGTCATACCATTTAATGCAGTCGTTTTGTGAAGACCTTTGCCATAAATTTTCTTTACATTTTTAACCTCAAGTAACAACTTGAATCCTCCTAAAATACCTGCATAATTGCTAATTTCATTTACTTTAAATGCATCATTAAACACCTCTGAACTTACAGAAGTGTAGATATGAATTATTCTGTGCTATAGTTCATTCATTTTATCTACCTTAGGAAAATAAATCTTAAATGTCGTACCTTGACCTAGCTTAGAATCTACTTCTACTTGATGATGAATATGATTCGATATATGTTTTACTATAAACAATCCAATACCAGTTGATTGCTCATTTAAACGACCATTATAACCAGAATAACCTTTATCAAAAATTTTCGGTAAATCAGCAGTACTAATACCCACACCATTATCTTTGATAGACAGTACGTTTATATCTTTATCAAAAGTTAACCAAATATCTTTACCACGAGCATATTTTAGTGCATTATTCAAAATTTGCTCTATCATAATGGAAGCCCATTGCACATCTGTCAATACTTCTTCATCTGAGCGATCATAATGTATACGTGTATGTTGATCGATAAATTGTATTGAATATTTCATTATTAATGGCTTAACCAATTCATTGACAGTTACTTTAGTAAAGCTCATGTCAGTTTCATGATTCATTAATTTTAAATAGCTTAAAGCTAAACTAGTGTAATTATCAATTTGAATTATTTCTTGTCGGACACGGTTAACAACATTGTCTTCATTACGTTCGAGTAATAGTTTGGAGGCAGTGATCGGTGTTTTAATTTGATGTACCCAAGTAAGAAAATAGCTTTCGATGTCATTTTGGTATTGCGTTTGCTTGCTTCTTAATTGTTGAACTTCTTGTTCTAACACTTTAAGTTGAGATGTCAATCGTTGTTGTTTTTTAAACTCGCTCAATGCGATAAACCAATAAATAACCATGATAAATAACATAATGCCACTTCCTAAAAAGTAGGCATAGTAGGGCAAATTAAAGACAAAAAAGATTACTAAAAAAACAACTAATGCCATTGCGGTGATGATCAGTTCACGCTTAATTGTGTCAAAGAACGTTGTCATTGGCGTTAAACCTTATATCCTATATTCTTTTTTGTTTCAATAAAATCTTCAAGCCCTATAGAATTAAGTTTTTTGCGTAAGCGTGTCATATTTACCGCAAGCGTATTGTCATCAATAAAGTGTTCAGACTCCCAGCATTTTTCAATTAACGCTGTGCGACTGACATATTTACCTTGATTATCAAACAGCATTTTAATAATTTGTAACTCTGTAAATGATAAATGTACCGATTCTTCTTTGTAATAAAGCGTTGCTTCATCAATAATCAACTTACAGTCACGAACTGTCGTTTCATTATGATTCACAGTTAAATCATAAGTTCGACGAAGCAAAGCTTGAATCTTTGTTACGGTCAATGACAGATTAAATGGTTTTTCTATAAAGTCATCTCCACCCATTTGTATCGCCATAATCTGATCCATATTATCCGTGCGTGAGCTAATAAAAATAATTGGTACATTTGACGATTTGCGAATTTCTTGGCACCAGTGAAATCCATTCAATGTAGGTAAATTAATGTCCAACAACACTAAATCTGGTTCATACTTTACGAACCAAGACACAATATCATCAAAGGTATCTACAGCAACCACATCATAATTCCACTTCATCAGTTCACCAGCCAAACTCTCGCGAATCACAACATCATCCTCAACAATCATAATCCTCATAACAACACTCCTTTATAAGCAAGAACTCAACTGGTATTGTAAATTTTTATTTTCTTTCTATTAGAGCCCCGCTATTTTTCTTGATTTTTTGTGCTTTCTTCTGGTTGATTTTCTTCTTTATTGTGAGCAGTTTGTGTTGTTTCTTCATTTTTATAATATCTAGAGGCAAATTCTCCATCTTTTGGTGGTGGTCCTTGTTCGAATTTGGATACAGTTTTATCTTGCTGTTCCTTACGCTTTTTATTACGTCTACGTTCTTCGAAAATACCCATTACAATAAATAATATGATTAAAATGGGTGATAGCATAACAAGAATCATAATGATTAACTCCTCTCCTAGTGAGAAATATATTTTTCTTCATCCCACATTTTACATCTTTTAATCAAAAATAACACGCATGTCATCCCCTTTTCTAACAATGATCCCCCTATACAATTTACATTTTCTTAACGATAAACTCACATAAACTCAACGTTAATTTCATACACTGAATTTGTAGTACACCTTTACATATAAATTAGGAGGATAATCAAAGCATGCGAGTATTCAATAAAATAGGAAAAGCTACATTAGCTACAACAATAGCAGCTGCCGCACTCTTAAGTACGAGTCAACTATCCGAAGCATCTGGAAGTGGTGAAGGTCCAGCCAATCCCCAAAATGATATGATGGCGATGGGTAACACGAAAAACCCTAAAAACGTCATCTTTATGGTCGGCGATGGTATGGGCCCCGCTTATAACACAGCTTACCGTTACTATGCAGATAACCCAAAAACAAAAGAGTTAGATCAAACTGCCTTTGATAAATACCTTAAAGGGACTAACCGTACAAATCCCGATGATCCAAAAGAAAATGTTACAGACTCTGCCGCTGGTGGTACAGCTTTCGCTACTGGACATAAAACTTACAATGGCGCCATTTCAGTTGACACGAACAAAAAACCACTTAAATCTGTACTAGAACAAGCTAAAGAAAATGGCAAATCTACAGGCTTAGTGACAACAGCTGAAGTTACAGATGCGACACCAGCCGTTTATGCTGCACACATTGACAGTCGAGATAAAAAAGACGAGATTGCGCAACAATTTTATAATGATAAAATTAATGGCCAACACAAAGTAGATGTCATCTTAGGCGGTGGTTCTAAATACTTTGGTAAAAACAATGGTAATTTAACTAAAAAATTCCAAAATGATGGCTATGATTATGTCACAAATAAAACAGACTTAGCACATTCTCAAAGCAATCAAGTATTAGGCTTATTTGCTGAAAAAGATATGCCCCTACAAATAGATGCACCTCAACAAAATCCATTATTAGTTGATATGGAAAATAGTGCATTATCTAAACTTGAAAAAAATAATAAAGGGTTCTTCTTAATGGTTGAAGGTGCCTCTATTGATAAATCTGGTCACCCTAACGATATTACTGGTGTGATGTCTGAAATGAGCGGATTTGATAAAGCATTCCAAAATGCAATCAACTATGCCAACACACATAAAGATACATTAGTTGTAGCTACAGCAGATCATTCAACTGGTGGTTTATCTATTGCAAAAGGTAAAGACTATGTGTGGAATCCGGAAGCAATACGTAAAATGAAACATTCTGGTAGCTATATGACAAAGCAGATTGCTGATGGCAAAGATCCTGAAACCGTCATTAAAGAAGGCTATGGCATCAACTTCCCAGATAATCAATTAGATAAAGTCAAAGAAGCAGCAAAAGAACTTAAAGAAGTTAAATCAAAAGTGAAAAATGAAAAAGATCCAAAACTTGCTGCAGCAACGACGAAGTTACAAGATGCAATTCAAAAACCAATTAACGATGAATCACATACTGGTTGGACAACTTACGGTCATACTGGAGAAGATGTGAATACTTATGCTTACGGCCCAGGTGAGGACAAATTCTTAGGTAATAAAGATAACACAGATAGTGCGAAAAATATTTTCGCCTTCTTAGCTAATAATGCTAATTAATGAGATTAGGACAGAATTCATTATGAATTCGATTCTATAATAAATAAGGCAATTTCTATTAACTTTCAATAGAAATTGCCTTATTCAACTTGTCAAAGACATTTATATCGCAACCTGATTTTAATATTTATATATCAAATATCGTTCTATTTAAAAATTTTAAACACTCACATTTAGCAATGTGCTTAATAAATACTTTTAAAAGGTGCAGGAAGTGCTTTTCTTAATCCAAAATAAAATTCTATATTTTCACAAATCCTTCTTGAAGCTTCTCCATCACCATATGGATTGCTTGCTTTACTCATTTTAATGTATTCATCTTTGTTTTCTAACAAATTTTTCGTTTCCTTTAAAACAGAATCAAAAGTAGTACCAATCACTTTTAATGTTCCTGCACTCACACCTTCAGGACGCTCAGTTGTATCTCTTAATACTAATACCGGTTTACCTAAAGATGGTGCTTCTTCTTGCACACCACCTGAATCCGTAAGAATTAAATATGCTTTATTAGCAAAATTATGGAAGTCAATGACATCAAGTGGTTCAATTAACTCAATTCTTGCGTTATTTTTTAAATATTGATGAGCAATTTCTCTTACTTTAGGATTTTTATGCATTGGATAAATAACAACGATATCTTCATATTCATTAACAAGCTTTTGAATTGCTTTAAAAATATTATGCATTGGAGTGCCAATATTTTCTCTTCTATGTGCCGTTAATAAAATTATCTTTTTATCACTATGTCTTTCGATAATTTCTGATTGATAATTATCTTTAATTGTAGTCTTCATGGCATCAATTGCAGTGTTACCTGTTACCACGATACTTTCTTCTGTTTTATTCTCTTTTTTCAAATTCTCTGCTGCTTTGTCAGTAGGCGCAAAATTTAAATCTGCCATATTTCCAACCATAACCCGATTCATTTCTTCAGGAAATGGCGAATACTTATTCCATGTACGTAAACCAGCTTCAACATGACCTATAGGTATTTGATTATAAAAAGCTGTTAATCCACCTACAAATGTAGACGTCGTATCTCCATGCACGAGCACCATATCTGGTTCTTCTTCTTTGATGACTGCATCAAGTTTAGTAGTAATTCTAGAAGTAAGCTCAGCTAATGTCTGATTCGATTTCATAATGTTTAAATCGTAATCAGGTATGACATCAAATATGTTTAAAACACTATCTAACATTTCTCTATGTTGCGCAGTAATGACGACTACCGGTTTTAAGTTTTTACTTTTTTGTAATTCTTTAACTAATGGCGCCATTTTTATCGCTTCAGGACGAGTACCAAAAATAGTCATTATTTTTTTCATTTACATCCACCTTATTAGTTGAATTATTAAATTACAATTCGCTTAATTATTTAGCTCTATATCTCTTGCTTTATATAGATTACCATAGTTAAAGTAAGATAAATCATTAAAGTTTGATTTAACAACATTTTTAGTATCAAATATGATTTTGTTTTTCATAAGTTTGAAATCATCATCGCTAAGTTCTTTAAATTCTGAATGGTCACTAAGAATAAGTACAAGTGATGCGTCTTCAATAGCTTTGTTAATATCTCTTTCAACAAAGTCCAATTCCACATGTGGATCATAAGCCGTAACTTCAAAATTTTCCTCTTGTAATAAATGATAAATATCTAGTGCTGGGGATTCTCTTATGTCATCAACGTCACCTTTATATGTTAACCCAAACACGGCAATTTTAGCGTGATTAATACCAGATAATATTCTTTTGACATGCTCAACAACATAATGAGGCATTGAACGATTTACTTTTCTTCCAGTTTGAATTAATGGTGAGTGTTCAGGGTCTTTTGCAATAATAAAGTATGGATCTACCGCTAAACAATGTCCACCCACACCTGGTCCCGGTGAATGAATATTGACCCGAGGATGTTTATTTGCCATTTCAATTACATCTAATACATTAATATCTAAATGATTACTAATCTTTGTAATTTCATTAGCCAAAGCAATGTTTAAGTCTCTGTAAGTATTTTCCATTAATTTACTCATTTCAGCTGTACGTGCATTTGTTTCAATCAATTCTCCTTTAACAAAGGTACTATATACACGTTTACCCGCTTCAACACAATTCGGCGTTACCCCACCAATAATCCGATTGTTGTAAATTAATTCTTCTAATATCTTCCCTGGTAACACACGCTCTGGACAATGTACCAAGTATATATCTTCACCAACAGTAAACCCTTTATCTTCTATTAAAGGTTTAACATGGTCGTCCATTGTACGTGGTGCAATTGTTGATTCTACTATAATCGTGTCACCTTTTTTAAGATACGGTAAGACACTATTTACTGCATTTAACACGATTGATATATCACATGATTCATATTCATCATCATTGTTTGGGGTTGGCACTGATATGATAAAAGCATCTGCTTCCGCTGGTTTTGTAGAAACTTTTAAAGTCCCTTTTTCAAGTACTTCCTCAAATACTTCTTGTAAACCTGGTTCTTCAATGTTTACTTTACCTTTTTGTAAACTATCAATTGTTTTGTCATTGATATCTACACCTAATACATCTACATCGTGTTTAGCAAACATAATTGATGTTGGCAATCCAATATATCCTAATCCTACAACTGTTAATTTCATTTTAATACCCTCCATTAAACACAGATTTTATATATGTTTCACACGTAAAATTTACAAAGTATTAATCTTTATTCATGATATCTTTGATAATATTTTCAAACTCTTGTTGATTAATATTTATTTTCTCTTCACTTAAATATAAATCTTTGCCATACACCAAATTGCCATAAAGTTTGGTAATAAATTTCACTTTATTTAATAAGGGATAAATCGTTTTTGGAACTGGTAATAAAATCGTGCTTTTATTTTCGTTTTTACGAATCTCTTTTATGACATTTGTTGTATTAAATTCAAATTCATCTTTAGGATGATAGATACCTGCTTTTTTATGCGTAATAATTTCGTTGACATATTGTTCTAAATGTTTGATATATAGTGCACTTCTATAGTTATGAATGTTAGGAATTATTGGTAATAGTTTTGCCACTTTTTTTAGTTTGGTGAAATTACCTGGTGAATCTTCCCCATAAATCATCGGTGGTCTGATAATTACAACTTTAAAGCTAGAACTAGAGATATTAAGCAGTTTCTCTTCTGCTTTAGCTTTTGATTTACCATAATCTGTTATAGGTTTTATCTTCATTGGATCAGTAATTTCAATATTTTTACCGATTACTCCATCTTCTCCAAATACAGCCATTGTACTCATGAATATAAACTGGTTAACTCCATCTTTTTTAGCTTTATTTGCTAATTTATTTGGTAAATGCATATTTATTCTAAAATAATCTTCAAGTTGTGCACTGGGATCATTATTATGAACTAATGCAGCAGTATGAATAATGACATCATAGTCTGTAAAACTTTGATTTTCCCATAGTGAATTTCTTACACTTAACCTACTTACTTTATTTCCTGATTTTTCTAAACTATTCGCTAAATGACTGCCAACATATCCACCAGTTCCTGTAATTAAAATGTTTTTACTCATTAGTGAGAAACACCTTCTGATGAGATTGTATTAATGACTGTTTTATAAATAATATACATGTCTAATAAAAATGATTGGTTTTCTAAATAGTATTTGTCAAACATTACTTTTTGATCGTCAGTATTATTATCTCTACCCATTACTTGCGCTAACCCAGTAACACCCGGTCGTATTGTATGAACATTTACTTTTGTTCTTTTTTCAATAAGTTCATATTGATTATAAAGTGCTGGTCTAGGACCTACAATGGACATATCACCTTTTAACACGTTTAGTAATTGAGGTAACTCATCAATTGATGTTTTTCTAATAAATTTACCAGTTTTAGTAATAAAATCTGCTGGATCCATTAAATCTGTTGCTACATTAGGAGTATCCATTTTCATCGATCTAAATTTATAGATATTAAAAAGCTCATTATTTAGTGTTGGTCTTTTTTGCTTAAAAATAGCTGGGCCTGGTGACTCTAATTTAATTAGTAACGCTATAATAAGTAAAAAAGGCCCTGCTACAATTAAACCATATATTGAGCAAAATAAGTCGAAAGCTCTTTTCACATTAATTTCCTCCATTCAATAAGTTATAATATTTTGTTGTATTATGTTCTCTTGTATATTTATCTTTAAACAATTGATACGCGTTGACCCCTAATTCTTTTAATTCCTCTCTTGAATGCCTTGTTACAAAGTTATATATATCTTGTGCTGCTCCGTTATCTATTTGAATACCTGCATTGTAAGCTTCAACTTGCTTAACAATGTCTGATTGTTTATCCATAATTAAAATTAAAGGCTTCTTATTTGCCAAGTATCCATAGTTTTTACTTGGCACACCTAAGCCAACACCTTCTTTAACTAATGAAGCAAAGCACGCATCGGCAATTTTTAATACATCTGTATAATCAGTGCCAGTTAAAAATTTATAAATTTTGACATTTGAGATATGATTGAATTCAATTGAATTTTTAACTTTTTGATATTTCTTACCATGACCACATAAAATTGTTAGTGTTTTATTATCTTCCTTATTTAATTTAAGAAAATCAATAATAGTATCCATATCTTGAAGTTGTCCCATATTTCCACTGTAAAGCAAAATTTTGTCATATTGATTTCTTAAATCACGGAATTCTATATTATGAACTTTATCGTCTTCTGATTCTGTATACCAATTAGGAATGACATGTATCCGATCAGGCTTACTTGAAATCTTATTTTGTAATAAATAATTTTTCATTTCAGTTCCTAAAACAATAACGTTTTTCGCATTGCTATACACATGTTTATTGATATATTTCATTAATCTATCAATTAAACTACCCGGTCTAGTAGTTCCGGTTTTCAAAGCATTATCAGGTGCAATATCATACACTACAAATGAATACTGCTTTTTAAATACGCGATGCAAAATATCCGGGATTAACGGTAATATTGGAGGATTGGAATACACTAATATATGATTATATTTCAACATCTTGGGCATTTTAAAAATAAACATTAGAAATAGTGAAAAGAAATTACATATTCGTCCAAATTTGGACTTATTATTAAATTTTGAGTATCTTAATCTTTTTATATTAATGCCTTTGTAATTCTCATTCTTTTCAACTTGCTTCTCATTGCTATATTCATACGGCCATCCACACATAACATCTACATACATACCTTTTTTTACTAAATCCTCAGCCATTTGCGTTGGTAAAGTAGCAGAAGAAACGTATTCAGGATAAAAATACTGACATAATATTAATAATTTTTTCTTTTTCATTTAATCACCTGAAATTTTAATATTTATTTATATTTTATCTTAAATTTAGATAACCAAAACATTAATGACATTGGGATAAATAAATAAAATGCTTCTTGAATATTTGTTGCAGTATCGCCTCTAACTGACCCCATAATTAATTGAATAGATATAATAGTTATTAAAATTAAATTTATACTATGACATCCATCTTTAGTAGCTCTCAAACTCAAACTATATTGATCTGCTAAACCACAAAATACTCCAAAGATTACACTTGCTAAAATAATACCGAAAACGCCTAAGTATAAATAAGATTCTCCTACAAAGCCAGGCGGAATTGACATTCCTTTATCAAAGGGTAAATTCAATTGCTTTACTATTTCTTCTGAAAGGGCACCTGGTTTGTTAGGCCAAATACTTCTTGGTATAAAAATAAATAAAGGTTTGAACAACGTTAATATACTAATATGAACATGATAATTCGTTAATATTGAAGCTAAGGAATATGAATAAGTTACATCTGTACCTAACGCTAAATAGTCTAAATATTTATTATAATCACCAAATAAAATATCTTTAAAATTCACAAATCCTTTTTTAATACCTAACGTTCTTATACTCATCATTAACGGTAATATGATTAAAATGATTCCTAACGCAATCGTTGATAATTTAACTAGACTAGGCGTTTTACCTCTTTTGTATATGTAAAGAACGACAATCGCGATAGTTGGATAAATTAGAATGCGTCGACCAAAAATAAATATTGCTACTAAAGCGACACTAATAAGTACCAATATCAAACTCTTTATTCTATCGTTCATATTCTTAGAATTAAAGAGATATAAATAGGATAAATATAAATATCCCATCAATACTGATCCTTGTAACATTTTTACAATAGAACTACTTTCAAGTGTTGATGTGGAACCACTTGTAATTATATTTAGCCCTGTTAACATTATCACTATTATTGTCGCCACGATATAAATAGGATAGATATTATTAATGTTTTCTTTTTTCATTATTAAAACATTTCTAACTTTAAATTTAATATTCATGAAATGAACAATAATATTACTAATTACAAACACAATTAAAGCTAGTAAATATAGTTTATTGGTATAGCTATAACCCCCTGCATCTAAATAAACCTGATAATTAAAAGGCTTATCAACTATGACAGGAAGTAAGAAACTAATACTAAAAACAGCTAAAAAGAGCAAACTTATAAATCTAAAATTCGACCTTAATAGAAATACTGCATAAACAGCGGATATGATTACAAATAAAAAAATAGTCACACAAGTCACCCTTTATTTGGAATTATCTTCATAACTTTATGGTAAATGGCGAAATGCTTATACATTGCAGAAATGATTAAAGCAATCGCATACCCATATACGTTGAAAAATTGCACTAAAATTGCACTAAATAAAACAATGATGATTAAAGTCATTACGTTGATCATTAAGTTATTCCTAAATTGACTGTTAGCTACTAATTTAATTTGTAATACTGCAGTACTGGACATCAATATCACCCCTAAATTAGCTAAGAAGATTAAGGCTTGAACTTTACTTATATATTCATTGTAAAATACATAAATGAAAACCCATGAAACGATAGAAATGACAATTGACATCATAATTGAAACAACCATAATGATTTTAAATACCTTTTTCACATTCTCTATTGTATCTTGTCCTTTACTATCAACCTCATAGCTTAATAACACTGTGACAATAGGATTAATCAATAAATTAGATATTTTTCCTATAGTAGTTGCAACAAAGAATAAAGGAACATATATAGTCCCTAAGAATAAATTCAGCAATATTCTATCAGAATAATTTATTAAATTTAATACTGAATTAGCACCTATAAGTTCTATATAATTTTTAAAATCTTCATTATTTAAGAATTTAAGTCTAAAATTTTCAAACTTTCTTCTATAATCAATAATCATTAATATAGTCATAATGAATTCACTTGCAAAAAGTACGATAAATATGGAAACATGCATAAAATACATGCTCACACCGCCTATGAGCATAACAAAACTTACAGCTATACTTATATATAGTAGCGACTTAAATCGAAAATCTAATCGATAATAGACAAATAAGTAGCTTCTTATTAATAGAAATGCTGCCCATAAACCAGAAAAAATAGTATCCATCAAAGAAAATACGTTAACAAATGAATAGATCATCGTAATTATCATTACAATGAATGACCCTATTATTACCAAACATAAATACTCTGATTCAATTAAGTTAAAATTGGTTTTGTTTATTAGTCTTATATTATTAAGTGTATTCCCTAAGATAGGCGATATAATATTTACCAATGTTAATAGTAAAATAAATGCTCCAAATTCTTGTGGTGTATGTATTTTTGCGTAAATAGGCAAAAGGACAAGCTGTAATAGAATCATAAGTATTACATTGGACAAAATACTGAATATAAAATCTTTTGATTTATTCATAACTTCACCAGAACTTTTATATATTTAAATATAATTCTTTCAATTTTTCACTTTCATTTTGCCAGCTTAGTATCTTAGAAGCTTTAATCGCATTTTGTCGTAATTCATGATATAGTTTGTCATCAGTGGCTAATTTATTAACAGCTTCGGCTATTTTTTCAGGTGTCACATCATCAATAACAATTCCAAAATTATATTTATCATTAAGATAGTAATGCTCTTTAACTGGTGACAAAATAACCGGCAATCCTGCATGAATGCATTCAAATATTTTGTTAGAAACTGTATATTCATAGTTTATAGATACTGGCTTAGTCAATACGACACCGATGTCACTTTCAGTTAACTTTTTAACCAAGTCTTTCATTTCTACTGGCTTATCTAGTCTTACATTGGCTGCTTCTGAATTAATGAGTTTCTTAATTTCATCTTCTTGTGGTCCAAATCCTCTAATCACATAATTAACTTTCGTATTATCCTGAATTGCAGCAGCTTTCACAAATTCTTCATATCCACGATTAGAAACAATTTGCCCTTGATAAATAACTTCTTTAATATCATTATTATTATCACCTGATTTTATCGTTTCATCTAAAATAGGAGCATTTGTAATAACGTGAGGTGTCTTTTTATAGCCTTTTTTCAAATAATATGATTTTGCTGCATGACTCACTGTAACAAAAGCATCAACTCTTTTAGCTACAATATGTTTTTCAATGATTTCTACAATTTTAGAAATCATCGCATATTTATTTATAAAAGCATTTTTAGCATATATTTCATGAGCATCAAAAATAATATTGGCATTTTTATACCCGCTTAAATAAACCATTAGAAGAACATCAAAATCATTGGCATGTATAACATCAGGTTGATATTTTTTAATTTGTTTTATTACATTCTTAGTAAAATTAATTCGCTTCAAGAGTTTACTAAAGATTGAAGTGGTTTCACTTTTTTCTCCAAATAACTTATATTGAAAATCTAGTTTATCAAGCCGCTCTTTTGTTACATTTTTATTATTCATGCCAATCATTAAATGCGTATTAGTTATACCTTTAATCGTCTCCATTTGCTTCAAAATTCTAGGATCTTGAACAATATTGCTAGACACTATATTTAAAATTTTCATTTATCTCTTCCTATTCTCTTGAAACTTTTAAGTTAGTTAGTGAAAAGTTTTTTGATTTAAGTTCATTAGGACTCATTAACCACCATTTGCTTTCAAGCAATTTATTAATTGTCTCATCGTCAAACCTTTTTTTGATCGTTTTAGCAGGCACACCACCTACGATTTCATATGGTTCAACATTTCTAGTAACAATTGCACCAGCTGCTATCACGGCTCCGTTCCCTATTTGTATACCATCAAGAACAATGACATTAGCACCTATCCAAACATCATGTCCAACAATTGTCTTGTTGGGGCTGTCATCAAATTTAAAATAGGCCTCTTTAATACCAAAAGGATTATTATTAGAATAAAAGATAGGTGAACTACTAAAAAATTCTAATGGATGCTTTCCTAAACCCATTTTTACATCTGATGAAATTGAGCAATAGTTTCCTATCTCAACATGATTAAAATCACTTCCAAAACCAATGTAACTATATTTTCCAATTGTTGAATTTCTGATTTTACAAAATCTGTCTACATAGTTATTACCTTTAAAAGTAGAATTAGTAACATATGCTAATCTGTTAATTTTTACATTTTTTTCTTTTGACGAAGATGACTTTAATAAACCCATTAATTTATTTATCATAACTTCCTCCAAGTATTACGGTTAATGATATCTTTGTAACTTTGTATAATTTTAACGACTTTTGTTGACACGTTTGTATCTTTGTAATCAATCGCATCAATCATAGGTTCGTTGTTTTCTTCCATTGCTTTTGCAAGCTCTACGGATTGTACTAAGTTATTAAATGCAATGCCTCCAACTATCACGGTACCTTTGTCTAAAACTTCTGGTCTCTCTGTTGATGTTCGAATAAGCACACCTGGGAATTTTAAAATTGATGATTCTTCAGATAGTGTGCCACTATCAGATAGTACGACAAAAGCATTTTTTTGTAGTGCATTGTAATCAAAAAATCCAAATGGCTTAAGTTGTCTTACTAATGGATGAAATTTAAATTCTCTTTCTTCTATCTTTTTCCAGCTTCTTGGATGTGTTGAATAAATAACTGGTATTTGGTAATTTTCTGCAATATCATTAATCGCATTCATAAGTGATAAAAAGTTTGCTTCATTATCAATATTTTCTTCTCGATGTGCAGATACTAATATATAATTTTGAGGTTCTAATTCTAATTTTGTTAAAATATCACTTTCCTCAATTTTATATAAGTATTCTTCTAATACTTCTTTCATTGGAGATCCTGTAACAAAAATGTTTTGCTTTGGAAAACCTTCATCTAATAAGTAGCGTCGGCTATGTTCTGTATAAGGTAAATTAACATCACTGACATGATCGACAATTTTACGGTTAATTTCTTCAGGTACATTTTGATCGAAACATCTATTCCCCGCTTCCATATGGAATACTGGAATTTTTAATCTTTTGGCTGATACCGCTGCTAAACAGCTGTTTGTATCGCCTAAAATAAGTAATGCATCTGGGCGTTCTTTTGCTAACACTTCATATGATTTAGCTAAAATGTTTCCCATCGTTTCACCTAAATGATTACCTACCGCTTCAAGATAATAGTCTGGCTCTCTTAACTCTAAATCTTCAAAGAATACTTGATTTAGTGTGTAATCATAATTTTGCCCTGTATGGACTAATACTTGGTTAAAGTACTTATCACATGCTTTAATTGTTGCAGATAATCGAATAATTTCTGGTCTTGTACCAACAATTGTCATTAATTTTAATTTTTTCATTCAACTAGACCTCCAAAAAGTATGTGTCTGGATTATTTGGATCAAAAATTTCGTTTACCCACATGATAGTCACCATATCTGTATCGCCTAAGTTCTCGATATTATGTGTGTAACCAACTGGAATATCAACCACTTCCAACTTATCTCCTGAAACGTAATATTCAATAACATCATCGTCGTCAACTTTTCTAAAACGAATCACTCCTTGTCCCGAAACTACTAAAAATTTTTCATTTTTAGTATGGTGCCAATGATTGCCTTTTACTATTCCAGGTTTAGAAATGTTAACTGAAACTTGGCCTCTATCTTTTGTTTTAAAAATTTCTGTAAAAGAGCCTCTTTGGTCTACATTCATTTTCAAAGGATAACTAAAGTCTTCTTTAGGTAAATAACTTAAAAATGTGCTATACAATGCTCTTTCAAAGGGATCTTCGGTATTAGGAAGTGCTTTATCGTTTGGAATTTCTTTATACTGAAATAAAAGTTCAGCAATCTTACCTAATTTAACCTCATAGACATTGGCAACTTTAGGCTCGCCATTTTCTATATTTGGCTTACCATTAATCGCGTTTTCAAATTCTTTGACAACATCATCAATGTAGTTAAGCTTAAGTATTACATTTTTATCATTCACTTGAATCTCTTCATCTCTAGCGATTTTGTAACAAAATGTTGCAATAACAGAATTGTAGTTTGGCTTACACCACTTACCAAATAAGTTAGGCAAACGATAAATTAACACATTATTACCATTATCTTTGGAAAATTGTTCAAGTACTGCTTCACCTTGGCGTTTACTGTTTCCATATGGATTATCATTTTCTGCTTGAACAGATGAAGATAAAATAATATCTGGCTTCTTCGGATTATCTTTTAAGATGTCTAATACTTCTTTCAGAAAATCAACATTGCCTTCTTTAAATTCAACTTCATTTTGTGGTCTGTTGATACCTGCTAAATGAACAACTGAATCAGCTTCTAACAAATATTTTTTTACATCTTCTGCGTCAGTCTGTCTATTAATTTCAAGAATGTCATTATCTGTAGTTGCTTTCAAATCTGCTTTTAAGTTCTTTCCTACAAAACCATTCGAGCCAGTTATAACGATTTTCAATGTAAACCCACCTAACCTTGTTTATAGTTACTTAATTCAGTTCTTACATATTCTAAAGATAATAATTTTTCCTTAATTTCTTCTACTGTTAATATATTCGTATTATCAGAATTATACTCGTATGCCTCTGTAATCTCTTTATTACCATCTTCATAATAGTTACTATAATTTAAGTCCCTAGAATCTGCTGGGATACGGAAGTAATCTCCCATATCTTCACATTGTGCATATTCTTCTCTAGTTAAAAGTGTCTCAGCTTTCTTTTCACCATGTCTTGTGCCAATAATTTTTATTTCATTATCCGCTTCAAACAATTGTAATAGCGCTTCAGCTAAGTCGCCGACTGTTGAGCTTGGTGCTTTTTGAACCATAATGTCACCCGTTTTGGCATATTTAAATGCATGTACTACGAGTTCAACTGCCTCTTCTAAACTCATTAAAAATCGTGTCATGTTAGGATCTGTTATTGTTAAAGGCTCACCAGCTTTTATTTTTTCAATAAATAATGGAATAACTGACCCTCTTGATGCCATAACATTACCGTATCTCGTACCACAAATTAATGATTGCTCACCATCAACATTTCTAGATTTGGAAACAAAGACTTTTTCCATCATTGCTTTTGAAATACCCATCGCATTAATCGGATAAGCAGCTTTATCTGTTGATAAACAAATGACTTTTTTCACTTTATTACGAATTGCATTTTGAAGTACATTTTCTGTTCCAATAATATTCGTTTTTACAGCTTCCATAGGGAAAAACTCACAAGATGGAACTTGTTTCAATGCAGCGGCATGAAACACATAATCAACATCTCTCATTGCAGTTTCAACACTATGCGAATCTCTTACGTCTCCAATATAGAACTTTAATTTGGCATTGTTGTATTTTTTTCTCATGTCATCTTGCTTTTTCTCATCTCTGGAGAAAACTCTTATTTCTTTAATATCAGTATCAAGAAATCTTTCCATAACTGCATTTCCAAATGACCCTGTTCCTCCAGTTATTAGTAGCACTTTATCTTTAAACATATTAAGTCTCCTAATCATTAGCAATTTTGATTATTTTTTCTTTCTTAAAATCTTTCACTAAATCATTGATGATTGCTTCTACTTCGTCTTTAGAAAAGTTTCTTACTTTGCCTCTATAAATCTTTTCATAAACTTGCTCAGGATGTATTTCATTTTCATTCAGTAATTCTTCGTACATCTTTTCACCTGGACGAATACCAGTAAATTTAATTTGAATATCATCTTCGGATTTTCCACTTAATCTAATTAAATTTTTTGCTAAATCAACAATCTTAACAGGTTCGCCCATATCTAAAACAAATATTTCTCCACCTTGTGCTAAGGCACCAGCTTGTAACACAAGTCTTGAGGCCTCTGGAATCGTCATGAAATATCTCGTCATATCAGGATGTGTTACTGTAACTGGACCACCAGCTTCAATTTGTTTTTTAAATAATGGGATTACTGAACCACGTGAACCTAATACATTACCAAAACGAACAGCTACGAAATCGGTTTTACTATTTTCTTCATTTAAACTTTGAACAACCATTTCAGCTAAACGTTTTGACGCGCCCATCACATTTGGTGGATTTACAGCTTTATCTGTAGAAATCATGACGAATTTTCTGACCCCTGCAGTTTTAGCAGCTATCGCGACATTTCGTGTACCTAAAACGTTATTTCTAAATGCTTCAATTGGATTGTATTCCATTAAAGGTACGTGTTTATGCGCAGCAGCGTGATATACGGCATATGGCTTATACCGATTCATCACATCTTGAATGCGTTCTGGATTTTGTACATCGGCTATAATTGGAATAATTCTAATTTTATCTTTGTAAATTGCATTTAATTCTTGATGAATAAGATAAATACTATTTTCGCCGTGCCCTAATAACAGAATACAATCAGGTTCAAACTTACAAACTTGTCTACATATCTCAGAGCCAATCGAACCACCAGCACCGGTAACCATTATCGTTTTATGCGTTAGTTCTTTTGAAATCATAGCCATATCCAATTCAACTGGTTCACGCCCAAGTAAATCTTCTACCTCTACACGTTTTAATTGATTAACTTCTAGTTCACCAACTAATACTTGTTCAATGCTAGGCATTTTAAACAATTCTATGCCAGTGCTATTACAAATATCGTTAATTTCTTTTAGGCGATTAGGCTTGAGTGTTGGAATAGCAATAATAATACGCTTAATGCGGAATTTATTTACTAAATTAGGGATATCATCAATTGTCCCTTGTACTTTTACACCGTCTGCTATGGTGAGTTTTCTTTTTTGAGGATCATCATCCACTGCCAATACCGGTTCTAGCCCCATTTCAGGACTTCTTAACATTTGGCGAATAAGTAAAGAACCACCTCGTCCAGCCCCGACAATAAGGGTTGGTTTTTTCTTTTGATGTTTGCCAACGACAAATTTTCGTGTCACTCTCCATGAAATACGGGAACCTCCGATTAATATTAACACCATCATCCATGTAATAAGATATAATCTAAAGAACGGTGGGTGCCCCGTAAATACTGGAACTAATATGACTGTAGCTAAAATAGAACAAGTCACTGACTCTACTATGATTAATAATTCATTTACACTGGCATACTCCCATGCACGATGGTATAAGTTAAAAATATAAGCAAATACATGATGCGCGATTAATAGCAATATTGAAGTCAAAATTAGAATTTTATTGGCGTATCCTTTGAAAAAAGGCTCCAAAATGTTATAACAAATAAAAACTGAAAATGCTACAATCAACGAGTCTATTATAATTAAAGCAAAAAGCCTTACTCGAGCATTTAATTTGTTCACATGTTTTCATCTCCTCATCCATCATGCGTATAAATTAAAATAAACCAAACAATTTTTTATGCTTATATTCTTGAAGTGGTTGTTTTTTTACTATATTTTCATTTTTGATGACAGATTTTGCATTATTCATAAAATTTTTTATGTTTTCTTCATATTTTTGTAAATTTTTATTGCTAAACAAACTATTCATGATAAAAGGTCTTTGGGTGACATGGTGTGCATCTGAAGCTATGAAATGGGATAAATTATTTTCAATCATTTGAATGGACAATTTTTGCACTTTTTTTCCAAGTTTTCCCATTAACGAGGCTGAAGTAAGCTGGCTGAACGCACCCGAATTTATAAGTTCATATAAAACATCTAAGTCTTGGGTGATGACCTTATTCCTCTCTGGATGGGCAATGATGGGGATATAACCATTCGACTGTAAATCAAAGAAAAGACGTTTTGTATAGTGTGGAACACTATTTGACGGCAACTCTATTAATAAATAGTTAGAGTTATTTAATCCAATGGCATCTCCTTTTTGTAATAAGGACAGTATTTGATCTGTTATTCTTATTTCTTGTCCTGGATAAAGCTTGATACCTAAATCTTTGACTTCATCCATATCTAAGAGTTGTTCTAAACTTTCTTTAACCTGACTATAACTGTTATCATATTGGGGACTTAAGTGATGTGGTGTCGCAACAATCTCTGTAACCCCTTCATTCTTCGCTTGAGTTAATAAAGTAATGGCATCTTCTTTAGTTTTAGGACCATCGTCCACATTAATCAAAATATGATTATGTATATCAATCATTTATTCATCATCTCCGTAATAATAATAACTAGATGATTTTTCTTTAGGTGTTTTATTTAACACTGCTCCTAGTACACGTCCTCCTACTTTTTCAATTAATTCTTTTGCTTTCTTCACTTCATTTTTATTATTATTCTGTACATCAATGACCATGACACAATTAGGTACGAATCTTAAGTATACCTGTGCATCTGTAACTGAAATGATTGGCGGTGTGTCAATTAAAATGAAGTCATATATTTCATTTAAATCACGTAATATGTTCTCAAATGCCCCAGAACCAATTAATTCAGATGGATTAGGTGGTGTGGGACCTGCTGTCATTAAATCAAGATTCTTTACTCTCGTCTTGATAATCGATTTATCAAAGTTAGACTTTCCTATAATTAAATTTGATAATCCATCATAATTCGTCGTTTCAAAATGATAATGTTGCGTGGGCTTTCTCATATCTCCATCTATGATTAATGTTTTATATCCTGCTTGTGCATATGTGATTGCGATATTCGCTGAAATAATACTTTTACCTGCAGCTGGCTTTTCAGAAGTAACAATGATACTTTGAACTTCTTCTACACCTGAAAACATGATATTAGAGCGTATACCTCTAACTTTTTCACTCACGATTGATTTAGAATTATCTTCAGTAAACAATGGCGTACTTAAATTTTTTCGTTTCTCATTCTTTTTAGTCATACTTTCGTCTCCTATTTCAATTTATGGATTGAACCTAGAACTGGAATGTCCAACTCTCTAATAACATCTTCTTCTGTTTTAATTCTTCTATCAAATAATTCTTTAAAAATGATAATTACAATAGTGAGTACTAAGCCTAATACAAGTCCTATTGCTAAGTTTTGCGACAAATTAGGTGAAACTTTGGATGCAGTTCCATCTGCTTTCGATAATATCGAAACGTTATCTATATCCATGATTTTCGGCATATCTTTACTAAATACACTTACAATTTCATTTGCTATGCGTTCTGCGTCTGCCTTGCTATGATTTTCAACACTTACATTTAAAATTTGTGAGTCAGCTTGTTTTGTGACTGTAAGCATGTTGCCAATTTCACTTGCAGAGAGATTTTTATCTTTTTTCGCTACGTCTTCTAATATACGTGGACTCTTAAGAATTTCAGAATACGTATTAACAAGTTGAATATTACTTTGAACTTCTTGAGCCCTGTATTGTTCATTGCTTTCTTTTTGGTTTACTAACACTTGTGTATTTGCCTCATATTTAGGCTTCATTAAAAATATAGTTATTAATAAGCTTATAACTACAAAAACCACAGGTATTAAAATAAATAACTTCCAATTCTTTTTTAGTGCAGTTATAAACATCGATAAATCAAGCGTTTTTTCCATTTTGACCTCCAGAAGTAATTTGAATTTTTGTATTTATTTGTGAAATTATCTAGTATGTTTAGAATTACTCTTTATATCTAAGTATTATAAACTTTTTTAAGAAATATACAATTACATTTAATCCTACAATAACTTTTATAAATTAAATTTAATTTTTTGTAAACATCATGTAAATTTTCACTATAAAGTTGCGATTTACACTGCCCATCCTATAAAACAAAAGCCAGGATATTTTCTAGATGTGAAAATATCCTGGCTTGTTGTTTTTAATATTCAATATTTGGCATTTTATTTACTTTCTCTTGATATTTTTTGAAAGCTACAAAACCAACTGCACCTAATATAATTGTAATGAATAGACCTTTCATTCTTGTCACTCCTTTTGGTAAATCAAAATTCAAACTCTTCACGTGTCGTGTGAAAGCTTCATATACCTATTATACACATTTATCTTCTATTTTTAAAAATAAGAATTCTATTTTATGCATCACTTATCAATAATATCAATCATACATACGCCATTAGTATGATTTTAAAACAAAGTGCTTGCGCTATATGCAATTAGAAGTATAATAATTATATCTAAATCACAATTTAAAGGAGCTCAACTCATGTCTAAATTACTCTATATTACTGCACATCCATTAGATGAACTGGCATCTAACTCTATGGCAGCTGGTAAAGCCTTTTTAAACGCTTATAAAGAACAACATGCTCAAGATGACATCGTGCATATCGATTTATTCAATACTTACATTCCACTCATTGACAAAGATGTCTTAACAGGATGGGGTAAAGCAGCAAACGGTGAAACACTCAACGGTGATGAAAAAGAAAAAATTGAACGTTTAGCTGAAATTCTTGATGAATTTTTAAGCGCTGATAAATATGTATTCGTGTCACCAATGTGGAATTTATCATTCCCTCCTGTATTAAAAGCTTATATTGACGCTATTACTGTTGCCGGTAAAACATTCAAATACACAGCAGAAGGCCCACAAGGTTTATTAACAGATAAAAAAGTACTACATATCCAATCTCGTGGTGGATATTATAGTGAAGGCCCCGCAGCTGAAATGGAATCTGGTGACCGTTACTTGAAAACAATTATGACTTTCTTAGGAGTGCCATCATATGAGAATGTCATTATTGAAGGTCACAATGCAGAACCAGAAAAAACAGAAGAAATCAAAGCAGCTAGTCTAGCAAAAGCTGCAGAAGTTGCTAAAAACTTCTAATAAATTTTATTTAAAAAGCACGTCCGACCATTTAATCTGAGTCAGACGTGCTTTTCTTATGTTCTATTTCATCTATTGCGCGATCAATAGCGTCTGCAAAAACATACATACGCTTTGTAAAATCTTGATGCTTATCCTTAGCGATATGATTAAAATTATCATTGACGAAAAAAGATTTGCGCAATGCAGTGGTGAGCTCCAATTGTACTCCTGCATGCTTTAAATCCTTGTTGACAAAGTTACCTGTCAGTTCGCCACCAAGATATGTTGGCGCAGGTTTAACAACAAAATGTGACTTAATCAATTGCTTTTGAATGGCTAATTTTAAAGGTGTGTCCAATCCCCCAATATAGACAATCGGGTGATTCCCTTTTGCGCCATGTATCGCAACGGCATATTCTTGCTTTTGAAGCATCTTTAATAGTTGAGGATCATTATAATGCGCCGACGTTACATGTAAACGTTCTGCATGATGACGCAAAGCTATAAATGAATAGAAATTATAATGGTTCTTTCGTGCAACAAGTCGCGATAATTCCGTTGTTCCTTTTTCAATATTACCCCCGTGCGGTGCAATAATGATTGCATCGCTCTTTGTATGTATGACTTCTTTCTTCCAATCTCGCCCTTCTTTAGTATGAGCAAATAATTGAGTCATTGATTTAAAGTAATCTGGACGTCTCACATCTGGGACAGGAACTTTATCTGGTGCTAATTGTGCTAGTTCACCACGATTAAATACTCCGTGATGTAACTCTGTCGTTGTCCTATGATAAAAAATTGCTAAACTTACGCATATAATGGTAATGAGTATCATAACAAACAGAAATATTTTTTTATTATTTGTGCGTTGTTTGGCTTTTTGTGGTGACATATTTTATCTCCAATATCAATTTATAGCTTTTATATTAGCTTATTCACAAGAAAAAACAAATCTTTCCTGTTATATTTAATGAAAACGTTAGACCTTTTCACATATACTTTAACATGATTTTACGTTAGCTCAATGGTTGGATGACAAGCGATGTTTCTCGTGAAACGTGACGCACTAAATACTTTGTGCGTCTAAAAATTCATCATCAATAATGCTTTTAGTCATTTGCTGTAAGTGTGGGATGTCCCATTGACTTTGTATATTTTGGCGTAAGGCATGTTTCTCAGCCAACGCCGGTGTATAATCGTGTAAATTATATAATACAAAATGTTTGCGCGTACGTTTATCCATAGGTTTGCTTTGTTCATAATGGTTAACCATGCTGCGCCATTTTACGTTGTTCACGGTAACACCTTTAGAAGTTTTTTCTAAATTAAAATTCAACCGTCCTAATAATTGGTTCCATTCCGTTGAAGTATATTGCCCGTTTAAGAAATTACCAAGTGAATATGCCACTAACGTTCGATGCTGATTTTTTCCTTTTACCCATTTAACCGGTTGAATGACATGTGGATGCATTCCTAAAACAACGTCAACACCTTCATCTGCAAACAACTGCGCATACTTTTGTTGCTTCTCATTCGGCATTGTATGATTCTCATTGCCCCAATGTGCTGAAACAATAACCGCATCACTATGTTCCTTTGCTTTGCGCACATCTTTTTTGATCGTTGCTTCATCAAAGGTTTTTACTGTATAAGGATATTGAGATATTTGGCCATTTGTACCATATGTATAGCAAAGTAAGCTTACAGTAATACCATTTCTCGTAATTGTATGTACCGCTTCGCTTTCTTTTTGAGACTTGAAAACACCAGAAAACAACACGTCATGGCGATAGGGTTTCCAAGCATTTATATGATTGGTTACTCCTGAATCACCTTGATCCAGTGAATGGTTGTTTGCACCATTTATGATGTTAAACCCACTATCTACAATGGCTTTAGTTACATCACTCGGTGTATTAAATTGTTTAAATCCTGAGTACGGCTTATCATCTCCACCAATCGGTGATTCTTGATTCACATACGCGAAGTCTGCTTGTTGAATATTTGATTTCACATGCTTGTACATAGGTTTAAAATCATATTTATTCGAACCTACTTTAGCATCGTTATAAACAACTGGATGTATTAAATTATCACCAACAGCTACGACAGATGCTGAGGCATTAACCTTTGTGGTTAAAGTTAAATAACTCATTATCAACATTAAAACTAAGGCAATCACACATACAATACGATACTTCTGCATACACATACCTCCTAACATGCATTTTTAGCGGCCCAAAATCCAATTTATCTACTTTTTAATTCTATAATATATTCTAATTACATTCAATTTTAATAATGGTAATAAAACACCACTATTATATAATACAAATAATGATAAATTGCAAAGTTATGTTTATGATATGATTACTATTTTTAATTTTGATGAATTAATTTAGTCGTATATTTCAGTAGCACGCGCTAAGGAATGTAATGCCTTAGTAGGTTTTCGTAGCATGACATCTTTGCATCATGATGACAATAAACTTAAAACTATATATATGACCAATGCAATATAAGCGAAATATAAAAAAATACCCTCCTATTTTACTATGGAAGGTATTTTAATGGATTAATCATTAACAAACCATGCTAAGGCACGCGCAATACTTTTATCCCAATAAGTGTAATCATGGGCGCCTGGACTAGGTTCAAAACGATAAGGAATCTGTTTATCTGCTAGATAGTCAATAAATGTTAAGTTATCTTGGTACAGAAAATCTTCGGTTCCGCACTGAATAAATAATTCTGGAAGTGTTTCTTCTCGTGCCACTGCTGCATCAACCAAATGATATGTATCTAAATTTGTGCCTTTAACATTAGTATGTTCGCCTGTAATTGCTTGCGGATGATAGTCTGTCCATTCTAAATCAATCAAGGTTTGTGCTTGAAAGACGGCAGACATTGGTGCTGCTTTGGAAAATAAATGACTTTGTGTCAGTGCAAATTTCATCGTTCCATAACCACCCATAGAATGACCAGCAATAAAGTTATCCTCACGACGCGTTGATAGAGGAAAAATTTGATGCACATAATGATACACTTCTAAAATATAGTCATAATAACGATGGCCATACGCCATATTGGCATAAGCACTATGATCAGCATTAGGCATAATAATGGCCAATTGATGTGATTCTGCATAGCGTTCAATGCTTGTAAATCTCATATATGATGTGGCATCACTTGATAATCCATGTAGCAGCATAACCGTTTTAAGTGGTTTAGCAATTCCATCACTTTTAAAAAAACTCGTATCTTCTGGTAGAATAACTGTTAAATTTTGATTCATGCCAATCGTTGGCGATTGATAATTTAATGTAATATAAGCCATCTTGATGTTCATTCCTCTCATTATCAATAGATTATTCTAATCATATCATTTTACACTTTAGCACGCTATTTGGTCTCTTTTAAAATCAAACAATGCTCAGACATTCATATCAATTAAAATCTGTATACAGCTCAAAAAATAAGGCCCTATCGTATAGTCTAATAAACTTTATTAAACCAAAATAATGAGGGGCCTTATATATTACAATCATAATCTTGCTCATATTGCTATACATGATTTTCCAATAATTTTCCGTGTTATAGCATTATAATCATATCAGAAAGAACCACTTTGCTAATCTATCTCTTCTCTATATAAAGGCTGACTCATACATCTTGGACCTCCGCGACCACGCACGAGTTCACTACCTCTAATTTCAATCACTTTAATCCCTTTTTCACGTAATAATTGGTTAGATACATAATTGCGATTATATGTAATAACCACTCCTGGACGAATGCATAATGTGTTAGAACCATCATTCCATTGCTCTCGAGCACCATCGATAATATCTCCATTACCTGTAGGAATAAATTCAATTTCTTCGATACCAAGTGCCTGCTCTAATGTCGCTTTTAAATCGCTTGACCGTGTAATTTGAATATCATCACCTTGTGTATTTTGCTCAATAGTAAAGATATTCATATTTTGTTCTTTCTTGAAAATAGCTGCATGCATCGTAAATTTATCATAATCAATCATCGTAAAGACAGTATCCAAGTGCATAAAGGTACGACTATTAGGAATTTCTATCGCTAATACTTTTGTGAATGTTGCATCTGCATTAAATAAGACTTGCCGTGCTAAACGTTCAATCGCTTGGGCAGACGTGCGTTCGGAAATTCCAATAGCTAATACTTCTTTAGATAATACGAGTTCATCCCCACCTTCAATATTAAATGGTGTCTGTCGATCCAACCATACTGGAATATCTTCATCTTTAAAACGAGGATGATACTTTAATATATATGACATAAAAATAGACTCTCGACGGCGTGCACCAAAATACATGCGGTTTACTGTCATCCCATGTCCAATAGAAGCTTGTGGATCACGTGTAAAGTATAAATTTGGCATTGGGTCTAAATAAAATGGGTATAAATCATCAATATATTCCACTAAATGAATTGATTTTAATTTAATTTCTTCTTTGCGAACACCAGACATGATTTTTTCAATCAATTCCTCATTAGTCAATGTAGCAAAGTAGGCTTTAATTTCTTGTTCATGTCCGAGAATCGTTTCTGGACATTCTGTCAACACCTCTTCAATAAATTGTGCACGTACGTTCGGCTCTACAATTGCTTCGGCTGCTAATTGCTCCAAATATAGTACTTCTACACCTTCATCCCGCAATGTTTGTGCAAAATGATCATGCTCTTCTTGAGCCACTTTTAAATATGGAATATCATCAAACAATAGACCACTTAAATGATCCGGTATTAAATTTTCTAATTCTTTCCCCGGTCGTTTTAGCAATACAGTTTTTAATGTTCCAATTTCACTATTCACTTGAATAGGACCATGTGACATAAATTCATTTCCCCTTTGTTCAATCAATCATGATATGCATAAAGTCTTTCTACGAATTACCTATACCCTATTAATCCACTTCTATGTCCTGCGATTATTTATATTTTTGAAAATTGTAGTTTTCTATTTAAATTTACGAACATATGTTCTATAATGAGTTCGAGGTGATAACTATGATTCCTAAACAATATCGACATGAAACCGATTATCGAAAAATACCAAGAGAATACTTAGACAGTAATATTCCACAAGGTCGTGGTATCGTCAAATGGGCACCGTTTGCGACAATGCCAGAGCAATATCAACAGCTGCGTGACTATATCGAAGAACAAAATAAAATTGACATGCCCAGCTTATCTGAAGACCAATTAACACTCATCAATCGCAATTTAACAACGAAATTCGTCCACCAGCAACTCGCTATTATTAGTTATTGGCGCAGTGGTTATATCCATTCAATCTCTGGCTATATTAAACATCTTGACACGCAACAGCAATATATTGTTATAAGTAATGAGCGTGGCAATGAAACAATGAACTTGGATTTTAATGTCTTATGTAATGTGGAATAACCTCAAATGTCTAGACGAAAAAATAGCTATGAAGACGTCTTTTATCACTGTCTTCATAGACTACTTATATTATTTACTTGTTGTAAATCTCGCATCGCTCATATCTACTTCAACTACTTTGCCATGTTTAACAAAGCATGTAACTCCTAAACCCTTTTTTGTTGATTTATAGACGAACAGGCTTATATCTTTTCTATTTGTATCATCTTTAACTTTTTTCAAGTTGTTACCATAAGCTTTAACTAACTTGTCATATGTTAAGTTACCTTTAACGACAAATTGAACTTTACTCGCTTTACGACCATTCGCTGTAACACCAGTGAACTTTTGATTATACTTTTCTACTACTTTCTTACTGTGAGTTGGGAGCAGGACAGAGTTCATAGCTAATCTTAGTATGTCTCCTACATATTAGACTTTAGCCTTATATGAAAATTAAGTCGAAATCATTTTTTTAATAGTGTAAAATGATAAAGCATACATTATTTGCATCATAAAACTCAATACATAGATATAAGGTGAAGTTTAATACATAATCATTTAGACGATGGAGGCATTATTTTTGAAAAAAGTATTAGCAGCTATAACTATTTTATTACTCGTTGTTGCTTTAGGCTTTTCTGTGTTTTTTGCAGCTACGACAACGCATCATTCAACTTCCGACCAGAAAGACAAGGTTGAATCTACTAAGAAAAAGAATGATACACACAAAGACAACAGCCCTGAAGACGATGCACAATTAGACACACCGCAGTCGGCAAACAATGCTACTACAGCACCTTCCAACAATGGACAAAATGTTCAGCAACAGGCACCCCAATATCATTATCAACAACAGCAACCTGTAAAATCTCAACAGTCTGCTGAGCAACAAAAATCAAATGAAACACCTAAGACAAATAACAATGCGAATTCAAACCACGGCAACAACGCTAAGTCACAACAGCACAGTGGCCAAGGTGGTGGCGGTAATGATAGTGATAGTAATACTAACCGTTCTGCTTCCCATTCTTCCGCTGCATCTACTACACAATCTAAAACGAACCATTAACAAATAAAGCGCATGCCTCGTGTCGACATCATATCATCACGAGGCATGCGCTTTTCTTATAGCTATTCTGTAACATTACTTTTATTAACTTTTTTAGTGACTTTGCGCATCATCGGATCAAGAATTGGTTTTAAACATAAACCAATCGTTAAGAAGCCGAGACCAAACAATCCTAAAATAATCAATTTTGGAATTAAAATAGCTGGTACTATACCTCCAACAGTTTCACGTAATGAATCAATCGCATACGTAAATGGTAAATAAGGCGAAATCGTTTGGAAGAATCCCGGTGCAGTCACTACAGGGAAGGTTCCTCCACCACCAGCGATTTGTAATACTAACAAAATAATGGCAATGGCTTTACCTGGATTACCAAGTAATGAGACGCATGTATAAACAATGGTATTAAAGACTAATGAAGCAAAAAGTGCTATTAATACAAATAGTATAGGTGATTCTACACTTGCTTTTAAAATAAGCAAGTCTCCTAATGTCACAATTAGTGCCTGTACCACACCTAATAATAAGAACAGTCCGGCTTTTCCTAAATAGATTTGTCGTGTTGTCAATCGACCTTTTAGAACTTGATGTTTGTTGTCTACAGACAATAAACTTACCATCAATAGTGCGCCTACCCAAATTGATAATGCCGTATAGAATGGTGTCATACCTGAACCATAATTTTTAACTGGGAAAATATCAATTTGCTTTTTAGAGATTGGATGTGCAATGACGTCAGCTTGTTTCTTCAAGTCATTCTTCAATGTATCGATCACTTTATCAACGGCATCATCTTTATCTAGCTGCCTGAAAATCTTATCCGCTTTAGTTAAATCTTTCTCAATGCCAGGCAATTTATGCTCAATAAATTGAGCCATATTTCCTAATGCTTGCTTCGCTTGTGGCTGGTTCTTATCTAACAATCCAACAAGTTGATCATATCTAGAAAATAATGCTGGAATATTATCATTTACCGTCGCTGTAGCGTTAGCAAGCCGTTGTTCTAACTGTGGTAAATCATTTCTTACAAAGTTAGCAGCTTTAGCTACATTCTGTTTGATCGTTGGGAAATAAGCTTGTGCCGTTTGCATCGCATTAATATAAGCTTGCTCGATAGCAGGTAATTCACTTTGAATACGACTTACCGTTTGTTGTCCGTTATTAAGAATATGATGCCCTGCTTCAATCACGTTCTCAATGCTTGTGAGCTTAGACTGCACAGTAGATAAGGTTTGTTGCCCCTTATTTAACACATCTGTAATGTCATTAGATATGTCGAGTAAGCGTTGATTAAGATCTTGCTTGATAAATGAACGAAACTGCTTAAGTTGCTCATTGACATTTGGTAATTGACGTAATATATCTACGGCTTGAGCTTGACCCGTACTACCATTAGATAAGGCATCAGATAATTGATTTACTGAACGCATTAAATCATTCAGTTGCTTATTTGTGTTATTAATCTTGTTGATTTGTGAGCTTAAATCGACATGTTCACTTTTTTCAAGTTCTTTTAACGTATCGATAAATTGACGATTATATTGTGTTGTAGCTTCAATACGAGATGACACATGATTTAAACTTTCTTTAAATTCATCTGGTTTATCCGATGCAATCACACCATAAGCTATATTTTTTAATGCTGCTAAATCGGATTGGTTTCCTTCAACTTGCGTATCTGCTTGTTTAGATAGTGATAATAGTGCTTCTGCTAAAGCGCTATTCATGGACTTAACATCATTGTTTGAAACAATTTGTCCAGCTTGCGGTACATCATAGCTGCTCGTGCTAACTTGCTCAACTTTATAAGGCACACCATGGCTGGATGTCTGAGTGCTTTGCTGACTTACACTGCCTTGTTGTAAACGTGAGTTAATGTTGTTATTCGCATCTTGCGCACGTCCAGCTGCTTCTTGGTAATCTCCCACACGCTGTTTTGCTATGGTTAAATAACGGTCGGCATCATTTAACCCACTTTGTGCAGTGTTCATACCTTGATTGACGAGTGAGACACCGCGGTTAATTTTAGGAAATTGTTGTGGCACGTCATTAGAAGCAACATTTAACACACGTTCAATGTTAGGCATATAGGCGTTCAAAGCTAATACGAGTTTTGCCTTTTCATTTAAAGCAGGTATGGATGCATTGACTGCATTTAACTTATCTTGTGCCGATACAATATCACCTTTGTAACGACCAAGTCCTCGAAACTTATCTGCATACTGATCTAATTGATCTTGATGATCGTTTAAATAGAGTATTTTATCACCAATTGCATTAATTTTTGGCAATGATTGTTTCGCTGCATAAACAGCATTTTTTATTTTGTTTATCGTAGGTACTTCATCTTCGATTTTTAGTCCTACTTTATTTGCTTCTGTCAACAATGCTTTAGAGACGGTTTCATCAAAGGCTTTATTTGCTTCATCAACAATTACTGTCGATCCTGTATCTGTCATTTTAGGTGCAACAGCATTGTTTTTTTGGTTTACTTTATATTCAACATTAGCCTTTTGTGGTTGTTTGCGTAATGTTCCCGTTATTTCATGTGAAAATTCTTTAGGTATGTATATGCCTGCAGTGTATTTCCCCATTTTGATTTCATGGTCTGCTTTCGCTCTGCTAACAAATTGCCAATCAAACTTTCCATTTTTCTTAAGCTTGTTAACAATTGAATTACCTACATTGATTTCTTTATTTCGAACTTTGTCTCCCTGATCTTCATTCACAACGGCTACTTTAATATGATCCGTCTTACTATATGGATCCCACATGGCCCATAAATTGAACCAGGCATAAAAAGACGGCAAAATTGCTAAACCTGCTATGATAATCCAAACTGCTGGCGTTTTCGCAATTCGTTTTAAATCAAATCGAAATAATTTCAGTGCGTTTTTCATTGTCACACTCCCTATAAAAAATACTGTCCTACGCACATAAGCTACTCATTTATGTTACATTAGATTATTTTAAACTGATAGTATAAATATATTGTTATTTATCTAGTCCTTGGACTGTTTTTTTCTAACCAATACTAGTATAATAATTTTTATTACAAGGTTTAATCATTGGTTGATAGATATCAACAAAAACAAATCTAAACTAAATTATATCAAATACATGCCAGTGTGACAAAGTAAATCTAATGTCAGTCACATGATCATTTTACCGTATTACAGAAATTAATTTCCAAGGAGTTCTTCTAAAGATGTCAAAGCAAAAAATATTCATTTACTTATTATCAACAACACTTATCGTACCTACATTTACATCCGATATCGCACATGCGACTGAATTGACAAACCAAAGCCATAATGAAAGTAACCATGCGTCTGTAGATAAATCAGATAACGATGATACTTCTGACACTAATGATGAACAAACAACAAAGAAACAAGAGAAATCTGCTAAAACTACTAAGTTCAAACAATATACTCGAGCAAAAAAAGCTTCCCATGATGAAGATGACTTATCTATATTTAATAAGCTCTTTTCCGACGATACTTTATCTTCAAATTATTTAAATCCACGTGGTCAACAGGATTCATTGTCAGAGCTATTGACAGCAATTTTTTCATCTGATTCTGAAACAACCGAGCGTACCGCTCAAGATACGTCTGATGATATGGAACCTGCAGCTGAGCAACAAGACAAAGCATCTACAACAGACTCAACAGAACAGCATTCAACAACGACATCAGAACAAAATGACCAATCAGCTAAAGACGCGACAACAGATGATAATAAAGTCAGCGATGCGTTAGATGAATTAGATAACTTAGATGATGCTTCTAATCACGCTCAAGATACACAGCGTCGACATGATAGTGAAGCATCAAAGGATGATGACAAAGAGACGTCATCTGAGGAAAAACCACACCAAGAAGCGCCATCACATGATACCGCGCAAGATAAACAGAATGATTCAAACAAAGAGGCAACCGATTCAGCTTCAGATGCCGTTATAGATTCAATTTTGGATGAATACAGTGATAATGCAAAGAAAACACAGCAAGACTATACACAAGATAAAACATCAGATAAACATAAACAAAGTAACGCAACAACGACAACACACCAAAAATACGCGCATATCGATGTCAAGAAAGATCGTGAAACACGTCATCAAATTGACAACCCACAATTACCATCAAAAGATAGCGTGTCCCATGCTACTGTCCCAGCTCAATCATTTGAAGAAGCTACAAAACAAGCCAATACACGTGCAACAAGTCTATTTGCAACAATACCCCAAGCTTCAGACAATACAAGTTCTACTGATGACTTAAGTGTGGTTGACAGTCAACAAACACGCACATTTATTAAGGCAATTGGTACTGATGCCCATCAATTAGGACAAGAAAATGATATCTATGCCTCTGTCATGATTGCACAAGCAATTTTAGAATCTGATTCCGGTCAGAGTACGCTTGCCAAAGCACCAAACTTTAATTTGTTCGGTATTAAAGGCGCATATAAAGGAGAATCTAGTGAATTTAATACACTAGAGGCTACGGCAAATAATCAATTATATAGTATCCAAGCTGCTTTCCGTAAATATCCGAATAAAAAAGCTTCATTAGAAGATTATGTTCAACTGATTAAAGAGGGCATTGATGGTAATGCAACGATTTATCAACCAACATGGAAAAGTGAAACATCTAGCTATCGTGACGCCACAGCGCATTTAGCTAGAACATATGCAACAGACCCAAACTATGCAACAAAGTTAAATCAACTCATCAAACATTATCATTTAACAGATTTTGATCACAAAAAACTACCAGATTTAACACATTACAATTCTAGCAATCCAAGCATGGATAACACAGGTAATGACTTTAAACCATTTATTGACACCAATTCAACAAGCCCATATCCACAAGGTCAATGTACTTGGTATGTTTATAAACGTATGCAACAATTTGACTTAGCTATTGGTGGAGATTTAGGTGACGCACATAATTGGAATAATCGTGCACAATCTGAAGGTTATCATGTTGATACCACACCTAAAACTCATAGTGCAGTGGTCTTTGAAGCTGGTCAAGCAGGTGCAAGTAGTTATTACGGACACGTGGCCTTTGTAGAACGCGTCAATGATGATGGTTCTATCGTCATTTCTGAATCTAATGTCAAAGGTTTAGGTATCATTTCATATCGCACACTCGATGCTAATACAGCGGATCAATTAAGTTATATTAGTGGAAAATAATGTAAGTTATTCAATAGATAACAATAAACACCAAAATAAGACATACATCTCAAAATATATAGTCTAGGACAGAATTCCTAGGATAAGGAGCGGGACAGAATTCATTATAAATTCGTAGTACCGCTCTCTTCTTTATTTACAAGACTTCGTATTGTTGGCTCGCTATAAAATATAAGTATGACATTACAGAATATTATGGATATGTATTTTTGGTAAATGTAATAATTCTATAATTACCTGTCATTTTCACTTTGGCGTATCACTAACTTATAGTAAGTATGATTATCACCTTAAACATATGATTGCGTGTCAACATCGCTAGTACATCCATTTTTTTAATATATGCATAGCCACCTTTCCTTCTATGCATGGTTGAATTATTTTTACTTAACTTCAGATTTATAATGTTACTCCATAAAAATACACCCCATTAAGTTGCATTTTAATCCAACTTTTGGGGTGTATATCATAACTGACGCTTTATTCGTCTAATTTTATGTGATTTTTATGATTTTGCATTATGCTGTTTTCGAGTTCTTGCAAGCAACAATAATCCTCCACCAATAAGTATCATGCCTATTGCTAGTACCGGCCAATAAGTTTTAAGTACCTGACCAGAGGCAGGTAATGATAGCGAGCCATTATCATCAAATAATCCGCTTAAAAAGTTGTCTTGATTATTAATATGACCTAATGATAACCCTTGTGTTGGGTTAGGAATATCGTCGATTTGATCAAGTACGCTTCGATGTCGTTGTGCATCTGCATGAAGTCGATCAAGTAAGGAAGGTCGATTTTTAATTGGCGCTAAAATATCATCTGCTTGATGTTGTGCTTGATCGAGTCTATGTTTCAATTGTAATAAATCATCTGCTTTGCCATTAAGTGCACTTTTCACTAATTGCAATACGTCTTTTTTATCTTTACTTACACGAGAAATGACATCTGCTAAAAGTCGTGCTTTTTCCTCGTTGATTTTAGTGGCTAAAATCGTTTTAATTGCTTCTTTCTGATTGGTTGACTGATCTAATATACTTTGCAAAATATCATCTGCATTGGCTTTACCATTAAGTCCAAATTCCTTTTTCAATTGTTGAACTAATGCTTTATTAGATAATTTTGCATTTGTTAAACGTTGAGCCGCTTTCTTGGCTTCTTCCGGGCTTAGTTTCATGCCTAAAATGGTTTCGATAAGGTGTGATTTGTCTTTTGTTTGATCAAACATTGATGCTAATATGTCGTCACTTGATGTTAAAGCTAGTTTATCAATATGCTGCAACAATTGGTCTGCAATCTCTTTGTCTGTTTTCCCTTTAACTGACATATTTTTTAATATTTGTTGTGCCTCGTTCGGGCTAAAAATAGTTGTAACAATATCTTTAACTACAGCTTCTTTATCTTCTGCCTGAGCTAAATCATTTTGTATGATTTGGCGATTAGCAGTAGTCTTGTTTGCTGCACGCTCAATATCAGTTATGATTTGTTTTTTCTTATCTTGAGCAATATCAACTCTGTTAGCGACATTTTCTTTCAATGTCGCTAATTGATTAAGTCGTTTATCAGCATAATCTTTATTGTTATGATGATTATCATTTTGAACTTTAGTAACAGCAGCTTCAATTTTTTCCGTTGGTGTTAACTGTTTGTCTAATTTTTCCATCAGATGAGTGCTGTTTGTATCTTGTTTAGATGCAGCTGAATCTATTGCTTTATCAGCCCGTGTTGAATGATTCGCATCACGATGTTGTGGCTTCAATTGATCCTCATTCTTTTCGTGTGATTTTACTGTTGGAGTTTGCTGTTGATTACTTTTTGTTTCTTTATTATTTGGCTCGGTTTGTTCCTTGTCATCTTTAGTTACAGCACTATCAGCTTGTTTAACATGATCTTTAATATGCGCTAAATCATCTAGCACTGTTGTTGATTTTTGGTCATTTTGACGTTCTTTATCTTGCACCTTTGATGCATCGTACTGTTCGTTGTCTTTAGTTCCACGTTGTGCCTCAGACGCTTTTGGTGTATCGGTAATATCCTTATCAACAACTGCATTTAAATCAGCTAAAATTTTATCTAACTCAGCAGTAATATCTGTCGTTGTAGTTGATTGTGCTGAATGCTTTGTATCTTGTGACGAAGTGTTATCCGCTTCGCTACTGTCCTCACGCGCTTGATTTTCATCTGTTGCATCAGCGACAATTTGTTTAATTTCTTGACGTGAAGTAGCCTCATCTAGCTGTTTCTCAAATTGTTTACGAACGCTATCGTTTAATGCATTTAATTCATTTATATCTTGTTTAGCATCACTAATCCACTGTGATATTTTATGATGATTTTCATCTATACTTTGATTTTCTGCGGTTTCAGCGTGAACATTCTCTATTGAACTATAATTCACAAACACACTACTTATAAGCAATGCAGAACATGATAGTTTAATATAGGTGCCGAATGGTTGTCTTCCTTGTGATGATTTGAATAACCTCATTTATGTCACCCTTTTTCTAATATTCCTTGACAATTTATAACTATTTATAGCTATGTTATACACGATTGGTTGATAATTATCAACTTTATTTTACACACGAGTCACTCTTTTTTGCAACAGATGCACTTATTACACAAATTCTATCATTTCATAATTTTAGTTAATTAAATTTTACAAATTTACAAACACTTCATATTCACGCATTTTTTATGTGCTTTTAGGGAATATGTATATTGCTTAAAATTAGTACCTCAAGCATTCCATAGTCTTTGATAAGGGGGCTTTCTATGTTTATTATCTCTTTATTGTTAATCGTTATCGGTATAACGCTAATGATATTAAGTTGGCTAATTTCGCATCGAACAACATCGGTAGACTTAAGAGAAAAGCTTTATTTACCTGGCTTATGTGTTTGTCTTATCGGTTGCTTGTGTCTTATTGGATTCTTGATTAATCACTCTTTTTAACAAGGTAAAGTGATCAGTTACATACATAAAGATAGGAACATATACTGCTAATACAGAGTATTTAATGTTTCTATTTTTATAGTTTAAATAAAAAAGATACCGGAAACATTGTTATTGACACTTTAATGAAATAAGCATAAAATATCAGTATAATTTTTATACCTAGGTGGTGTTCATATTGAAAGTAGAATTAGGTTTAACATCATTTGCTGATAACAGTGACATCTATATGCCAGATGGTAAACAGGAAAAAATCAGCAATGCCCAACGCATACGTAATATTGTAGAAGAAATAAAGTTAGCTGATCAATTAGGTTTAGATATCTATGGATTAGGGGAACACCATAGAGAGGATTACGCCGTTTCAGATCCAGTAACGGTGTTAGCCGCTGCTGCTGCTACCACATCACATATTCGCTTATCATCAGCAGTAACCGTCCTTTCATCTGATGACCCTGTACGTGTTTATGAACGTTTTTCAACATTAGATGCTGTATCAAATGGACGTGCTGAAATCATGATTGGCCGAGGTTCATTTATTGAATCCTTTCCGCTGTTTGGTTATAACCTTAATGATTATGAGGATCTTTTTAATGAAAAGTTGCAATTATTGTTAAAAATTAACCAGCAACCCGTGATTAGCTGGGAAGGAACTTTACGTCCCAGCATTGATGAAACAGGTATTTATCCGCGTGCTGAACATGGACCAATACCAATTTCTATCGCGACTGGTGGCACACCTGAATCATCATTGCGTGCTGGTGCATTCGGCTTACCTATTACGTATGCCATCATTGGAGGTAATCCACGTCGTTTCAAACGACATATCGAAATTTATAAATCTGTGGCACGTTCATACGGACACAATCCTGAGAAATTACCTATTGCTGTACATTCTTGGGGCTATATTGCTGAAACAGATGAAGATGCTAGAAGAGAATTTTTCCCATCTTTAAAAGCACATCAAGATGTATTAGGACAAGAACGCGGTTGGCCCGAGTTTGATGAGAATGCATTCGAAAGAGAAATCGGGCCGCAAGGTGCCATTTATCTTGGAAGCCCTGAAACCGTAGCACAAAAAATAATTGAGACGATTGAAACATTAGGTTTATCACGCTTTATGATCCACACACCCGTAGGCTCTATGCCACATGAAAACACAATGAAGTCTATTCGTTTATTTGGCGAACGTGTCAAACCTATTGTAGATAAATATTTTGAAGATAAGTAGGAGGAATTTTAAATGATATTAAGATACGTCACAAATGTTAAAATTGCGAAAGAATTATTTGAGGCTTCAAAGCCAAAATTAAAAGGTGATCAAGAAATGAAAGATACATTCAGTAATGTCTTTGGTCTTGATGAAAAACTTGTCCCATTAGTAGGTGGATTAGAAGCTGCTAGTGCAGCATTATTTTCTGTAAGTTTTTTAAACAAAAACATTTCACGCCTTGCTTCTTTAACAACTATTGGCGTGTTAGGTGTAGCCGCTTATAAACACTTTGAAGCAGGCCACGGTAAAGCAGGCGCACAACATGCTTTAGATTTATTAGGACTTGCAACTTTAAGTCTCTTAGATACTTTTGACGGTAAACGTCGTTAAACATAGTTCAAATAGTTAGAAAAATGAAGCGAGTCTGGGACATCATTATGTTCTAGGCTATGAACGATATTATTGGCAGTAGTTGACTGGATTGAAAATACGCTGATACCAAGCTTTATCAATCCTAGTCAACCTTACCGCGGGCGGGACTACGAATTCATAATGAATGCTGTCCCGTTATTATTTTTTAAGACTGTGATAAAAATTGTGCAAATGTCTGTGGTGTGTCATTCACAAGCTTTTGATAATCATCAGCATGTTGATCTAATAAGCCTCTAGCAGCTGCATCATACATTGAAGCTAATAACGCTCCAAATCCTTTTGGTTCATCATACATAGAAGCAAACGTATCTAACGAGACAGGCGCATAGTTGATTGTACTACCAGCTGCTTCTGAAAGTATTGTGGCTAGTTCTGGCATACTATAACTATGCCCAGATAATAAATACCGTCCACCCCATGCCTCTGGTTGTTGCAAGATAGCAATCACACCTTTAGCTATATCGTGACGCGAAATATAATTAATACGGCCATCACCCACTGGATAAATAAGCTTTTTCATTTTTACTAATTCAGGTAAGTACGGTTTCAATGGATCCATATACATCGCCATGCGAATATACGTGTAGTTAAGACGGCTAGAAGCTAGTAAGCGTTCTGCATAGGCAAAATATGGACTCATATGGAATGGATTATTGTGCTGGTCTGCATAAAAACCAATATAAAATATCTGTTTCACTTGTGCCTTTTGTGCTGCTTGCACTAAGTTTTCAACTTCTGGCAATCGTTTAAATGACGGATGAATAATACTTGGAATGAAGATAACTAAATCTATGTGTTCAAACGCTTGTGTCATACTTTCTACATCAAAATAATCTAATTGACGAATTGACACATTGTCCTTCCAGTGAGTTGGTACTTTCTCTAAATTTCTAACACCTATATTAAAATCTTTGATACGTGCTTTTATTGCTAATTCAGTAATATGAGTCCCTAAATGTCCCGTTGCTCCAGTAAGTAAGATTTTCATCTGATATGCCCCTTTTTTCAAAATTTATGAACTACACTTGCAAATCTTTTATAATATTAAAATCATAGTTATGGTCCTAGTTTACCTTCATATAAGCTTATAATTCAATTTATAAATCATGATGTAATTGTTATTTATATCCAAATATATTAGCAACATTTTGTTTTGGATGTGACAAAATTGTAAGTCAATTGAGAGCTCATATTAAGGAGACTTTATTCCAGCTGTGGTAATTTAGTAACATACACAAAGAAGTAACGATTCCGTTTTAAGTCATAAATAATTACTATTATTTCTTTGCTGTATAGCTTGATTGAAGGACGCCTATTCTAAAGCCAGTAACGAATGTGCATGATAATATGTCGTTCTTGTTTCCATTAACATGTCTAGTCTGCTATTTCCACCTATGAGAAATCTCAACCGTCACTTTACATTTTTTGGTTTTCAAATACTTCCATAGAATCACTTATTAATAACAGTTCACTTACTTCACATTAATTTACTATCAACACCACTGATGTTGCATATTTCACAACACGAATGATTAAACTCAGCATCTATTTGGAAGATAACGACAAACATTGAATTGACAGCTTAATTTAGTTAAAATTTAACAGCTATGAATTATGAAAATAATTCGAGATATCTACATTAATACAACTATAACTTAACTTTAAGTATATCTATTCCGCATGATAGATAATTAGTGAAAAACATCTAAGCATCAACACCTTAAGCTGTCATTCATCCTTTCTAAACGTCATATTCGTATGTCTGACATCATGACTATTTTATGACTTAAATTTATGTAATGATTCACACAAACATCAAAGACGCGCAACTTATTTGAAGCTGTATCGCATGATATTTTGCTCCATATCCATAAGTAAACTGAGCAAAATTTGTTTATATGGAAAAGTATTTCACCTCTTAAATAATACACTTCATCTAAGGTAAGTACATTCTTCATGGCTTTATAATAGGCTAATTTCATCAAAAAAAGAGGAGAGACATCGCTAAATGTCTCAACCTCATAACTAACACATTTACTGTTGTTGGCTTGCTAAAAATCTCTTTGTTTATATAACCTAGTATGTGATTTGTTGATATAATACAACAAGCACGCAGCTGGGTTCCCTACACAAGTACCTCGTCAGCTTTCCCTAATTTAGCTAACGGGGTACTTTTATGGTCATAAATAGCTTTACTGCACGCATAATGTTAATTACAAATAAGATTCCCAGGAGAATAAATAGTATAAATGCTATAACGGGAGCTATTACCTGTATAATCTCTATGTATTCTGGCACTACCATTGCAGAAACAAAAAGAAACGCACCAGAACCTGGAATTCCAAATATGCATAGTAAGCATGCAATATGATTAAAAAAAGCATATTTTGCATGATATTTGATCGTGTCTTCCATCATAATCCACATCACAACGGGTAAAATAACTGGTGCGAAGAAGATGCTTAAATATGCAATTGCAGATAATATATTATCATTTTTACTACCTATTTGATGAGGTTTTATCGTAACCATGTGTGCTCTCCTTCTCAATATGATTTTAGTCAATAACAACACGCTTTTCTTCTTAAATGATCGTTTTAATAAACTGTATCATTTCGCTTACATATTGTCCTCTTATTTTAACATTATACTAAATCTTTCACTAAAAAAGCCAAGATAACTTATATTGCACATTTTGCCAATAATAAAATTATATTATACAAAATTTTGTGTATATATAAATAACTGTCAAGATTTATCTTTTATTATCTACAAATAACACTAAACTCATATTCTTTTCTATTACAGTCAATATTAACATTTATTATCATTTTATGTTATGTTGAGCTTAAAGGTTGGTGAAATAGTGACTTCTACTGAAAATCGATTATATAAAAATGAAAATCAATGCAATAAACGCAAACATCGCAAAAGTTTCAAGTCATTGATTGACGCAGTGTTACTGTATATACCAGAAATTTTCGGTTTATGCTTTCGCTCAATTAAATGGTTAATGTCACGATTATAACGCCATTTTAGGCTTCAAGTTGTCTAACAACAGATATCTCGGAGTCTATTTTTTAATAATTAAAAGACAAATATTTATGTCATTTTGACTAATATACTTGTCAAAATGACAAAGATGTTGTATTGTGACATTAAGGAGTTGATGTCTATTGCGCAATCGCCTGAAAGAACTGCGTGCTCGAGATGGTTATAATCAAACGCAACTTGCAAAGAAAGCAGGGATTTCTAGACAAACCGTTTCTTTAATAGAACGTAATGATTTTACACCATCTATCTTGACCGCTATGAAAATCGCACGGATTTTTGGAGAATCTGTAGAAGATGTCTTCATCATTGAGGAGGAAGATTTATGAAAGTAGGCCGTTATATATTCTTTATAATCATTGGTGGTATCATCGGTGGCTTAATTGGTAGCAATATAGAACGTGTTGGCACGTTTATTGCTTCAACAAATTTCTCTGGTAGTCGCCTGAACCTTATTATATGCGTAAGTACTTCGTTACTTATTTTGGCATTAATGCTATATCAATGGTATGTACAACAACGTTCATTAAAGTATAAATATATGATTTCAAATGTTGATGACGGCAGTGATATAGATCATTATGAGAAGCAAGCAACTTTAGACTATAACAAAGTACACATTATAGCTCATTTACAATTGGCCATTGGTTTTATAGCTATCTTTTTTATTGCTCTAGGCAATGCAGCTCCTAATGAATTTTTTTATGCTCTTATCCCATATTTATTAACTTTAATCCCCTCATTGATGTTAGGCTTCTATTCACGTCGTTTTGATGCTCGACTACCTAAAATAGCCGAAAAACATTACACAGAGAAAGCTTTAGCTTTATTAGATGATGGTGAGCGTCATATTGTATTAATCTCTATGTATAAAAATTATCAAGTAAATCTTGTCCTACTGATAATGGCCATTGTCTTCATCGGTATTTTCTCCATCTATACTGGTTTAAACCAGACACCTGGCTTATTAGCACTCATTGTTATTTTTATTTATAACAGCTTAGGCTATTTAATAAAATTACGACAGTTTTATAAAGCATAAAATAATAGTGTATGACGCTCATTATTAAACATAAAATAGAAAAAGGGAGTGTGTATTAATGACACAGTTGTTAGAAGTTAGCAATCTTAATAAATCATATACCAAGTCTGACTTTAATCTTAGCGATATTTCGTTGTCGATTGCACCAGGTGAAGTATTGGGGCTGATTGGTAAAAATGGCAGTGGTAAATCCACGTTAATTAATACTTTGGTTGGCAATCGTTTTAAAGACTCTGGTGACATTAAATTTTTTGGACAATCTGTTACTGCAAGGAACAACCAATATAAAGAACACATCGGTGTAGTCTTTGATGATTTAAGGGTCCCAAACAAATTGACTTTAACTGACATAGACAAAGTTTTCACAAATATTTATACGACTTGGGATAGCAATAAATTTAAATCGACGCTAAAAGACTTTGATTTACCTACATCAAATGCGATTAAATCTTTCTCTCGCGGTATGCGCATGAAAGCAGCGATCGCCATTGCCTTAGCACATGATAGTCAACTGCTCATCCTGGATGAAGCAACTGCTGGCATGGACGTGTCAGGTCGTGAAGAAGTCATGGAAATCTTACAAGACTACGTTGCTAAAGACTATGGCATTATGATTTCTTCGCATATTTCAGAAGATATTGAAACACTAGCCACAAAGCTTGTATTTATGCGAGACGGGAAAATTGTCTTACATGTAGATAAATCGCATTTACTCTCACATTATGGCATTGTTAATGTGCCGTTAGCAGAATTCAATGTATCCAATGATTATATCATTGCTTCTAGAAAGCGTAACGATCGCATAGAAGCGTTGATTCATGACAGAAACCTAGTTCCTGAAGCTGAACCATTAAAATCAATCGATGATGCCACAAAAATCATTATGAGAGGTGATAAATAATGAAGGGTTTATTATTAAGCAGTTATTATACATCGAAAAAATCATTATTCACATATCTCATCGTTGCTTTGGCCTCAGCTATTATGTTTAGTTTTTTCAATCCAATCATGACATGCTTTTTAGCTATGATTTTCCTTATTTCACCGGTCACTGATAATATTAAACATGAAAAAGATTCACGCTGGATGTACTATGTTTCGACTTTACCTACAGGTCGAGCAACTTATGTTAAAAGTTATTTTGTCTACTATGGAATACTTATCCTGATTGGCCTAATTATGGGTGCTGGCGCATGTTTCATTGTGACGCAAAATATCAATTTAACGCTTATTTCGATACTCGTTGGGATAGGTGGCTCAGGTACATATGCCATTATGTTCCCTTTAACCTTTAAATTTGGACCGGAAAATTCCAATGTCATTATGATTTCAACATCATTCATCGTTATTGGCTTATTTTTCTTCGTGTTCTTTGGATTTGTTATCCCATCGCTAAGTGATAACGGATCATTTGATAGTGTGCTTAGCAATCTAACAACTCTATGGGTGCTTATTATATACGGTATAATAGGATGCGCTCTATTAATCCTTTCTTATATTGCATCATTGCAAATATTTAAACGCCAAGAACTATAACCTTAAATTCTTATATTTAACACAAATGAGCTAGAAATCTACTTTTATTCCACAGATTTCTAGCTCATTTTTAAAATTGCGTAGTATCACTACTTAACATCAAATTCATCTACGAGATCATTAAAATATGGCATACCACCTTGGGCACCCATACCGGTTACAGCATGGCTTGCTGCTAAATTAGCAAATGTAAGTGCTTGGTCTATATCATATCCTTTTTGTAATCCAGCAGCAAACGCGCCGTTAAATGTATCTCCTGCCCCTGTTGTATCTACAACTTGACGCTCAAAACCTGGTATCATCACTTTTATATTACCATTATGATACACTGCCCCTTGGTGTCCGAGCGTCACAATCAATTTGTTAGGAAATTGTTCAAGAGCAGCATCAATATTAGTACCAAACATAGCTGCGCTCTCTGTTTCATTCGGTGTTAAATAGGTTGCTTGGTCAATAACTTCTGCAGTCAAATCTCTATACGGCGCTGGATTTAAAATCGTAATAATATCATGTTCTGCACAATATGTAATGACTTCACTGACAGTATCTTCTGGTATTTCTTGTTGCAGCAGCACAATGTCTCCAGCTTTTATATGCTTTAAAGCCGTGGATACATAGCTTGAAGTCACTTCATTATTTGCTGAGGGTACTACGATAATACTATTATCATTATCACAAAGTGTAATATGTGCCGTTCCTGATGCCGAATCAGCAACAGGCTTTACATAATCTACTCGCACCTTATTGCGCTGTAAATTCTCATAAATCTCTTCTCCTAATTGGTCATCTCCAATACGTCCCACCATATAAACTTGCTCACCCAGACGTGCAGCAGCTACCGCTTGATTAGCTCCTTTACCACCTGGTGTAGTGAAAAAAGACGCTCCTAATATCGTTTCACCTTTTTGTGGTACTCGTTTAGTTGAAACAACTAAATCCATAGACATACTGCCTACAACATAAATACGCTTCATCTATGTTTCCTCCCTGTTGTCTTATTATGATTTAAAACCAAATATCTTTTTAAAATTAAACCAATATACACACAGCCATTTACTTTGTTAATCAGTAAAAACTCACGTAAAAAAGCAGGTACTCAACGCAACCCACCCCGTATAATTGCGTTGAATTCGAGATAAGATTTTAAACAAGTTAGCATGTATACCCAACCTTCAGTTTTGTCTAACATCATCTGGACATCTTGTTCATGGTAAGGATACTCGCGAACACTGACAATTGTCCCTTCTGCACTTGGTTCAAAACATATCTCGCCTTGATATGTTCCCCATTGGAATTTGATTTGTTCATTAGGTATTGTTTCTTTTATAAAAATTTCCGTAGTAGCATCATATTCTTTGTATTGTAACTGAATCGTTTTCCCCGTTTCCCAACGTTCTGAGCTTGATGAAAACCAAAATCTTCCAATTTTCGCTGGGTCAACAAAGGCCTCATATGCTTTATCTGGTTCAACATTAATTTGCATCTTTGCATTTAATTCCATGTCAACGATCCTCCTATGGTGTTGTATCATCTTTCTGGTTCAAATCTATAGGTTCAGGCGTAAACAATGTTGCTTCGCTATCTTTAGGATAGTAAAATCCTTGAGGAACTGTTTGCAATTCTAATAAACTTCCCCATGGCGTTTGAATATATACAGTTTGATTTCCTGGTGTATCCTCATAGCGCGTATTCGCATGTGGCTCTGACAAAGGAATGCCACCTGCTTTCTTTACTTTTTCTAAAGCTGCAGGAAAGTCGTCTACATAAAATGAAATATGCGTATAACCCATATCTTGTAATGTAATCGCCGATGCTTGCGATGCATCTTTAAATTCAAACATTTCAATGTTAGGACCGTGACCAAAGACCATCATACGTTTTTTTATAATCTTAGCTCCCTTTTCAATACCTAATACACGTTCAACAAATTGTCCTGCACGTGGTTCATCTGTTAATTTTTGACTATCATAAGCGATTTTACCATCTAATGCCGTTTGAAAAAATGTCGTCGCTTGTTCTATATCGGGTACGGTTAAGCCAATATGATTAATTCCTCTTGTTACAGCCATGATTTTATTCATCTCTCTTTATCTCATTTTCATTTACTTTACCTATTTACCCTAATCATCATCACTGCTATCACAGTCTTATCTTCTTGCAGCTATTGACAACAGAAATTTGATGCTACCATCTATTCCTGCTTATGTTTAAAACGTACCTGCTGTTTAATTTATTGAAATTGGTAACTGTTATGCGCTTTGGCAAATCCATTCACTGTGTAAATCATCGAACCGCCTTCTGAGTTGTTTCAATATCATTTGTACAAATGAGTAATTGATTTGTCCCTGGAATAAATTGAGGGTGCGTGGTACGCAACATTTTCCCTTCATCACGACCGGGCATTAGAATTTGACCAATTGGATAGCCACGGCGATTAAACACAAGTACACGACCTTGGCCATACATGGCTACATATAAATTATCGTCACTGTCAATGCAACATGAATCCGGTCCTTCATGCCCAGTAAAATAGTATGGAATTGTCGCGCCAAACGGTGCAATCGTCACACCATCATCTTCAAGCTGTATACGATGCAATCGATTTGTTGTAGTTTCTGTCACCCATAAAATTTTCTCATCCGTACTTAATGCAATTCCATTGGCTACTGAAATATTTTGAATGACAGGTGTGACGGTTTGAAAATCAGGTGAAACATAATAAACACCACCTTGTGGCTGTGTAGAGTATCCTCTAAAATCTGTAAAATAGAATCCACCTTTACTATCGAAAACCATATCATCTATACAATAATCATTACCAATATCCGAAATAATATCTTCAAAGTGTTGACCGTGTGCATCCGTCGCAAAGATGCCACCTGTTGTCTTAAAGTCCCCTAAATAACACGTGAACAAACGGCCATCCTTATGAATTTTTACTGCTGCGGGATTAACTTTAGGCGCTTGAAAAGCCGTACTTAATTTTTTCTTGGCAACATCAACTTTAAATACTCGCCCACCAAAAACTTCACACAAATATAAATCACCTTGCTGATCAAAAATCAAACCTTCTAACTGTAAGCCATCATCCGAAACTTTTAACCAAGGTTCCGCCGTTACCGTTTGTAAATCAGCCTCAGAAATAATCGGTACAGCGCTTTTAGAGGCACCAATGTATTTTAATGTAGGAAGTGCTTGTTCACACATGATTTATTCTCCTTTACATCGCAATTTATAGCTCTATCATATTATATGTGACCGTTTTCATCAAAAAAATATCATTCTCCATATCCGTCTGTTGATGTATTTGCGGCTTAATCTATTGAATAATGAATCATATTTGATAAAATATAGTAATGTCTTTTTTAAGAAAATTTGATTATTGTCATTTACTACATTTAACGATATAACTTTTAGAATAAGGAGAATCACAAATTATGGATTATAATGTACTGCTATATTACAAATATACAACCATTGATGACCCTGAAACATTTGCAGCTGAGCACTTAGCATTCTGTAAAGCAAACAACTTAAAAGGTAGAATCTTAGTTTCTACTGAAGGTATTAATGGTACGTTATCAGGTACGAAAGAAGATACAGAAAACTATATGGCACATATGCATGCAGACGAACGTTTTGCAGATATGACGTTTAAAATTGATGAAGCTGAAGGGCATGCTTTCAAAAAAATGCATGTGCGACCTCGTAATGAAATTGTTGCGTTAGGTTTAGAAGATGATGTAGATCCTCGTGTAACAACTGGTAAATATTACTCACCAAGCGAATTCAAAAAAGCTTTGGAAGATGATGAAACAATTATTTTGGATGCTCGTAATGATTATGAATTCGATTTAGGGCACTTCCGTGGTGCAATTCGTCCAGATATTACACGTTTCAGAGATTTACCAAATTGGATTCGTGAAAACAAAGATCAATTAGAAGGTAAAAACATCGTAACATATTGTACTGGCGGTATTCGTTGCGAAAAATTCTCTGGTTGGCTAGTCAAAGAGGGCTTTGAAAACGTAGGTCAATTACATGGTGGTATCGCAACTTACGGTAAAGACCCTGAAACAAAAGGTGCATATTGGGACGGTAAAATGTACGTCTTCGATGAACGTATCAGTGTTGATATCAATCAAATTGAAAAGACCGTTATTGGCAAAGAACATTTCGACGGTACGCCTTGCGAACGGTATATCAACTGTGCCAACCCTGAATGTAATAAACAAATTCTGGTTTCCGAGGAAAATGAAGCAAAATATCTTGGCGCTTGTTCTTATGACTGTGCTAAACATGAGCGCAATCGTTATGTTGCTGAACATAATATTAGTGATGAAGCATGGAAACATCGTTTAGAAAATTTTAAAGATGTGCCAGAACGCGCACATGCTTAATTGCAATTCAAAAGAAGGACTCGAAAGATGCTATTTGCGTCTCGAGTCCTTCTTTTATTAATTATGATTGCTGTTGTTCATATTTCTTATCTGCTTTTCCTTTTAAGAAGATAGCGCCTGCTGCCAAAATGACTATAAAGATGACAGAACCTATAATACCTGCATACTTAACGATATTACCAAAGATAATACCTACAGCTAAGAAGTCTGTATCTGAAAATGTTGTTGTCGCTAAACCTAAGTCTCCCAAGAAAGGGATAAATAATAATGGCAAGAACGTAATTAATATACCATTCAAGGCCGCACCAGCAACAGCACCTTTAATACCGCCTCGAGCATTACCAAAGACAGCAGATGTTGCACCTAGGAAAAAGTGTGCAACAACACCTGGTAATATGACAATGCCTCCTGTGAAGAATAGAATGAACATGCCGATTACCCCGGTAATAAAACTAACAAAGAATCCTATTAGCACAGCATTTTGTGCATATGGAAAGACAATTGGACAATCCAATGCTGGTTTAGAGCTCGGTACTAGTTTTTCCGAAATACCCTTAAACGCCGGAACAATTTCAGCTAAAATTAAACGTACCCCTGTTAAGATAATAAAAACACCTGCCGCAAAGGTCACACCTTGAATAACTGAAAAGACTATAAAGTTTTGTCCTTGGCTAATATGATCATGCACATAACCTACACCGGCAAATAGACAAGCAATCAAGTATAGCAGTGCCATGGTAATAGAAATACTTATTGTACTTTCTCGTAAAAAACTTAATCCTTTAGGAAATTTAATTTCTTCCGTAGATTTAGATTTCCCTTTAAATAGTTTACCAACCTCACCCGCTGCCCAGTAACTGATTGTTCCAAAATGACCTAATGCAACTTGATCATTTCCAGTTATTTTACGCATAGTAGGTTGTGCTAACGTTGGTAATATGGACATTAATAAGCCTAGTAACACAGCACCAATTGTTACAGTTAAATAACCTTTAATATGACCGACTGTCAATAAAATGGCTAAAAAGGCAGCCATATAAAAGGTATGATGTCCTGTTAAGAAAATATATTTTAAATTTGATATGCGTGCAATCACAATATTAATTAACATACCAAATACCATGATCAACGCAGCTGTTGTCCCATAGTCCTTTAATGCTAATGAAATAATTGCTTCGTTGTTTGGCACGACACCTTGAACACCAAATGCATGTTGGAATATTTTTCCAAAAGGTTCTAATGAATTAGACACAACGCCTGCACCGGCACTTAAAATAAGAAAGCCTAACATTGTTTTAATGGTACCTGTTGTAATCGCTGTGGCTGATTTTTTCTGTACTAACAAACCAATTAACGCAATCAATGCAACTAGAATCGCAGGTTGACTTAAAATATCAACAATAAAATCTAATATGGCATGCATGTGCGTCGCCTCCTTTAAATCATATTTAATGCTTGTAATTTTTGTTGTAATTTTTGTTGCAATTCTTCTTTATCTAAAATATTATCTAGCACTAAGACGTCTCCCAAGCGCTGTGCATTTTCTGCTAAATCGCGTCCACAAATAAATAAATCTGCCATTTCGGGACTTGCAGTCATAATATCACTATGCTCTACTTCGATATCTGCTGGTGCAGCTAAATTTTTCAGTGCTTCTTGTGCATTCATTTCTACCATAAAACTACTACCTAAACCATGTCCGCATACGACTAAAATTTTCATTATTCATCCGTCTCCTTTAATAAATTTAAAATTTCTGCTTTGTCTTGAGTTGCTAATAATTGTTGAACTGTATCTTTATCACCTAACACGCTGGCCAAATCTTGTAATACTGTAAGATGTGACTGCCCATCTACTGCGCTAAGCACAAACACTAATGATGCATAATGTCCTTCCTCCGAAAAGTTAACATGTTCCTTTAATTTAAGTAAGCTTAACCCTACCTCATTCACGTCACCATTTGGTCTAGCATGGGCGATGGCTATTTCGGGCGCAATGACAATATATGGTCCAAATTCATTGACACTATTAATCATGGCATCTACATAACCTTCATTGATAACATTTGCATTTATGAGTGGCTGTGCCGCTTCATGAATGGCAGTTGACCAGTCTGTGGTAGATGTTTTGACTACTACTTTATCTTCTGTCAATAAATCTAATGTCACCTTGCATTCCTCCTCTCAATCTAAATCGTCGATAAATCTATGAACAACTTCAAGTTGCCCATCTAAAATATGTTGCCTGTCTTTGTCATTCGTAATCAGTGCACTAAGTTGCCCAAGTGCAGTGAGATGAAAAGTAGGATTTTTTGTTGCCAATACAATAACAATATGCACTGGGTCATAATGTTGATGTCCAAAACGCACGCCATGCTCAAAGTAACACATTGAAAATCCTGCATCTTGAAGCACATGTGCCGTGCCTGCATGAACCAATGCAATATGTGGACTAATCACCATATATGGCCCAAATTTTTCTAACTGTGCAATCATCTCTTCAACATAGTCCTGCGCTACAATACCATCTTGTATTAATGCCGTTGTTGCATGTGCGATGGCTTCATTGCGCTGCATATGCTGTTGACACTTTTGAATGCGATGAATTGGCAACAACTGTCGTAACGTATAACCCTCTTGGTCAAGACGTTGCACCTTTTGTTCACGATGCGTATTGACGATGTGGTTTAATTTTTCTCTTGCCGCTAAGCTAAGAAAAGGATCAACAATAATAACGGGAATCTGTGTTGCCTCACATGGAACTGTTGAAATGATGTAATCTATGCCCCGTGCTAACAATTGACTTTCATCAATTTGATATATCGAGTAAGCATCTAAAATATCAAATTCTGGATAAACATTGCGCAGCTTATTTTTTAATAATTGTGATGTGCCAATGCCTGAACCACACAATAGTACAACTTTAATTTGATCTTGATGCTGGGCAATACGTTCAATACTTGACGCGAAATGAATCACGATAAAGGCAAGTTCATCTACCGTAAATGTAATATCATAGGTCTGTTCTAACAACGTAATTTGGCTCTCAATGATTCCAACAAGCTGATGATATTGTTGATAAATCTCTTCTTGCAATGGATTTTGTTGACTCATTCGATATTTAAGTCGATGAAGCGCTGGTTTCATATGAAGCAATAAGTTATCAAATAACTTGTCATCCTTATGCATGTCAATGCCTATTTCAGCACTGACTTGATAAATAAAACGTCGCAACACAGTTTCTAAACCTTCTTGCGTCCCCCGCATTTCTGCATTTGTCGAAACTTTTGACCCTAATAAATGCAGCGTGATAAAAATTGCTTCTGAATCTGGAAATTTAATATTAAATTGTCCTTCTAAGTTGTCTTTTAACTGTGATGCAATTTGAAACTGATACGTTTGTTTCAATGTTTCAGCTTGTTCGCTTGGCACATCAAATGAAAACTTTCCCTTTAGCCTATGAATAGCGATAAGCACATGATATATCAATCCATCAATCGCACTTTGTACAAGATGATAATCCATTTGTGTCAATGTATGAATCACGGTGTTTCTCACTTTAGTCAATTCTTCATCCGTAAATATATCTAATGTGATGAATGGCGACATTGTTTTAAAATATACTTGAATTCTGTTAGCGTAGGCACTGCGGTAAGCTTCTTCATCCCCTGTAATCATAAAACCTTTATTTTTAATATAGGCTAATTCGAGTTGATATTGTGTTAACCAATGCTGAATCGCTTTCAAATCATTGACAATCGTTCGTCGTGATACAGCCATTGCTTGTGCCAAATCACTTGAAGTCAACGGTTGTGATGTTTCGAATAATTTTAATATGATATTTAATACACGTTCATCTTTTGATAAGTGTACATCCGTATAAATAAGTTCATCATTTTTAGACAACGTCTCTTGTAAATTGTGGATTCTAACTCCATATGATTTGTGTCGTTGTAACGTAAATTGTCTTTCTCGCTGTAGATCCTCAATATGTTCGAGGTCATATTGAATCGTACGTTGAGAGACGTCAAACATGGTTGCTAAATCTGCAATTGTAGTATATTGCTCTGATTTCACTAAAAGGTCAAAAATTTTACTTTGCCGATTATTTAACAATTGTATCAACGCCTCCTTTTATAATTGTAAGCGATTTCTTTAGTGAATAGGTGTGCAACTTATTTCGTTTTAAAATCCGCAAAATTTCATAGCTATAGCATAACATCATTTAACATATTTTCTCTTTATTTTAAAAAGTTGAAACAGCTGTCTCAACCTATTATAATTGAAAATAATTCTCAATTAAATCTATTGGAGGTTGTTGTAAACATGTGTACAGGCTTTACTTTCCAATCACATAATAATGAAGTTATTCTAGGAAGAACAATGGATTATGACTGGCCTTTAACTGGACATCCTGCCGTCCAGCCACGTCATTATGAATGGAAATCACGTGTCGATTATCAAGGACAAACGCTTTATGGCTTTGTTGGTACTGGCAGCGACATGGAAGGATTTATTTTTGGTGATGGTATGAATGAACACGGATTAGCCATCTCCACTCAGTACGATCGTGATTATTGCAGTTATGCCTCTCAGTGCCGTGACGATGCTATGAACATTTCACAAAATGAAGTACTTACTTGGGTACTTGGCTACCATCAATCTATAGAAGAGTTATGTGCTCATGCGGATCAAGTTAACGTTGTAGCTGTAACTTTAAATGATATCAACGATGTACCACCATTACATTATCACGTTTCTGATGCTAGTGGTCGTACAGTTGAGCTAACATTTGACCAAGGACGTGTAGTCATTCATGACAATCCAATTGCTGTGTTGACGAATAATCCCGACTTAAATTGGCATTACGAAAATTTAAAAAACTATGTCGCAATCACACCTTATCGTCCTTCAGCCAAACAATTTAATGATGTCGAACTAACAACGCTTGGTAGTGAAGGTGGCACACGAGGTTTACCTGGCGGATTCACCTCTCCAGAGCGCTTTGTACGTGCAGCTTATCTTATACGTCATCTACAACCTTCTGATGACGATTATGCAGTTCTTGACGCCTTCAGAATTCTTGATGCTGTAAGCATTCCAAAAGGTGCCGTACGCTCACAAAATGACGATTTGCATTATACGTTATATCAAACCGTCTTTAATCTAACTTCACGCACGATGTTCGTCAAATATTATCAATCCAATCAGATTATTGAATTATCACTAACTGAATCCTTGCTTAACCAGTCGCACTTACAACTATTCGAACCAATATCTGGCATATCAACCACTAAGCTAAATTAAGCACACAGTTTTAGCATAAATATAAAAGAAGCACAAAGACGATTTTTAATGTCAAATCATCTTTGTGCTATTATTTTGTTATTGATATCCCATCCAGAAATGATTTAAAATCGAATTTTAAGCTTTTACATTGCGCGGTATCAATACAAAGGCTGAAATAACACCTAAAATCATCACAATGGCACCTGCAATAAACGAAACCATAGCTGCCGTTTCAACTGTATAGAATTGCAAACATACAGTAAATATGGTCGTATTAAAGGCAATGCCGAATGCACCACCAAGCGTCGCACCCATTTTATAAAGTCCTGTAGCAAAGCTTACTTTGTGCTCTGGCATATTAAAAATCGCAATTGTCAATCCTGGCGTTGCAACTAAGCCATTGCCGATAGCACAAATCACGTAAGCAATTGTTACAATCGCAATATACAAATGTGTCGTTAACGATGTCATACTAATCAGCATAATACCTAATGTTGGGAATAATGGACCGGCGATTAACATACTTTTACCGCCATAGCGTTTAATCGCAAGTTCACCTAAACGAATCATCGCAATTGCCATAATCGTATAAGGTACTATTACCAAGCCTGTTTGCATTTCAGTCAATCCGAGTTGCTTTTGGGCATAAACATTAAAGACAACCGTTGTTCCTGTCCCTGTATTAACCACAAAATTATTAATTGTTGATCCTAAAAAAGCTCTGTTTTTGATAATTGAAAAATCGATGAATGGTACTTTTTGTCGTTTTTCATATAAATAAAAAATAATGAGCGCCATAATCATTACAACTACAAGTGTGATAGTAAATGTACCTATCCCATAGTTAAACCCTTGTGTCATTAATATCATTAAAGCAGCAATAAACACCCCAAAAATGAACATACCAACATAATCAAATGGCTGATGATTACGTTCTGCACGAGGCACCTCTTGTTTATTCTTTAATATCCATAAAGCAACCACAGATAAAATAATAGATAAAACGAAAATACTTTGCCAATGTAAGTATTGTGATATTGTCCCACCAATATATGAAGCAAAACCAATCCCCCCAACAGTGGCAATCATCAAATAACTATATGCTTTACGTAACGTTTCCCCACTAAAACGATCCGTCACTAAGCCAATCGTAGACGGTAATAGTACCGCTGCAGATAAACCTTGAAATATACGACCAATAATCAGAAATGCTGTTAAATGGGTACTAATTAAACATATACAGCCAATAATACTTAACATCAGCCCCAATTTAGTCATTTTTAAGTTTCCAACTTTATCCGCAACATCACCTGCACCAACCATAAAAATCCCTGTGACAAACGCAACAATACTAATAGATAAGTTTAATGTCGTATCCACTGCTCCAAAAGTATGTTGTACGCTTGCACCTATATTAATAAATGACTGGGCAAACATCCAATATGTTAACACTGCCAAACATGCAGCGAGTACTAGACTTAAATCAAATTTATGGTCTTTGATAGACACATCATTCACTCCTTTAACATTCTAAGGTCAATTCCTATTGAGAATAATTATCAATTAACCATTCGTTATTATATCATGCTTCAGCTTGCAACACTATACGAATAATGACTTTTCTAATTAACGACTTCACCAAACAAATCGCATAGGTATTTTATTTACCGCTAAAATTTATTTTTTCAATTCTTTATTCATCATAAATGTAATTCATTTTATTTTTTAGTTATGCTAATATTAAGAAAATTGCAGTATATATATGCAATGATTATTTGTTAAGGAGGATTATTATGGAATGGCTTAAATTGATTGGGATATTAATTATTATTTTGGGATTTTTATTTAAGTTTGATACGATTGCGGTTATTCTTGTAGCTGCATTAATTACTGGTCTTGTATCTGGCTTAGATTTCACAGAGGTTTTGTCTATTCTAGGCAAGGCTTTCGTTGACAACCGTTTAGTTACACTCTTCATGTTGACATTGCCTATGGTTGGTTTGATTGAACGTTTTGGCTTAAAACAACAAGCTTCTAAATTAATCAGTAATGTGAAACGCGTCACCGCTGGAAGGCTACTTACACTCTATTTAATTATTCGAGAGATTGCAGGCATCGCATCCATTCGTGTTGGTGGGCACCCTCAATTTGTGCGTCCACTTATCAATCCTATGGTACAAGGTGCTTTACGTACACGTTATAATCTTACTGATGCTACGATTGATGCCAAAGATATTGAAAAGCTTAAAGCTGAAGCATCAGCAATGGAAAACTATGGGAACTTCTTCGGCCAAAATTTATTTGTTGGGGCTGCTGGGGTCTTGTTGATGGTTGGAACATTTAGCTCATTACATATTAAAGTAAACGCCATCGACTTAGTTCTTGCATCAATTCCAGTAGCAGTTATTACATTACTGCTTATATGGATTAAAAACATGATGTTAGATCGTTATTTCAATAAAAAATATGGTCGCAACGAGGTGAAAACACATGAGTCAAACAACAATTAACCACATTCTTGAATTTTTTTATATTTTAATTGGACTACAATTTTTATATACTGCTTATCGTGCTTTAAGAGCTACTGATAAACAAAAACGAATTGGGACTGCACTATTTTGGACTATATTAGCTATACTTTTTATTGCTGGTCCTTATATTCCAAATGCACTTAATGGTGCGCTCGTATTATGTATGGGTGCATTAACACTCTTTAAACAAGTCCAAATTAAAAACATTATCGATGTCACTGAGAAAGAAGCTGAACGAGGATCTGACCGTTATGGTAATAAATTATTTATTCCTGCAGTGGCCTTAGCCGTTATTGCAGTTGTTGTTTCAAACTGGACGCCTTTAGGTGGTGCCATTGGCTTAGGTATTTCATCAGTACTCGGTTTAATCGCCGCTGTATGGATTATTAGACCAAAATTACACTACATCCTGTATGATAGCGATCGTTTGACACAACAAGTTGGTACTACAGGTATATTACCGCAATTTTTAGCAGCATTAGGTGTTCTCTTTACTGCTAGTGGCGTAGGCCAAGTCATTTCTAAGGGTATTTCATCATTTTTACCTGAAGGCAATCATTTTATCGGTGCTATCGCTTATATCTTAGGTATGGTGATCTTCACTATATTGATGGGTAATGCTTTTGCAGCATTCACTGTCATTACTGCAAGTATTGGTATTCCTTTTGTCATTGCACAAGGTGGCGATCCAGTGATTGCAGGTGCCTTAGCGATGACTGGTGGATTTTGTGGAACTTTATTAACACCAATGGCTGCTAACTTTAACACGTTACCTGTCGCTTTGCTTGAAATGAAACATGAATTTGGCGTCATTAAAGCACAAGCACCAATTGCTATCGCGCTAATTATTGTTCATATTGCATTAATGTATTTCTGGGCATTCTAACTATAGACACGCATTCCGTAAAAATTTTAGGAGGTAATATATTTATGGACATACTCGTTACAGCATTTGATCCCTTTGGTGGAGAAAAAATTAACCCCGCATTAGAAGTCGTTAAACGTTTAGACACGAACATCGGTGCACATACTATTACTAAACTAGAAATACCGACAGTCTTTCATGAATCTAAAGATGTCATTGCACAGAAATTAGCACAACAACATTTTGATGCCGTATTAGCTATTGGACAAGCCGGTGGACGTTTTGAAATCACACCAGAACGTGTCGGTATTAATATCGATGATGCACGTATCGCTGATAACAAAGGTAATCAACCTATTGATGTAGCGATTCAGCCTGATGGTGCACCTGCATACTTCTCAAATTTGCCTGTTAAAACAATGACAGAAGCGATTAAAGCTGAAGGTATTCCAGCAAAATTATCAAACACTGCTGGCACGTTTGTCTGCAACCACGTTCTATATCAACTTGGTTATCTTGCTGATACACAATTTACAGGTCTTTTATTTGGTTTTATCCATGTTCCTTTTATTCCTGAACAAGTAACAACTAAACCTGAAACACCTTCCATGTCAATAGACACAATGACAAAGGGCTTAACTGCTGCCATAAAAGCGATATCTTATGGTGATGACCAAAAAATCGCCTTAGGTGAGACACATTAAAATATAGTTATTACATTTGTAAAGCCACAAAATGCTTTAAACAACACATTTTGTGGCTTTCATTTACTTTGTGATACAATATGTAAACGTTTTACAAAAATGAAACGATAGTCGCTTCAACGTTAATACATATATGGATTAAAATAGGTACCTCTAAACGTTGTGTTTTTAAAAAAGCTACAACTAAGATGATTCCTGAAATACCATAGACAATCCATTCTATAACATTAGATGGTCCATGAACTGCGGCAAAGGCAATGACTGAAACGATCCCCCCAACAATGGGAATTCGACGAAAAATCCCTTTAATTATGAAGGCACGAAAAATACACTCTTCTATAATTGGTCCTACAATCCCAATAGATAACAGTTGTAGTAACAATGGTACACCACTTAAATATGCATCTAATTCCTCTTGATTTGCTGTCGTAGAAATAAAAAACATTGCAATATAATCACATACAATGGATATAATGACACCAACAACAACATAAACAAGGTGCCGCTTGGTTAGCTTATTAAAATTAAAGACATGCAAATTGAATGCGTTCATTAAACCAAATATACCGACTAAAAAGGCTAGCGATAATAAATAATAGTAACCACTTTTTAAAAAAAGAAAATCTAATGATTCAGCTATAAACAATAATATGATAAACATGATACTTTGTAATAACAATTTCCAATAATGTTTCGTCGATAATTGGTATTGATGAAGCGGTTGATGTGTCTCTATCATAATATTTACCTCTCTGTCTTTTATTATGAAACTCATTGTATTACTGTCATATTTCTTCACTAATACGTATATTTCAAATACTTTATAAGCAAACTTTATCGTGCTTTTAACACAAGCACAAGTTCTTACGAAACAATTTAAGCTAATTTTAAGCATCCTTTTTTTAAAATTCTTGTGAAGCACTATAACAACTTGTAGATGATGTCAATTATATGTTACATTACTCATGTAGATGCGCAATGTTGCATTGTTATGATTTCAAAATCAACATAAAAGGGTGGGTTTATAGTGAATGATTACCATACTTCAACAGAACAGCGCTACAACGAAACAAATAGCACGATAGAAAGCAGTACCAAAAATGTAAAACCTAGAGGTAATATCATCCTAAATATTTTGATCTTTATTGGCTGGATGCTTTTATCACAAATGGTGATCTTAATAATTTTTGGAATCCTCAAGTTGTCTTCTATATTTAATTCATTCAGCGGAGCAATACTTACATGCCTATTTATAGTTATAGCGACAATCATTACGTGGCTCATTAGACGTTATTACATACGCCATTCATATGAAGAACGTCAGAAATTTAAACTAAAAGATATCGGTATTAATATTGGTTGGGCAGTATTGTTACGTGTTTTGGCACTGGCTTTTAGTTATTTGCTACATATCACAACTGGATCGGGGCAAAGCGAAAATGACAAAATGCTATTAGGTGATGCGAATCATCAGATCTCAGATGCAAGTCAATTACCTCAAATTTTTCCATTTTTGATGTTTATACTAACAATTAGTATACTCACGCCGTATCTTGAAGAGCTCATTTATAGAGGTATTTTTAAGGAAACATTATTTAGTCGTGCAGCTTTCTGGTTGCCATTAATCTTGTCATCCTTGATCTTTGCTTTACAACATAGCGTAACTGACATTATTTCAATATTAATGTTTATGTTTATGGGAATTATTTTTTATCTTGCTTATTCACGACGCGGTAATGTTCGAGATAGCATGATGGTTCATATGATTCATAATAGTACTACTGGTATTATCCTGCTCATAGGCTACTTCTATGTCTTACTTCACTAGTCAGAAAAAGGCTATGACATAAAAAATAAACAGTTTCGCAGTATTAAAAAATGGCAATTTTCTTTGGATTTATATGAAAACTGCCATTTTTATATGCGTTTATTTTTATTCAATTAATTCAAGACAATACAACTAAAGCACGTGGCTACTCTGTTTAATTAATCATATGCCTTTGTTTTAATGCCTTTTGCTTTTAAGAACTTTTCAATTTTCTTCTGTTCTCTTCCATTGACAACGTCTCTATCCTCATTTAACTGTTTAATATCATCAAGTACAGATGCGTCATCTTTTTTAGAAAGTTCATAACTCTTCTTGTCTATTTTATTACTTGCTTTTGTATATTCACTTATTTTATTCGTGAACTTATCATAGCCACCCTTTGGTAACACGTTATTATGAATATAGCGCGCAAAATTTTGATCATTTTGATCAGTAAGTTGCATCAATTTAGCAAATTCATCTTGTTGTGATGTCGTTAACTTATCATCAGAATCTATGATATCCATATAGTAGAATTTTGCATCTGTCAACTCACGATCAGTATCTAAATAAAGCTGAATATCTTGCTTCATTGTCTTTTCAGAAATTGAATCATTTGTTGTTTGTTTATTGAAAATTTGAGTAGGTATTTTTTTCTTCGTCACACTATCATCGTCATCATCGTGATCGTCTTCTGTGTCACAAGCGACAATTATGAATGATAGCAAGCATAATGTTAATATAAGTACAAATTTTTTCATAATCAAACTCCTATTTTATCTATTGTCTTAATCTCCGCCTTAACATAACTAACACTACAATAACACTCACGTAACCCAAAATAGATATGATTGACGCTTCAAAACCAAATTCACCACCTGTAAGTGCAAAGTTATGACTATCGAGTATGTATTGAAATACTTTATCGTCAACTTGTTTCTCTGTGATATAAAAGACTTGACTGATGTTCCAGAAGAAATGCAATGTCGCACTTGCCCAAATACTACGGAAGACATAAGCAGTTAATCCAAACATAACACCTGCCAAAGAACCACCAACTAATAATTGAAGAAAGCTTCCTACATTTAACGCGCCATTAAGTACGTGAATTGCGCCAAAAAATATACTCGTAGTCAAAATGGCAACAACAATATTAGTCTTTTTCTCAATATAGCCCATCAATAGACCACGAAAAACAAGCTCTTCAACTATAGCACCGGCTACAGCCACTTGGAAAATATCCCAAAATAGCGAACGGAACAACGTATCCTGTGTCTTAAAATGTGAGATTTTAAGTTCCCCAGGCACAAAAATCAAATAGAATAGTATAACGCTAAGCGGTAAAATGATACCAAGTATAACCGCTCTGATATCAAAATGTGGTGATACAATTCGATAATCTACGCGTCTTTGCTTTAGTCCCTTTTCTATCATTAACCGCACAAAAAAATAAATCACAATACAATAAATTAATGCACTGATGATTATACCTATCCCTAAAAATGGAATCATCTCATCAAAAATAGCTCCTAAGGCTTGTGCAACAATAATCATCAAAAATGCTAAAACAAACATCCCCAAAATCTTTATATAGTTCATTTATGTATTTTCCTTCCCTTAAATGACTATGATTACATTAACTTCAAATACAAATACATATTATCATATTTTTCAATAAACTAATAATTCTCTTAAACCATCATATATAACATCAACTATTTTCAGTTCACAAATTAGTTAAAAACCTATAATTCCTCATGTTTATGACTTTTTACACACTTCTATATGCAAAATTTCGATTGTAAACGTTTACTAAAATGCATGTAATATGTTACTATATATATGAATATTAAAACATTTGTTTATATTAAAAACATATGTTTATAAGGAGGTGCACAGATGAATAAAAATGAACAAGCAATTTTCAACTTGGTTAAAGAAAACCCTTATATTACACAACTTGAATTAGCTGAACGCATAGGATTATCACGACCGGCAGTTGCAAATATTATTTCCGGATTAATGCGCCAACGATACATACTTGGTAAGGCTTATGTCATAAATGAAGAAAGCCCGATTGTTTGCATTGGCGCGGCTAACGTCGATCGCAAATTCTATATTGATACACCCTTACAACCAAAAACATCTAATCCTGTTTCCTCCTCCAGATCCATCGGTGGTGTTGGTAGGAATATTGCAGAAAATTTAGGCCGTTTAGGAGAGAAAGTGACCTTTTTAACTGCAAGTGGTAATGATAGTGAATGGGATATGATTAATAGAATGTCTTCACCTTTCATGGATTTAAGCGCCATACAACCAATAGAAAATGCTAGCACAGGCTCATACACTGCTGTCATTAAAGATGGCGATATGGAATATGGCTTTGCTGATATGGAAATCTATGAACAGATTACACCTGATTTTTTAGCACGTTATGCACAAATTTTAACTAAAGCAAAGTGTCTCGTTGCTGATTTGAATTTACCTAAAAGCGCGCTAGAATTTCTTAGTGCTTTTGCCCAAAAGAATCATATTAAGTTTGTTATCGTGCCAGTTTCTTCACCTAAGATGGTACGCATGCCTCAATCCTTGCATGCCGTAGATTGGTTAATCATCAATCGTGATGAGAGTGAGACATATCTTAATATGTCAATTCGCAATATTTCTGACATGCAACGTGCTGCAGAAAAATGGGTTGAACTCGGCGTGTCTAATGTCATCATTACAAACGGTCTTGAACCACTTATTTTTAAAAATTGTCATACAGAACACATCGTACCTATTTCTCCAGCACAGCATTTTGTCGATGCGACTGGAGCTGGTGACTCCTTTACTAGTGCAGTGATTTATAGTTGGCTCAATGACTTCTCACTCCAAGATATTATTAAATCCGGCATGGTCAATTCTTTAAAAACGGTTGAAACAAATTATACCGTACGTCAAAACCTTGATAATGAACAACTTAAACGTGATATGGAGGAATATAATTATGAAGCAATATCTTGAATTTTCAAGCGAAGTAGCTGAAGCGAAAAAGCATAATCAACCGATCGTCGCTTTAGAATCAACAATCATTTCTCATGGTATGCCCTACCCTCAAAATATCGAAATGGCCAAAAATGTAGAGCAAATCATTCGTGACCATGGTGCTGTTCCAGCGACGATTGCTTTGATAAATGGAAAAATTAAAATCGGCTTAAACGAGGCAGATTTAGAAACACTCGCACATAGTGAAAATGTTGCTAAAGTTTCTCGTCGTGATTTACCAGAAATCATTGCTACTAAACGCATTGGTGCCACAACTGTAGCATCTACAATGATTTGTGCAGCATTAGCTGACATACCATTCTTTGTCACTGGTGGTATTGGTGGCGTGCATAAAGGTGCAGAAGAAACCATGGATATTTCTGCAGATTTAGATGAGTTTGCAAAAACAAATGTTAGCGTTATCTGTGCAGGCGCTAAATCAATATTAGATCTGCCAAAAACAATGGAATATTTAGAAACAAAAGGTGTGCCTGTTATTGGCTACCAAACAGACGAACTGCCCGCATTTTTCACTAGAGAAAGTGGCGTAGCATTGACAAGTCGTGCAGACACACCCGAAGAAATAGCACGTATTTTTAAAGCTAAACAAGATTTACATCTTGAAGGTGGTATGGTCATTGCTAATCCAGTTCCTGAAAAAGATGAACTACCTAAAGACTACATCGATGCAATCATTGATGATGCTGTCAAAGAAGCAAAAGTTCAAGGTATCCACGGGAAAGATTCTACACCATTCTTACTCAAAACAATTGTTGAAAAAACTGCAGGAAAAAGTTTACAAACAAATATTAAATTAGTTGAAAATAACGCTGTCGTTGGTGCTCAAATAGCGGTTGCTTTCAATCAACTGTAGGTGATAATCATGTCAATACTATTTGGGATGTTAGGTGTTGCTTTTGCTTTAATCGTAGCATTTATTTTTAGCTTTAATAGGAAAGCAATTGACTATAAAAAACCATTGATTATGTTAGTAATCCAAGTACTGCTTGTCTTATTTATGATGAACACCACGATAGGTTTACATATTCTGACCGCCATGGGAACTTTCTTTGAAGGGCTGATGAATATTAGTAAAGCTGGTATAGATTTTGTATTTGGAGACTTGCAAAATAAAGGTGGCTATAATTTCTTCTTAAATGTGTTATTGCCATTAGTGTTTATTTCAGTGCTCATTGGCATATTAAATTATTTCAAAATCTTGCCTTTCATTATTAAAGTTGTCGGTTATATTATCAATAAAATTACACGCATGGGAAAACTAGAAAGCTATATTGCTATTTCAACATCGATGTTAGGTCAACCTGAAGTTTACTTAACAGTTAAAGATATTATTCCAAAGCTGTCTAAAGAAAAGTTATACACGATTACAACTTCAGGGATGAGTGCAGTTAGTATGGCAATGCTAGGCTCTTATATGCAGATGATTGAACCAAAATACGTTGTAACTGCCGTTATGTTAAATATCTTCAGCGCATTAATTATCGCAAGTATCATCAATCCTTATCATTCTGATGACAAGGAAGTAGATTTAAACGTGATTGATACACAAGCAACAAACAAGAAGACGGTAAATGGTTCAACTAAAGCAAAGAAACCTGCATTCTTCCAAATGATTGGAGACAGCGCGATTGATGGTTTCAAGATTGCAGTAACGGTCGCCATCATGTTACTCGCATTTATCTCATTAATGAAAGGCATTACAATTGTCTTTGATCTGGTGGGTCTAGACTTCAAACAAATCATTGGTTATATTTTTGCGCCAATCGCTTTTATTATGGGTGTACCATGGGAAGAAGCGATTCGTGCTGGATCGATTATGGCTACTAAATTAATTACGAATGAGTTTGTTGCAATGTTAGACTTCCAAAAGATAGCTTCATCTTTATCACCTAAAACACAAGGTATTATTTCGGTATACTTAGTCAGTTTCGCCAACTTTGGGACAGTTGGTATTATGGTGGGAGCCATCAAAGGAATTAGTAGTGAGCAAGGCAATAAAGTAGCGACATTTGCACTACGACTACTTTTAGGTGCAACTCTAGCTTCAATCGTGTCAGCAAGCCTTATCGGTTTGGTATTATAATGACATCATCCTCTACACTATCGTAGCTCTTAAATCCAATAAATATATATACGAACGTGGGACATAAATCCCAATATAATAGCACAAAGATGATTTAAAATTAAGAATCGTCTTTGTGCTTCTTTATATAATCCATACTTATATGTGTCTTTAACATTAACAAATATGATTAAGACGTACTTTTCTTGTGGATTTATACTAAAAAGGTCTGGACATTAAGTTCTTAAACAATGTAAAAAAGACAATTTCTATTAAAATTATTTAATAGAAATTGTCTTTTCTCTTATGTATTATAATATACAGCTCGTTATCATTTTAGGGGAATAAGATGTAGTCCCACGATAGTGTTTGAATTCATCAAATTCATTATCTGGGATTGTTTCAACAATTTCAT
>NZ_KV840173.1:0-2317 GCF_001839145.1 Staphylococcus sp. HMSC62D11 | reverse complement strand
AAAAAAAAAGAACATTTGTTAAAAGAAATTAGAACAAAATGAGTGAAAAATTAGAACAAACAAATTCCTTATAAACCTTATCATCTCAACCTATATTAAGATTTTACCTAGTTGAATCTTCTTTTCTATATAAAGCGTCGGAGCATATCAGGGGGTTATCTAACGTAAATGCTACCCTTCGGCTCGCTTTCGCTCGGCATTGACGTCAGATACTGCACCCCCTGAACCCCCATGCTCCAACAGCAAAAAGGAAACTTTTTGCTGCTTTTCCGACGCTTATTCGCTTCGCTCATATTTATATAGAAAAGAAGCGAATGCGCAAAAGACATAATCGATTCACAAAAAATAGGTACACGAAAAACAAGTTAAGGGATGCAGTTTATGCATCCCTTAACTTACTTATTAAATAATTTATAGCTATTGAAAAGAGATAAGAATTGTTCAAAGCTAATATTGTTTAAATCGTCAATTCCTGCATGTTTTAAGGAATTGTTAAATTGATTTTTTGTAAATATTTTCTTGTATTCTTTGTTAACCCATTTCATAACGAAATAATTATACTTCTGTTTATCTTTGTGTGATATTCTTGATTTTTTTCTATTTAATCTGATAAGTGAGCTATTCACTTTAGGTTTAGGATGAAAATATTCTCTTGGAACCATACTTAATATAGAAATATCAACTTCTGCCATTAAAAGTAATGCCAATGAGCGTTTTGTATTTAATAATCTTTTAGCAAACCCGTATTCCACGATTAAATAAATCTCATCAGCTATACTATCAAAAACAATTTTGCGTATTATATCTGTACTTATGTTATAAGGTATATTACCAAATATTTTATAGGATTGGTTTTTAGGAAATTTAAACTGCAATATATCCTTGTTTAAAACTTGGAAATTATCGTGATCAACAAGTTTATTTTCTGTAGTTTTGCATAATTTATGGTCTATTTCAATGGCAGTTACGAAATTACACCTCTGTACTAATTCAAGGGTAAAATGGCCTTTTCCTGAGCCGATTTCAAAGATATTATCATGTTCATTTAATCTTATATTTGTCATTATTTTATCTATATTATGTTTTGAAGTAATAAAGTTTTGACTGTGTTTTATATTTTTCTCGTTCATTATAACCCTCTATTTTTTCCTCCTTATAAAATTAGTATAATTATAGCACGAGCTCTGATAAATATGAACATGATGAGTGATCGTTAAATTTATACTGCAATCTGATGCGATTATTGAATAAAAGATATGAGAGATTTATCTAGTTTCTTTTTTTACAAGAAAAAAGAAAGTTCTTAAAGGTTTTATAGTTTTGGTCGTAGAGCACACGGTTTAACGACTTAATTACGAAGTAAATAAGTCTAGTGTGTTAGACTTTAATGTTTTTTAAAGGCATTAGTGCACTTAAGCGTCAGAGCATGGCTTTATGCCGAGAAAACTATTGGTTGGAATGGCGTGTGTGTTAGCCAAAGCTTTGGCGAGTTGGTTGGGGGTTTCATGGGATTAATCCCATGAAAGTACCAACTCAACAACACACTAACGCCTGTTGGTTCCAACCAATAGGAAATTGGAATAAGCAATTAGTATAATGAGAGTATAATGTTGGTATAACGTTAGTATAATGATGCTTTTTTTCATTATATTTTTTATGTACTTTAAACCTGCACGCTTATGCGAATTAGAAAAAGCTTAATCGCATTTCATAGATTGACCTCCCAATAACACCACGTAGTTATTGGGAGGTCAATCTATTTCATTTGCGTTAAGCTTTTGATCTACATTAAGCGTGCAGGTTTTTTGTCTATTTGTAGACGATTTTATGTTATACTAGTCCTTGAAAGAATAATAATCAGATAATGCATTTTCTTGTTTTTCATTTGCCTCTTGCTCAAAGTTCCCAAATTCGAGTAAGAGGTATTTTTGTTTTTGGTCGTCGCCTCTCATTAGTAGTTCAGGGTTTAACATTAATACTCCAGTTTTTCTTTTTATAATATTTCCTTCTTCTAAGATTTTAAGTGTTGTTATTACTGTTTGTAGACTTGTTCCTGTAGCTTTTGCTATTTCTCTTGTTGTAGCTATCATTGTATTGTTACTTAAGTGGACATTATCTAGGATATAGTTAACGATTTTAAGTTTTTTTCCGCCAATCATATCTAACATACTTATTAATTGCACTATATATGCCTTTACGAAGTTACCAGACGTTTGTTTACGGTATAACTTGTCTACCTCTATGACTTCTCCACTTTCTTCGTCTATGAGCCTCTGAGAGCCTTTATAGACTGTTCCATATCTTTCTTTCATCTTTT
>NZ_KV840172.1:0-345 GCF_001839145.1 Staphylococcus sp. HMSC62D11 | reverse complement strand
ACTTGGAGTAAATTGTACAGAATCTGTAAAAAAGATATTTTCTTTTTTATTTTCTACAAAGGTAAATTCTAGATCTTTAGATCCTATGGATGATCCTTTTAAATCGCCATCACCTTTCAATTTTAATTCAGGTGCTTGTTTCGTTGGGATATTATATCGTTTTCTTAACTGTTGTACATTATAATCATCATTACTTAACTGATATTTAGCAGAATAACTTGGCACATTTGGATTGTATGAAATATCTCCATTTTTATAATCTTTAAAATCTTTAAAGTTGCCGTATTGTACAAAAAACTTAAAGTTTTCTATTTCTTTTTTTAACTTATCATTCGGTATTGGCTT